>JAZRZU010000117.1:0-19870 GCA_045601465.1 Acutalibacteraceae bacterium
CGGATGAAATCTGCTTCGCAGATGAAATTAAATCCGTCCTTATCTCCCGACGAAGTCGGATTTCATCACGAAGTGATTTCATCCCACGAAAGCGGGATTTATCCCGTCCGATAGGACGGATTTAGTTGAAAAGAACCCACATTTGTCGTAGACAAGTGTGGGTTCTTTTCTGGTGCCGCTGACCGGACTTGAACCGGTACGGTATTGCTACCGAGGGATTTTAAGTCCCTTGTGTCTGCCTATTCCACCACAGCGGCGTATCTTGTCAGCAGGTCGCTGACAAGTATTTATCATAGTGCATTTTATGGCAAAAGTCAAGAGGAAATTCAACGATTTGCCTTCAAAGACGCAAACAAGCGGGTGTTTTTCCGTTTGACGTGGGAAATTACACAGCCCTCCCAATAGGTGAGGGTGGCGCTGCCCCAGCGGATGGGGAGAAGCATCCATTTCATCATGCCGGAACGGGGTTTTGCCACCTTTAACAGTTCGGCCACTTTGGGGTTTTGGAGGATGCGTTTGATCTCCGCTTTTTTCTCCTTTTTGGACAATGTGCAGCCGGGGTTGGTGATATTCTCGATACAACCGACCACCCGTTCAATGTAACGGCGTGCCAAGAATTCACGGGAGTTTTCGTCGTCCACTTCCCAGTGCTTATACAGGTCGACCATCCAGCCGTGTTCTTCTTCACGCTTATCGTACATTTCGGGGCGATACTTAGCGGTCTCGCTCTCTGCACGGGCACGCATGAAGTGGTAGTACGTTTTGTCCGATACCACCACACGCTCGACGTCCCGCAACACGCTCAGGTTGAACGGGAAATCATCCCAGAACGTGATGGGGAAGCGGAGGTTGTGTTCCATAATATAGGAAGCCAGATACAGTTTATTCCAGGGGGTATACAGCAAGTTACAATCGAACAAGCGGTATGCATTTTCACGGAATTCCCGTTGCGTTTTAAACACCTGCGACGGTTGAAAGTTTTCCTGTGTCACGTAATCGGTATCGGTGTAATAGGTATCGATATAATACCCTGTGACCACCAATTCAGCCGTATACTGTTCCGCCAGACGCACCATGTCTTCCAACATGGTGGGTTCGGTCCAGTCGTCGGAATCCATGAAATAGAAATATTTGCCGTTTGCCTGTTCAATCGCAACGTTACGGGCGGTATGAGCGCCGCCGTTTTCTTTGTGGATGACACGCAAACGGGCGTCTTTTTCGGCATATTCATCGCAAATGATGCCGCTGCGGTCTTTGGTGCCGTCGTCTACTAAGAAACATTCCCAATCGGTAAAGGTCTGCGCTTGCAAACTTTCAATCGCTTTGCCGACAAATTTTTCCACACCGTATACCGGTACGATGATGGATACCATGGGTTTTTTGACTGCCATATTTGAAACCTCCTTAAAACAGCGTTGCCGTTAACGCAAGCGCTGATTCAATGACTTTATCCATATCGTAATAACGATACTCGGCTAAACGGCCGCCGAACAGCGTGTTCGGCTCGTCTTTGGCAAGCTCGGCATATTTGGTGTACAGTGTTTGGTTACGCTCGTCGTTGACGGGGTAGTAGGGTTCCATGCCGTCCTGCCAAGCAGTGGAATATTCACGGGTGACCACCGTTTTCGGTTGGGTGCCGAATTCGAAATGCTTGTGTTCAATGATACGGGTGTAGGGGGTCTCACGGTCGGTGTAGTTGACCACCGCCACGCCTTGATAGTTGGGCTGGTCGAGCAGCTCGGACTCGAATCGTACGGTGCGATATTCCAATTTACCGAACCGATAATTAAAGTACGAGTCAATGGTGCCGGTGTATACCACCGTATCCGCCATCGCACGGTAGGTGTCGGAGTCAGATAGGAAGTCCACACCCGTCCTGACGTCAGACCCCTCTAATAATTTCTCGATGATGACGTTATACCCGCCGATCGGGATGCCTTGATAGCGGTCGTTAAAGTAGTTGTTATCGTAGGTGAGCCGCACCGGCAAGCGTTTGATGATGAAAGCGGGCAGTTCGGTACAATCCCGACCCCATTGTTTCTCGGTATAACCCTTGACCAGCTTTTCGTAGATGTCACGGCCGACAAGCGAGATGGCTTGTTCTTCGAGGTTTTGCGGTTCGCCTGTGATCTCGGCACGCTGTTTATCAATTTCCGCCTGCGCTTCGGCAGGGGTACGCACACCCCACATGGCATGGAAGGTGTTCATGTTAAACGGCATATTATAGATCTCGCCCTTATAATTGGCGATGGGGGAGTTGGTGTACCGATTAAAGTCGGCAAGCGCATTGACGTAATCCCACACAACTTTGTTGTTGGTATGGAAAATGTGTGCGCCGTAACGATGCACGATGATGTCCTCAACGTTCTCGCAATAGATATTGCCGCCGACGTGGTCACGTTTTTCGAGCACCAGGCAAGTCTTGCCCGCTTTGGTCGCTTCGTTTGCGAAAACGGCGCCGAACAAGCCGCTGCCCACAATTAGGTAGTCGTATTTTTTCATAGTGTTACCTCATCCAAAAAATAAACTTTTGTCAGGAAAATTCGGTTCACAGGTAATGTTTAGCCCCATTTTCCGTAGGGTGGATTCATCACCGGAATGTAACAACTGGGTGGAATGCAGGTCGCAACCACGTAAGAGCGGCAGTTTGGATACCGCCAGCGCTGCTACCTCGTCCGAGGCGGCGCAGATATACAAAGCCGTCAGCACGTCGTCTGCTTTGAGCACGCTACTGTTGCTTTTTAACAGTTCGAGTTTCAGTTTCAGTACCGGTTCCAACACCTGCGGGCTCATGAGCAGCACGTTTTTGGGGATGTCTGCCATCACCTTGATGGCGTTGAGCACCGCACCGCTGCACGCACTCATCAGGCGAGTGGCTTTCCCCGTGATGATACGTCCGTCCGGCAGGCGAATCGCCGCTGCGGGCGCACCGCCTGCGGATTGTTGCTTGGCGAGTGCCGGTTGCACGACCGGACGGTCTTCGGGTTTGAGTCCCAATTCCTGCATGATGAGTTTGAGCTTGTCCACCGTACTGCTGCGTTCTTTGCCTTGTTTTAGATCGCACAGACCTTTATAGTACCGACGGATGATCTCCTGACGGCTGGCTTCTTCGCATACTTCGTTGTCCACAATGGCGTAGCCCGCCATGTTGACCCCCATATCGGTGGGACTGCAATAGAATTTATCGTTTCCCGTGATACGGGTGAGGATGGTACGTACGATGGGGAACGCTTCCACGTCACGGTTATAATTGACGGTGGTTTGACCGTAGGCTTCCAGATGGAACGGGTCGATCATATTGACGTCTTGCAGATCGGCGGTTGCCGCCTCGTAGGCAAGGTTGACAGGATGCTTTAACGGCAGATTCCATATCGGGAACGTTTCATATTTTCCGTAACCCGCCATCACGCCACGTCGATATTCGTGGTAGACCTGTGATAAGCAGGTGGCGAGTTTTCCGCTGCCGGGGCCCGGGGCGGTCAACACCACCAACGGTTTGGTGGTGACGATATAAGGATTGGCACCGTATCCTTCGTCGCTGACAATGTGGTCTACGTCGGAGGGATAGCCTTCGATGGGACGATGGATATAATACGTGACACCACGTGCCGCTAATTTGCTGGCAAACGAATCCGCTGCCGCTTGGCCGGTATACTGCGTGATGACCACGCTGTTGACCGCAATACCCAATCCCGACAACAGGTCGATCTGGCGCAGTAAGTCCATCTCATAACTGATACCGAGGTCTGCACGGACCTTGGTCTTTTCTATATTTCCCGCACTGATGCAAAAAATAACCTCTACCTGGTCACCCATTTCGCACAGCAGACGAATTTTGGCGTCCGGCTCGAAGCCGGGCAGAACACGGGCGGCATGGTAGTCGTCAAACAATTTGCCGCCGAATTCCAGATACAGCTTACCGTTGAACCGCGAAATGCGCTCCGCAATATGCGCTTTCTGCCGTTCCATATACAGTGCGTTGTCAAACCCTTTCGTCATATTCCCACTCCACTTCATTATCCCCCTTATTCTACCAAAATATCTTTCGCTTTTCAAGTGTTATTTACTTTCCATCGGAAAATGCAGAAAAACCGCATGGCTTCTTGTTTTTTGTGCCCATTTTGTGGTATTGCGGGAGTGGTGATGAAATGGAAAACAAGTTGCCGAAAAGGAAACACCCTCGACTTGATCATTTCGATTATGGTTCGAACGGTGCGTGTTTTGTAACCATATGTACGCAAAACAGACGGTGTTTGTTTTTGAACATCGTAGGGCGGGAGCAAGCCCCCGCCCTACAAAGACCCCCGACAGGCTCTTACACCTGTCGGGGGTCTGATTATGCAAAATGGATTTTGATTGGTTGCGGTGTTATTTTTTTAGACGGAAAACACGGCAGGGCTTTTTCTGTAAGCGGCATTGCCGAATGGTGTACAGCGTCCCACGGGACTCGCCGTCCCAAAACGCCAGTACCAAATCCGCATGCGCTACGATCAAGTCGTTGCGTTTAAGCGGTGCGCTGCGTCCGTAGCGGTCGTAATCCGGTAAAAACTCGGTCAGCGTTAATCCGTGCGCTTGTGCAAATTCCCGTGCGTAGGTATCCACACCTCTGGCACCGCCCGATACGATCTCGGTGCATTGCGGGGGGATCAAGTCCTCCAACGGTATGTTCTGTATATTACGGGACCCGACAACTGCAATTTTCATTTTCATCCACTCCTTGTTGCTCAGTATAACACGGAACAACCGTTCGTGTCAACAAGAAATTTTGCAGAGTTTGGAAAAGGGGTTATCGTCTGCGCAGACGGCGCTGTTCCACCACCACACCCGCAATGGTGACGGGGAGTTTGCGGATCTCGTCGTTGGTGAAGGTACGGATAGCGTAGGCGGGGTTTAACGGGCGAAGCTGGATGCCCGATTCGGTCACCGTCAAACGTTTGAGGGTGGCATCATCCAATCCGATATACGCCACCACGTCATCGCCCGTTTCGGCAGTGGATTGCATACGCAGAATGACCACGTCGCCGTCACGGTATTCGGGCAGCATACTGTCCCCCATGACCAACAACCCGAAATACTCCTGACCGTCTTGTGCAAAATGGCCGGACAGTTCAATTTCTTCCACGATGTCGGTAACCGCTTCGATGGGTACACCTGCCGGAACACGTCCCAACACGGGAATACGACGAGAAGCGGTGTGTGGCAACGGTACGATATTACAAGCACTGTTAGCGGGGTCACGCAGGACGTTGCGGGGGAAAGGTGTGTTGAAACGGGGCGTCAGCAAATAAGTCTCGCCCTCGGTTAACTGCGCACCATTCCGTAATTCCGCCGCCCGCTTTTCGGACACGTTTAATTCCTGAATAATATCCTCAGGCGTACAACACCACGTGATACACAACTGCGCAACGGTAAACGGCATCAACCGTTCTTCCGGCTCACTAACCGTGTCGTCCACCAACTCTCCGGTGGTCACACCGAAATAATCCGCCAACTTTTTAATGACCGGCATACGGGGCGTCTTTTTCCCGTTTTCCCAAGCGGATACCGCTTTATCGCTGATGCCGATCACGGTCGCCAGTTCACGCTGCGTTAAATCGTGCATCTCTCGCAACTGCCGAATTTTCCCCCCAATAGGTGACATACAGGCGCCCTCCTCTTTTTTGAGCTCTACTTTTATTATACACCCAAAGTAGAAAAATGCAAGGATTTTCTACTTTTCTCTTGACATTCTACCAAAAGTAGAGTATAATGGGGGTAACCTAAGGGAGACACACACGCAAAACGAGTGGGTGTTTTTTTCACGCCCAAAAGTCTACCAAAAGTAGAGTTTTGGAGAAACAGAGAAAGGGGAAGTGGGTATGCCGAATCGGATTTTGCGGGAAAGCATTTGTACCAGTCCGACGATTGAAGCGTTGTCGTGGTTTGAGGAGGTGTGTTTTTATCGTTTGATCGTGCAATGCGATGATTTTGGGCGGTTGGATGCACGGCCTGCCTTGCTCAAATCACGGTTGTTCCCGTTGCGGGATGACGTGAGCAGTGAGGTGGTGATGCAGGCGGTAGAAAGGCTGGAACAAGCGGGATTGTTGCAGGTGTATCAAGCGGACGGACAGCCGTTTTTGCAGCTGCTTACGTGGGAGAGGCATCAACGGGTACGCAACCAGCGCAGCAAATACCCTTCACCGCCTGACCGACAATTAGCGGACAACTGACAGCAATTTGTCTGTCTGAATCCGTATCCTAATCCGTATCCGAATCCGTATCCAAATCCTTTCTTTGAATCCGTATCCGAACGCACAAACGGTTTTCAACTTTTGCACACCGTTTCCACACGTTTTCAACGGTCGGACGGTGGAAAACGGGTTGGCATGGATTGACAGCGGATGGCGGGCAACAAAGCAAAACGGCAGGTGTACGACAAGGGAAAACGGGTGAAAGCAAACAAGCGGGGGGATGACCCGAGATGTGTGTGGTGTGCGGGCAGGTGTACTGTCCGGTAAATTGTCCGGAATACGATGACCGAAACGATCCGTGGGTGAGTGGGTATTGTGTGGGATGCGGGACGGCGTTGTACGAGGACGGACGTGTAAAATGCGAGCGATGTGAAACGGAGGATGCGAGCGATGGCGTTGAGTAAACAGGCCGAAGCGCTGAAAAATCGGCTGCAAGCGTTGGTGGTGGATAAGCGGGAATTGGAAGCGGTGGACGCAGAATGGCGGGATTGGTTGTATCGGGAGGAGGAATGTGAGGAGGAGACGTGTGCGTTGTCGGTGTTTGAGGAGTTGTATGCCGAGCGAAAAGCCCTGCAAAAGCAGGTGGCGAAGCGTCAGCTGCAAAACTGGGTGGTGTTGCAGTATGCGCAGGTAAGCGGTTTGCAACGGCGGCTTTTGCGGATGCGGTACATACAAGGGCGGCCGTGGAGTAACATCATCGACTCGCTTGGTAAATCCAAGCAGTATTTGCTGCGGGAACACAACAAAGCGTTGGAGTTGCTTTGCCGGCAGGTGCCCAAAGGGTGACGGCGACAGCGGTGAAAAATAGCTAAAAACCGCCCAGCGGTGCGAAAAAATTTTTTGGGAAGACCACTTGAAGGTGACAGCCCCCGACGTGGTACAATGCAGCGAATCAACAGGGGGGTGACTGCTACGAAGCAACTGGGAAAGCTGCCGGATATTGCGGCTGCCATTACGGCTTGCCGTGTACAATGCGAGCAGAACGGTCTGCCGTTTCACGTGGATGCGTTGGCGGCGGCGTTGGGGGTACCGTACGAGACCATGATGCGGTATGCCGCCGGTTCGGGGGAAATCGGACGGATGCTCAAAGCGGCGGTGCAGGAATGTACGGCTTCGGTGATCGGGTGTGCATTGACCGCCGACCCGAAAAGTCACAGCTTGTGGATGTTTTATCTGCGCAACCGAGCCGGATTCATGGACAAGGGTGACAAACGAGAGATTGTTTGTGAAGCGCCGGTGCAGTTTATAGGCGAGGAGCGAATCGGATGACGGTAGAACTTCCCTTGGTAGTGGGTGGGGGATACGGGGATTTTTGGCGGTGCCAAACACGGTATCGGGTGTTAAAAGGCGGTAAGGCATCCAAAAAATCCACCACCACCGCCTTGAATTTTTTGGTACGGCTGATGCGGTATCCCGATGCCAATCTCTTGGTCATTCGGCAGGTCATGGACACCCATCGTACCAGCACCTTTGCCCAGTTACAATGGGCGGCGGCACGGTTGGGGGTGGCACATCTGTGGAAAGCCACCACCAGTCCGATGGAGATGACCTATCTGCCCACCGGTCAAAAGATTTTGTTTCGGGGCTTCGATGACGTTTACAAGATTGCGTCCACCACCGTGACACACGGCTATCTGTGTTGGGTGTGGGTGGAGGAAGCGTTTGAGATTGAGAGCGAGGAAGCGTTTGACACCTTCGACCTGTCGGTCCCCCGTGGTGAGGTGCCGTCCACGCTGTTTAAACAGACCACCCTGACCTTTAACCCGTGGAGTGAGCATCATTGGCTGAAAAAACGGTTTTTTGATACCCCGGCGGATAACGTGACGGTCTTCACCACCGATTACCGCTGTAACGAGTTTTTGGACGATGCCGACCGTGCGGTATTTGAACGCATGAAGCGGGATAATCCCCGTCGGTTTTTGGTGGCAGGGCGTGGCGAATGGGGGATCAGTGAAGGGCTGATCTACGACAACTGGACGGTCGAGCCGTTTGAGATTGAACGGTTGACAGACAACTGGAAATACCGTCGGGTATACGGGCTGGATTACGGGTATTCCAACGACCCCACCGCTTTTATTGCGGCGGCGGTGAATCCGCTTGACCGCATTTTATACGTCTTCGATGAGTTTAAAGAACGAGGCATGCTCAACCGTGATATCGCTGAGCGATTGTGTCGCATGGGGTACGACGGCGAACGGATACGGGCTGACAGCGCCGAGCCGAAATCGAACGAGGAGTTGCGGCGGGCGGGCATCTATCGTGTCACCCCGGCTGCCAAGGGCGCCGGCTCGCTGTTACACGGTATTGCACGGTTACAGGAATACCGCATGGTGGTACACCCTCGGTGTAAAGCGACGGTAGCGGAACTGTCCGCTTATGCGTGGGAGAAGACCGCTGTGGGGATTGTTAACCGTCCTCGTGGGGGCGAGGATCATTTGATGGATGCATTGCGGTATGCCATGGAAGATATTACGCATTTTCGACCCGCCGAGCCGAAAACGGTATACGCTACCGAAGGGTCGGTGCTGGCGAAGGAATTACAAGGAGATTGGAAGTAACGAAAGGAGTTTGGTTATGCAAGCAATCATAGGGTTTGTACTGGGAATTGCGGCGGTGTTTTTACTCAAAGAATACCCCGCCTGCCGTCCCACAGAATCCCGCAAACAAAAAACGGCGGACGAACAGCGTTTGCAATGGGAGTACGAGAATTTCTTAAAGTATGACGGCGAGGAACAGGAGGAGAAGTATGGAGAGTAACAACGGTTTATCGACGGCAACCATACCGTCTGAACAAGACGCAGTGGCGGAGGTGTCGGTTCCTGAGCGTGACGAGTCAGGCTTGCAGGATGACACATTCCGTCTGGCGGTCAAATTCAACAAACAGGACTACCACCTGAGTTTGGAGGAGGCGACCCGCTATGCGCAAAAGGGGATGAAGTTTGACGAGGTGGAACCGATGCTCGGTCAACTCAAAGCCCTGGCACAACAACACGGACTCGGCGTGCGGGAGATGGTGGAGGCGTTGTGCGACAACACCGAAGAAGCAACCCTTTCTTCGGAAAACGAAGGGGATGTGGAGCAACGGTTAGCGACGGAATTTTGCCGGTTACGGCAGGAATGTCCCGACGCACCCGATTTTAACACCCTGCCTACATCGGTCATCCAAACGGCGCTTTCGGAGGGGATCCCTCTGTTAGATGCCTATTTGCGGTACGACTACCGTGAACGAATGCGTGTGAATGCCGCCAACACCGCCGCCCGCAAAGCGAGCGAAGCGTCTGCCGGCGCACAACGCAGCGAATTACAGGCTGTCCCCGATCCCGCCGTGGAGGCGATGCTCATCGGGGTACGTGGCCGCTGACACTGTAAAAAAGAAAGGAAATGAATGACATTATGGCGATCAACACATTGGAATTTTGCGAAAAACTGACAGGGGAGCTGGACAAGCTCTTCGTGCAAGGCCCGGTAACGGGTTTTTTTGCCGACAACGTACTGCGCTCGAAATTTGTGGGCGCTAAGACGGTGTTACTGCCCGAAATGGAATTGTCGGGTTTGGGCGACTATGACCGTGATACCGGCTTTATCAAAGGCACCATTACGGTCAGCAACCAGCCGTACACGCTGTCTATGGACCGTGCCCGTTCGTTCCAGCTCGACCGTGAGGACGAGGACGAGACCGGCATTGCCAATTTAGCGGGTCAGGTACTCGGTGAATTTGTCCGTACCCGTGTGGTTCCGGAAGTGGATGCGTACTGCTTATCCAAGCTTGCGGGCTTGGCAGTTACCAAAAACCATACGGTTTCCGGTACTCCGGCTACCGAAGCGTTTCAGATGTTTAACGAGGCTTGCGCAGCGGTACAAAATGAAGTTGGCTTTGACGAGCCGCTGGTTTGCTTTGTCAACCCCACCATGTGGGCTGCCATTCAAAATTCTCCCGAGCTGTCCCGCCAGATCTCGGTAACGGAATTCAAAAAAGGCGACGTGTACTACGAGGTCAAGACCATCAACGGTATTCCGTTGTTGCCGGTGGCGGATAACCGCATGAAGAGTGCGTACACCTTCTACGACGGTTCTACCGTGACCAAAGACGAGGACGGCAAGGTCGTGTTGGATGAGAGCGTGGGCGGTTTTGAACCCGCTAAAAACGCACAGAGCATCGGCTTGCTCATCCTGCCCAAAAAAGCGGCCAGCTTAGTCAAAAAGACCGAGCGTGTCCGTACCTTTGACCCGTCGCAGAACCAAGCGGCGGATGCGTATAAATTCGATTACCGCACCTACTATGACTTGATTGTCAAAAACAGCGCTGCTGATTCGGTTTACGCATACGTGTATTAAGTTTGAAAAGGGCAGGGGACGGTGGTGCATCGTCCCCTGCCGTTTAGAACAAAAAGGAAAGAAGGAATTGCATGGAACTGACACGGCATTGGGATGACCCGGAACAGGTATTTGCCGAATACCGAGCAGGGGTACGATATAAAACGGGTCTGGGTGAAAAGGGACTCTACCGTCAAAACGAGATCAATCGCCGTTTTTTCACCGGCGACCAATGGCACGGCGCACGTTGCGGCGGCGAACGGCCGTTGGTGCGGCATAACATTATCCGCCGTATCGGCGACTACAAAATGGCGGCGGTAGGCGGCAGTCCGATTGCCGTCAGCTATTCCGCCGACGGGGTCGCCAATACGGTGCTGTTGCGTGAACAGACCTACCGTAACCGCCAAGCAATCGCCGCCGGTGAGCCGATGGCGTTACCGTTTGAGCAGGAGGTCGGGCTGGTCACCGATGCGTTGTCCTCGTATTTCAGCGTGACAGCGGAACGGGTTGGGTTTGAAGAACTGCGTGGCGAGGTGTTACGTGGTGCCTACACCACCGGCACGGGTGTGCTATATACCTACTGGGACGACCGCATCCGCACCGGGCTGTATGCCGACGAACGACGCACTGCCCCGATTACGGGGGATATCGCCTGTGAGGTGCTGGACATTGAAAACGTGTATTTCGGCGACCCGACGGTGGAGAACGTACAGGACCAGCCGTTCATTGTGATTGCGCAACGCCGTCCGATATCCGAACTGCGCCGACTCGCTAAACGATACGGACGCAGTAAAGCGGAGATCGCTGCTATCCGTCCCGACCGTGACGAGTTTACCCCGCAAGGTGAACCCGAAGGCGAGGGCAAGGCGATCTTGCTGACGAAATTCTATAAACAACCGGATGAAAACGGGGATATTCGGTTGTACGGCGTTCAGGTCTGCCGAGGCGCTACCATTCGTCCGGCATGGGAGATGGGGATACGGCTTTACCCGTTGTGTGTATTTCGGTGGGATCGTCTGCCGGATTGCGCTTACGGATTGAGTGAGGTCACCCATCTTATTCCCAACCAAATTGCCATCAACCGTATGCTGACCGCTTCGGTGTGGGCAATGATGATGCAGGGATTACCCACCTTGCTGGTCAATGGGGACGTGGTACAACAGCCGGTCACCAATGACCCCGGTCAGGTGGTGCGGGTGTTCGGCAACAGCGAGGATATGCGCAGCGCTATGACGTATATCGACCCGCCGCAGTTCTCGTCCCGTATGTCCTATGAAATTGAGAATTTGATTCAAAACACCATGGCGCAAAGCGGCGCCAATGCGGTATCGCTCGGTGATGTTACGCCCGACAATACGTCCGCCATCATTGCGGTACGAGAGGCCGCCATGCTGCCGCTGCAAACCGTGCGGACACGGTTCCATGTTTTTTGTGAACAGGTGGCACGGTTGTGGGCGGAGTTTTGGGTGATGGGCTACGGCAACCGTGCACTCAAAGTCACCGACGAGTTCGGCACGTGGTACCTGCCGTTTGACGGCGAGAGGTATCGTGATTTAATCCTGTGCGCCAGAGTGGATGTGGGTACGGCGACGCTGTGGAGTGAAAGCCAGTCCATTGCTACGTTGGACAACCTGTTACAGCGTGGGGTCATCACGGTCGAGCAATACTTGACTCGCCTGCCCGGCGGCATCGTTCCCGACGTGGAGGGATTATTGCGGGAATACCGTGAAAAAGGGGTGACAGTATGACAGGACAAGCGTGTTTCAAACAAGCGTTGCGGCTGTTGGGATACACCGATACGCTCGGTTCTCCCGACAGCGCTCAGTATACCGAGTTTTATAAACGGGGATTGGCGGTGGTCAACCAGTTGGTATTCGAACTGTCAGCCGCCGAAACAGGGCGATGCGCCGAACCGCTAGCCTCCCTTCGTCAACCGCTTCCGCTGACCGAACGAACCGCCAAAGAGGTGCTGCCGTACGGGGTAGCAATGTGGCTTGCCTCGTCACAGGGTGACGGCGATAATCAGCGGTTGTTCGCCGCCTTGTACGACCAAAAACGGGTGGCGGTATGCCGTGAAAGCGAGCAAATACAGGATACACTTCCACGGGGGTGGGATACATGAAACATCCCACGTTACAGCGTAACAGCCGTCTTCAAGCCACCCTGCCCACCCCCAACGGGGGATTAAACTGCGGGGTATCACCCTTTCTCATCGGCGATCGTGAGGTATCCGACTGCGAGAATTTAACACTGTATCAGGGCTCGCTCGTCACCCGCCGTGGGTTTGTCACCGACGAACAACATTTTGATCGGTTTACCACGGGACAACGGATGCAGTTTTTCACCGACTGCGACGGGTATCGGTTGGTGTTGGCGGCCCAGGATAACGAGGCAGCCGCCGATCTTATGGTGACGGTGTTCGACCCGAACGGGATACCCACCGGTCAGCAATTTGTGATGACCGTTGCAAGAGGACAGGGCGGATTTTTGGTGTCGGGCAGTACCGACAGCACCCTTTCCCGTTTCACGGCGATTTTGTTTGCGGATAACGGTGATATTGTTGGCATCAATGCCGCTGAGGATAAATGGGTATGGCTCAACGACGAGGTATACGTACCGCTGTATGCCGTCAACGGTATTCCAACGGCACAGCGTCATGAAGCGGGAGAATGTGATCGAGCCGAACCGATCAACCGACTGACCCATGATTTTCGTTGCACCTATACCACCGACAATACCGGTATTTACTATCATCTGCCCACTCTTCATGAAAACAGTCCGCTGACCGTTACGCTGACTCGTTTGGACCGTTTACTCACCTTTGAGGTGGCGGCCGGATTTCGGGAATCGGCGGTGGTAGAGGGATTAAAGGTGGTATTTGATCGTGTCGGTGGTTGTTTTTGGTTTGTCAAAAACGGTGCGCCGACGGCGCTGCCTAACGAGGGCAAGCGTAACGACGTATCGGCGCTCGCCTGGGCGGGTCAGGTTCATTATGCGGGCGGTGCTGCTCGGCAATTCGGCACCTGGTACGGCGGAGACCGTAGTACACAGGCAGGTGGTACACGCTTGTTTTTAGGCGGCGGCAATGCCGTTATGTGGAGTGCGGTCGGCAATCCGCTGTATTTCCCCACAAGCGCTTATGCGTTGGTGGGTGACCCCGACGAACCGTTGACGGCATTCGGCAAACAAGGCGACCAGTTGGTGTTGTTTAAACAACATTCGATGTATGGGGTGGAATACGTCAGCAATCAAGCGGTGACGGCGGAGGATATCGAGCAAGGTATAAGCGTGGACGTGACCGCAACCGCACAATTCCCCTTAACACCGCTTCATGCGGAAATTGGGTGTGACCTGCCGCAAACCGTGGCATTATTGGGCAATCGATTGGTGTGGGCATGTGCAGACGGTAAGGTATACTGTCTGGACACATCGGGAAAATTATCCCAACGCACCGTCAGTTGTATCTCACAGCCGATACGGCCGTTATTACAAGCAAATCCTCCCGGTATTGCGGCGGCGACGGTGGCGGAGGATCGGTATGTGTTGTTGTGGGATAACACCTTATTTGTGGCGACGGATGAGCCATCGCCCCGTTGGATGAAATGGTCGTTTGATGAGACGAGGGCAACGGCGCTTTCGGTGTGTCGCACGGGACGGACGCTGTGTATTCCCGCAAGCTATCAAGTGGGCAACACGACGGTGTTTTTCTGGTTTTCGCAGGTGGGTGATGCGGATACGGTGATTACCCATACGGGTACTAGCTGGGCGGATGCCGTGTATGCGTTCCTACCCCATACCGTTAAAAGCTTTTTGTGTACCAAGCTGTTTGATTTCGGGGCGCCGGAGGAATATAAGCAGATCACACGGGTGTTTGCCGAAGCATCGGCGAAGAGTGCGATTAATGCCGCATACGTGACCGAACGGGGGACGTATCCCGATCTGTCGGTCCAAGGCGCAGACGGGGTGCGTTTAACACCGTCGGTGGGTCGGTGTCGGCGGTTTGGATTGCGGCTTTGCGGTGAAAAACTGGCGGTAAACAGTATCGGCATACACGCCATTACAGGACGGAGGTAACGAGATGGCAACCATCACAAAACGACAGGCACAAAAACTATTGGATGACTATACAAAAGAACAAACGGCGGCAGCAGAAGCGGCGATCGACGCTTATAACCGTGAGGTGGATGCCGATACGGCCGAGACCGAGGCGGCGGTGAACGCCGATAAGGCAAAAGCGGAGAACGAGGCGGCGGTAGCGATTGACCGAGCAGCGGTGCAAGCGCTCATCGACCGGTATGCGGTCGCCGAAACGCTGGGCAATTTAGGTCTTGTGCGTTCGGGAACAGCCGATACGGCACGTGAGGGGATCTCCCGACGTCAAGCTACCACCGAACGGCGGGCACAGACCACCAAGCAACATGCGCTCAGTGCGTTGTCACAGCGGTTGGTGACCGCCCGTCGGCAGGCTGAGGCGAAAAAGCAAAAAAATGCCGCCACGGTACGCAAAACGGTAGCAAGTAAGGTGGCGGAAAAGAAATTGATGCTGGGAAAACAAGGGGGATAAAGCATGGCAATATATACGATTGACGTAACGGTGACGGCAAATGGTGTTACACCCAAAACCCCACAACCGGCGGGACATGACGGAGACCATGGCGCCGCAGTTGTACGGTTCCACATTCCCTTTGAGGAGTATCGGTATCGGGTGGAGATCGTGGACGGAAACGGCGGCTACGATATTAGCGATTTGTTGGATGCGGAAGACGGGGTGGTGTCGTGTACGATACCCGCCGCCTGGACGGCGGCGGGTATCGCTGCTTTGCGACTGGTGGCGGTAAAACCCACTGAGGACGGCAGTGAGATCATGCGGTTTCATTCAGAACCGGTGTACTTATCGTTCAAAGAACGGGAAGACGGGGAGTCGTTAGCGCATGTGGCACGCCCCGCATGGCAGGAAACGTTGGATGAAGCGCAGTTTTGTTTGCAAGTCTTCGAACGAAAACTCAAAAACGGCGAATTCAAAGGTGAGAGAGGCGATGTCGGACCGCAGGGCAAGTCGTTCACCTACGAGGATTTCACATCCGAGCAACTGTTAGCTCTCAAAGGCGAGCAGGGCGAAAAAGGGGAACGGGGCGAAAATTACGTGCTGACCGAGACGGATAAAATCGAGATCTCTAAACGGGTCATACAGCACATTTTAGGGGATGCGCCCATCGTCGAAGAACGAATCGATGACCTGTATGCCGAGCATTATGAAGGTGACACGGTGGATATTTCCGGTGTGTATACCGTTTGGCAAATAGATGAACTTAACGTTCCTTCTTCGGGCGAGTTTCAATCTTGCATATTTACAGAGCCCATGCTTGCTCCTGAAATTGTCTTGTGGGAATATAGTGGGAGTAAAAATCGGGTTCCGGGCGGGGAGCGTATACGAATTGAAGGTAAAACGGGCGGAAACGTAGCGGTATATAAACAGGTGGCACGGCCCCCCGTCATTGTGACGATGGGAGATTCTATTTTTGGTTGGTGTTTTGACGAAACTTCAATCAGTAATCAGTTGGCGTTACTTACCGGTGCGACCGTGTATAATTGCGGTTTTGGCGGTTGTCAAATGACAGACAGAGGAGAAGAGGATTGGAGACCCTTTTCTATGTGTAATCTGGCAGATGCTATCGCAACGGGAGACTTTTCTGTGCAAATTGAAAAAGCACAAGCGGGCATAACCGGAATGCCGTCTTACTTTATAGACCATGTAAACACGTTGAAAAATTTGGATTTCACCAACGTTGATATCCTAACGATCGCCTATGGCACAAACGATTATATGGACAACGACCTGATTGATACCACCGAGGCGACCAAGTACGGCAAACACAGATTGAAAGGTGCGTTGCGGCATGCGATCGAAACCATTGGAACGGCATACCCCAATATCCGATTTTTAATTTGTACACCGATGTGGCGTTGCTGGTTTTCCAACGGTGTATTTCAGTATGATTCTGACACCTATAAGCCGTATGACCACTATTTGGTGGAATATGTTGACGCTATTAAACAGGTCGCAAACGAATATCATTTACCGGTATGTGATTATTACAACGAGATTGGGTTAAACAAGTTTAACTGGCCACTGTTCTTTAATAACACAGACGGAACACATCCACACGCAAACGGTCGCAGGTTAATGGCGAAAAAACTTGCTGAAAGTTTGGCGGGCATGTAATGGGGGATAGCCCAAACGTCGACAATGAGTCGGAAACAGTGCAAAGGAGTGTGACGCATGGCAAGCAGAGTATTAAAAACAGGGGACAATCAAATTACCACAACGTTTAAAGCCACACACAAAGCGGTGGATCTTGTCAAATACAAGTCGCAGCTTGACGTAATCACGGCGCACAGTGCCGGAAAGGTGGTTTTTTGCCAAACGGGTAAAAAGAACAACAAACTGGCGGTGGGCAATGCCAGCTACGGCAACTGTGTGAAAATCGACCACGGCAACGGCTACTCGACTTTGTATGCGCATTTGGCGACCGTCAAAGTGAAGCTGGGCCAGTCTGTCAAACAAGGGCAAATCATCGGTACGATGGGCAATACCGGACGAAGTTACGGTGCGCATCTGCATTTTGAACTGCGTAAAAATAACAAGCACATCGACCCGACACCGTACTTAGAAGCGGATCTGCCGATGGATGACATTCATGTTATCTATAAAGCCTACACGACCAAATGGTTGCCCGAAGTGACCGATTGTCACGATAAGAATACAAACGGTTATGCCGGTATCCACGGTAAGGGTATGACGGCATTGATGGCCAAGCTGTCCAGAGGATCGGTTAAGTACCGTGTGCATCTCGTGGGCAAGACGTGGTTGCCGTGGGTGACCGATTATACGGATTTTGCCGGTATTCGGGGCAAGGCCATCGATGCTGTACAGATGCAGCTCGTGGGGCTGGACGGGTATGTGATTCAGTACCGTGTATCCCCCAAAGCAAACAGCGGGTGGTACGGTTGGTGCGAGGGGTTGACCGATGCAACCGGTGACGGATATGCCGGTGTATTTGGGAAACCGATCGACTGTATCCAGATACGTGTTGTGCGAAAGGAGAGTTGAATGTGGAGAATGTAACCGAGCGTGTGGCTCGGTTGGAAGCCAACGCCAAAACGATTTTTCATCAGTTGGATGAAATTAAGGCGGTGGTGAATGACGTGCATTCGCTGGCGACCTCGGTGCAGTTGATTGCCCAAAAATCCACCACCATCGAGAAAAAAGTGGATACCATCGACCGTCGGTTGGGAAAGGTGGAGGGCGAGCCGGGGGAGGATTACCGGCACTATAAACGGATGTTGATCGGATGCATATTGGCGGAGATGGTCGGCATGTTGCTGGGCGCCGCCTTTGCATGGTTAAACCTACTGTAAGGAGGAGAGTATATGAAAACACGGTTTCGTTCTTGGGCATTATGGGTGTCGATGGCGGCGCTCATCGTGTTCTGCGTCAAAGAATTTATCGGCATGGATATTGCCGAAACGGTGGACGGACTGCTTAACGTTTTGTTACCGGTATTGGTGGGATTTGGTATTGTCAACAACCCCACCGACAGCGCCCATCTGTAACAAAGCGCCGCCCCGCCCGTTTTGGCGGGGCGGCGCTCGAACCTTGACAAAAAAATGGCGGAGTGGTATGCTTAGACACAATAGCCATGCGGTGTTACCGCAGTGGATGAAAAAGGAGAATGAGCATGACGTTTCCGGGCATTTCGGCTGCCGATATCTATTTACCGGCGGCTTTTGTGGATAAAGAAAAATGGGCGGTGGTTGCCTGTGATCAGTTTACCTCTCAGCCGGCATACTGGCACGAGGTCGAACGGCTGGTGGGGGG
This sequence comes from Acutalibacteraceae bacterium, assembly GCA_045601465.1. GTDB lineage: Bacteria > Bacillota > Clostridia > Oscillospirales > Acutalibacteraceae > RGIG3009. The sequence continues at coordinate 18,424 of JAZRZU010000117.1, forward strand.
TGCCCCTTCCACGCTGCGTCTCATTCAACCGGAGGTGTTTTTGGAACAGGGCGACCGTACCGAAACTGTCAATGCTACCATGCAAGCGTACCTGCATGACGGTACGTTGGTGAAGGCTGTGCGGGACGGTTTTGTGGTGGTGGAACGGGAAACCGAGTCGGGTAAACGGCTGGGTCTGATGGCGGCATTGGATTTGGAACGGTACGATTTTACCACCGGTACCTTGCTAACCCGTGCAACCGAGGGAACGGTTGCCGATCGTTTGCCGCCCCGTGTGAAGATTCGTGAAAAAGCTCCGCTGGAACTGCCGCACGTGTTGGTGCTCATCGATGACCCGACACGCTCCGTTATTGAACCGCTGTATGCCCAAAAGCAACAGACAGCACCGCTGTACGACGTGGAGTTGATGCAGCAGGGCGGTCATCTGCGTGGCTGGGCGGTGGAGGATGAGGCGTCCAAAGCGGCGGTTTCCCAAGCGCTGAATGGGTTGTACGAAAAAGCCGACGGGTTCTTATATGCCGTCGGAGACGGCAATCATTCGCTGGCAACGGCGAAGATCTGTTGGGAGAAGATCAAGGCGAATCTGTCACCCGCTGAACAGCAAACCCATCCGTCACGCTATGCGTTGGTGGAACTGGAAAATCTGCACGATGAGGCGATCTTGTTTGAACCCATTCATCGGGTACTGTTTGACGTGGATGCCAACGACGTCATCGACGGGTTCCGTGCATACGTTGAAAAGCAAGGCATGACGCTCAAAGACGGCGACGACATCGTGTTTGTGGACCATGCGTCGTTTGCCTTGGCGGATAACGACGGGATGTTGCCGATTGCGGTGTTGCAAAATTATCTGGACGAGTATTTAAGCGGCCGTTCGGCAAGCATTGATTATATTCACGGCGAGCAGACGGTGCGGGAGCTTGCCACTCAACCGAAAGCGTTGGGCATTTTGCTGCGTGGTATTCCCAAAGACGGCTTTTTCGACGGAATTCGTGCCGGCGGGCATTTCCCTCGCAAGACCTTTTCGATGGGTGAAGCCAACGAAAAACGGTATTACATGGAATGTCGCTGCTTGTTCCCCGATTGATGCGCAAATAACCAAAAACCGAGAGCAACCTATGCTCTCGGTTTTTTTCTTGCATAATTTTCTTGTTTTGTCACACACTACCTCACACGGAGTGTGATGAAACGTGAAGATGACACCAAAACAGTATCAAGCCATGGCGGGTAAACGCATTCTCGGTTCCCCGATTGCCAAAAACTGTACATGGGCTTTTTTAACGGGTGGGGCTTTGTCTGCCGCCGCACAGATCCTCATCGAGTTGTTGGGTAATGCCGGTATGGAGTCGAAGGACGCCCGCCTGGTCGGGTCGATGTCTCTTATCTTTTTAAGCGTACTGCTCACTGCTTGTTGCGTGTATGATAACGTCGCCAAACACGCCGGTGC
>JAZRZU010000118.1:0-6246 GCA_045601465.1 Acutalibacteraceae bacterium
AAGAAAGCCATCGGCATCAGCTCCACGGGAACAAGTCCGCTATCGTCATCATCATCGAAGCCTGCCAAGTCCGCGTCGAGCTTGGACACGTCGGCTCTCCATTTCTTGAGGATATTGTGGAACTTGACCTCGGTCACCTTATTCCACTCAATGACCGCACCCTGGCTTTCGGGGATCACGTAACGGATGGCGGTGTTGACTTCCTCCACGGTGTAATTCTCGCCGATGAGGATATCTTCGAATACTGCCACGCCATCTTTATCGGTGTAGGCGTAAACGTCGACCTTCTCGCCGGAGAGCGATGTTCCGTAGAGGCGGAACTTCATGCCTTCCACGAAGTTATCCTCGGAGGTCTTGATGACCTTGAGGTCGCCGCGCTTCAGCTCGTTGTACACCTCGGCGGTGGCTACCTTTGCCCATTCGATCTCCACGTCCTGACTGTCGGGTACGATATACTTGAGGGCGGTATCCACTTCCTCCAACACGTATCCGCTGCCGATGAGGATGTCCTTGAAATACGCCTTGCCGGTACTGTCCACGGTGGCAGTCACGTCGATCTTAACGCCGCTGTCGGAGGTGCCGGTGAGACGGAACTTGATGCCTTCGGTCAGACCGTCCTCAGCAGTCTTGGTGACGGTAAGATCACCGCGCTTGAGGACGTTGTCAAAGGACACCGTTGCGGTCTTATCATATTCCACCGTAACGGTCTTGCTTGCCTGAGGCTCGTAGTAGTCCTTGTGCTGCTCGGTTACCGTATAGGTGCCGGGCAGGAGACCTTCGATCTTGATCTCTCCGTTTGCATCGGTGGTCACGTTCTTGGTGATGCCGTTGCCGGATACCACGAAAGGAATGCCCGATACGATGCCATCCTCAGAGGTCTTAACGATCTTGAGGTCGCCGCGCTTGAGGGTGTTGTTAAATGATACGGTTGCGGTCTGTCCCGATACGACAGTTACGGTTTTTGCCGTCTGCGGTTCGTAGCGATCCTCGACCACCTCGGTCACGGTGTAAGTGCCGGGGCTGAGATTGTCGATTTTGATCTCGCCGTTTGCTCCAGTGGTTGCCGTCTTATTCACACCGTTGCCGGTGATGGTGAAGGTAATGCCGGACACCTTTCCGTCCTCGGAAGTCTTAACGATTTTTGCAGATCCGAGGCTGACCTTGATATTCAGATAGCCCTTGACGGGATCGTTGACTTCGGCAGAGTAAGTGGATAAATCCTGAATACCACTGCCGGGAGTGATCACGCCGTCCGACCATACCACAACGCCTTTTCTCACAGAGCCGGTCTTGGTGGCTGTGATGCTCACCTTGCCGGAGGGTGCGGTGTTTGCAGTTACGGTCAGCTTGTTCCCACTGACGGAGAAGGAAATGCCGGACTGATCGGCACTAAAGGTGTAGTTACCCAATACGTTATTGGTATCAGTTAGGGTTGCGGAGTAGTTCGTGCCGTTCCACGCAAGCTCAATTTCCTGTGCTTTGGAGGTGGATTTGGCAAAGAAACTCGGCACCTTGGAGTGCTTCTGCACGTTGGCTTCCATGCTGTTGTAGTACGAAATGAACTGACTGTACAGCGGATGATTGGTAGCAACACGGTCTTTCACCGCATCGTAACTGCCGGGATCAACGTGGTTGAAGTCCGAGTCACGCTCACCGACGATGGTTTCCCAAACGAGCGTCTGTGTTGCCATAATGTGTGCCAGCTTATCTGCATCGGCGGCATTCTGCGAACGCCATTCGGTTGTTACCGTTCCGGTGTAGCCGTACTGGAAGATTCGACCGATGAACAGTTTGATCTCATCTGCTTCGATGGTCTTGTTATAGGTCGAGGGATAGTTATCCCAATAGGTTTCATCACGCTTGGTCATCACGTCGCCGATGGCGAGAGGTGTACCAGGTTCGATACAGTAACAGGCATTGCCGTTCCAAGAGCCGATGGTGTAAACCGTGACTTTCTTGGACTCGCCTGCGAACCAACCGTTCATATAGTGGAGTTCGCCATGCCCCCAATTGGCGCTGTAGTTATCGTCGCCTTCACGGGGGAATGCCATCATTACCACCTCATCGGTTTCGGCTTCGGCTGCAAAAGCAGTTGTCGTTCCCATACCGATAAAAGCGGAAAGGCACATCATTACGGCAAGCAATGCCGACATACCTTTCCTGAATAGATTCTTTTTCATTCAATAGGCCTCCTTTTGAAATGAAAAACGCACCGAGCGTTTCGGTGCGTTTTTGAGATTGATATTTGGTTATGCGTATCCGATATAAATGTCGTAGCAGTCGTTGCCCGTAGCTTCTGCCCAGATCCACACGTCGGTGATATCTTCATCCTTTGCGTAGCGGTTCAGTCTGCTTTGGAGATCCCTTTCAAGGTAGATGCAGTGCGCACCTGCTCGGATGGGGTTATCCCAGCAATCCACCGCTGTGTTGCTCAGCACGAGTCCTTTGCTTTCGGCGTAGCTCTTTGCATAAGCGATCCAGTGGTCGATGTCGAAGGGAGCAGGCTGTTCCGTAGGCTCCGGCTCGGTCACCTTCGGAGGTTCTGTTTCGGTGGGAGGCTCCGTTTCCTTTGACGGTTCGGTTACCTCCGGCTTGGTTTCCTTGGGCTTTTCTTCTGTCTGCTTGGGAGGAGTTTCGGGTTCGGTCGGTTTCGTTTCGGGTTTTGTTTCCTCGACCTTTGGTTGCTCGGTGCTTTCGGTCTGCGATGGCTTTGTTTCCGCAGGTTTGGTTTCCGTAGGCTTTTGCTCGGTTTCCTTTGGCACCGTTTCGGCAGGTTTACTCTCTGACTCCGGCTTTTCCGTGGTCTGCGGTTTGGTTTCGGCAGGCTTTGTTTCAGTCTGCTCGGTTACGGATTCTGACGGCTCTTGGGTTTTAGTCGTTTCAGCAGGCTTTGTTTCCTCGGCAGTGCTGTTTTTCTTTTCTTCTGTGTGTTCCGTGTCCGTATCCGATTCGGCTGTGCCTGTGGTTTCTGCCGTTGCCGTTACCGTCGGTCTTGTAGTATCGGGAGCAGGAGCATCTGCTTTGTTGTTTGCACATCCCGCAAGGGTTAGTAGGATTACCGCTGCGAGGAGGGCTGCGAGTATTCTTTTCTTCATTTGGTATCACCTCAACCAACAGGATACCGATACTTTCCCGAAAGTCCAGCGACTATCGGAAAATTTCGCATAAAATCCTTACATCGTCTGTCCCTGGCCGAGATCCTCGCCCTGATCCTCGCTTTGTTCCTCCTGAAGCTTCTGTTCATAAGCTTCGAGAATGGTGCTGTTCAGATCCTCACGGGCTTCAGCCGTGATAGGATGCGAGTTCTCATAATACTTGCCGTTTTTCTCGCTTTTGGTTGCGGGGCAAAGGACGGACAAGCCTTTTTCCTCGGACTCATAGACCTTGAAGCCGTGGATGGCATAATGACCGCCGATGGTGATACTTGCAAGTGCTTTGACACCGTCACCCTCGGTGGGGACAAGACGGTCGATGCTTGCCGTGATATTCGGCAAGGGCGGCTTTTGTTTCTGTGCCGCTTTCTGCGGCGATTTCTTGGTTGCCATAAGGCATTTACCTCCGTTTCTTTGATTGTATATTTAGGTGCTTTATGACCGCAGTCATATCTATCACCACCACCTTTCAACTGCGTATTTTATTCTTGCTTATTGGAATGAGCTGCCTGTTTCTCAGCCCACAATACCGAGAGGTGGACGAGAGCTGCTCTCTGCTGATCGGCGGACAGACCGCTTAAAAAGTCAAAGAGCGTAACCTCGTCGTCTTTTACGACCGCAGGCTGCGCTCCCTGGCAGTTATCACAGATCTTCTCACGCTTGACGATGACGGTTCTGCCGTCATCCGCTTCGGTAAAGGAGAGGACGTCGTTGTAGGAAAAGCCTACGCGCTGTCTGATCTCATACGGGATGGTAATTCTTCCTCGTTTGCCGAGGATTCGGAATAGCTTTTTCATTTTTCGTTCACCTCACTGTATTCACAATGTTCTCTGCACGGGCAGGAGTCACACTCGCCGTCGCAGTCGGTTTGGTCTACGGGACAGTCCTCGCAATCGCCTTCACAGACGATGTCGCCAACGTCATCGAGGTTTTCGATAACGAGTTTATTGCCGTCCACGTACATCTGCATAGGATCGCCCTCAAAGATCCCTGCCTCCAAGAACATCTCGGCAGGCACGGCAAGGAGGACGATTTCCGTTTTCATCTTCTTATCTTGCATTGGATGATACACTCCTTCAGTATTTTTTCGTAGTCATAGCACTCATCGTCAAAGGCGTCGCCGTACACATTGAACAGCGTGAGCTGTGCAGGCTTGGCGCGCTCCCTTTCGTAGAGGTCGTAGTTGCCGATGAGCAGTTCCTTGAATTCTTTGCCTGCCTCATACCTCTGTGCCATGGAATGGGTTCGGGAGAAGTCGAAGAGCGAGAAGCCTTCGTACAGCTCCCGAATTTCGGGGCAGTCGTTGTAGGACAAGAGAAACTTGCCCTTGATGTTTTTCAGCGTATCTCTCAGTCTGACGTGGTCATCCCATCCGAAGCCCACCTCATACATATCCTCGGTGGAGAAGTACGGCGGATCGGCGTAGAAGAAGGCATCGGGACGGTCGTAGTGCTTGATGAGCGTTTCGAAGTCCTGATTTTCCACGATGACGTTCGCCATTCGGGTTTGCAACTCTGCGATCAATCCGAAGAGCTTTCGGATGTCAAATGGCTGTGATGCATAGGATTTTCCGCTGCTGGAGTAGCTGAATCGCAGGAGCTTGAGGAACATGGCGGCACGTCGGACATCGTAATCTTCGGTTATCCTTGTGCGTATCTCCATCAGCTCCTTTGCTTCGGGCGGTGGGAACAGTATCTCCGTCAGCTTCAGTTCTTCCGAGAGGTACAGATCGTCAAAGACCTCGTTCTCGAAAAACCTGCGGATGGCTATAAAGTCCTCACGGGAGTTTAAGTGGCAGAAGCCCAGCTCTCGGATGGTCGCCATCGTTCGCTCCTTCATACAGTGAAACAGGTTCGCAAGGTTGCGGTCAAAGTCGTTGTACACCTCGAAGGAGGACACGGTGGGGTTTCCGAGAAGTACGCTGCCGGAGCCGCCGAACACGTCAATAAATCTGCCGTAGTTCAGCGGAAACAGCGCGTAGAGAATGTGAAGGATGGATGTTTTATTGCCCACCCTCGATACAGGGGTTTTAATGGGGATCACCTCACTTTCGTGACGGTTCAATCGCCCCATAAACGAAAAAAAGACGGTACCAATCGTCACGGGGCGATTGATACCGTCTTAATACTTATTGGTCAAGATAGGTCTTGTCCTTGCGTTCGAGCTGTGCCTTCAGCTTGCGGATTTCCTGTTCGTAGTATCCGGTGCGGTTGATCAGAAAACAGCAATGGATGCCGATTCCGAGACACCCGCCGATCAAAAGACCGACAATAAGCCATACAAGTTCGTTCATTGGTTATATTCCTCCCATATTCATAGTTTCGGTTTCATCTTCCTCCGGCGGGATATATCCGATATCGTATGCATCCTCGCCGAGATCCTTGAGGAGGGCGTTGAACTGATCCACGTCCTCGCATTTGCGAATGCCGAAGTCGGCAACGCCTTGCTCGAATTCGGACAGATCCGCGCCTTCGTCAGCAAGGTCATAGCGGAGCATCAGCCACGCCACACCCTTCGTCCAACAGACACAGAGGCAGGTGGGATAACCGCCTGTTTGGTCACATTGAAAGTCGCCGGTGGTATCAGTAAGGTCGCCGGAGCCTACGGTCTGCTCCAATTTCTTGCTGAATTCATCGTAGTTCATTGGCGCATACCGAACCCTTCGTCCATATCTTCGTCGCAGTCCTCATCGGGGATTTCTCCTTCGAAGCCCCCCAGCCTGTTGGGAACGTAGTCCGAAAGCCAGGTGCCGCCGAAGTTGTCGTGGGTAGCCAAACGCCACACGGCGAACTTACCGATGTTCAACTCCGTACCTTCAAAGGGATACAGGATGCAGGTCAGCTCTCCGTGCTTAAATACGGAGCAGTTCTCGAACTTACTGCCGTTCAGAAGAATGCCTTCCTTTGTCAGCAAGTCGTTGATGCCGTCCAGCCATTCCTGGGGATCACCTCCGCAACCCTGTAATATGAGACCTTCTTTGCCTTTCATTCGGCGAAGGTCATCGGTCGTTATGGTTTTAATGCTCATTGTGAGATACCTCCCATCTGTATGGTTTGGGTTTCATCCTCGTCCTCATCCAAGTCCTCATCATCGG
>JAZRZU010000119.1:0-4154 GCA_045601465.1 Acutalibacteraceae bacterium
GCTGTATCTTTGATCAAGGTGATGATCTCATTCGACATCGGCGGCACAATCCGCTTGACGACCTGTTTGAGTACGATCTTGCGGAACACTTGTGATTTTGTTAATCCCAACACATAGCCTGCTTCATATTGACCGCGCGGGATACTTTCAATACCGCCACGGTAGATTTCGGAAAAGTAGCACGCATAGTTGATAATGAAAGCGATCATGACGGCTACGACACGTCCGGCATCCATAATGCCGTAGTTCATCAGTATGTACTTATCGATATAGCTAAAAACAGGTGTGCCGAAAACTAAACCGGGCACGTAATAAATAATAAAAATTTGGAGCATCAGCGGAACACCACGCACGATCCAAACAACTGTTTTGGAAACGGCACGAAGAGGTTTTAGCTTGCTCATGGAGCAAAAAGCAATCGGCAAACCAAGTGGTATGCCACATAACAAGGTCACGGCAAAGATTAAAAGTGAAACATAAAAGCCGTCAAGCAAAAATTTTGTAACTTCGAAAAAAGACATAGGTTTCTCTCCAAATAGTAGGTATAGGGTGGCAAAGGTTTATTGCCTTTGCCACCCTTTAATAGTTTCCTTATTTTTTCTGGTCAGCGAAATCTTTGATTGCGGTATTCGATACGCCGTATTTTTCAGCCAAAGCGGCAATCGTGCCGTCGGCAGCCAGCTTTTCGAGCTCGGCATTGACCTTGGCGGTCAACTCGCTACCTTTTTTGAAACCGATAGCGTAGTATTCAACGTCACTGGACAGCGCCTCGACGATCATGAGATCCGCATAGTCAGCTTTGCCGACATAGCTTTTGGCAAGCTGTGCATCGACAACCGCAAAGTCAGCTGTTTTCGCGAGAACTTCGGTTAAGCACTCGGTTTGTTTTGTGAAACCCTTGAAGGTGGTTTCAGCAAACGATTTAGCATATTCTTGACCGGCAGAACCGCTTTCCGCTACACCCAGCTTTTTCTTGAGATCGTCAGCGGTGGTGATGCCGGCATCTGTTCTTACAACAACAACTTGGCGATTTTCCATGTACTTGTAAGAAAAATCAACCTTCTCGGAGCGAAGAACGCCGTCGTCATCCTTCGAGTTGCAGGTGAAGCCGTTCCAGATGCAATCGATAACGTTGGAACTTAAATCCGTGTATCTGTTATCCCAAATGATTTCTTGGAAGTTGACTGTGTAGCCGAGATTGCTAAAAACTTTTTCGGCGAGCTCGGTATCGTAACCAACCAACTTGCCATCCGCATCTTTGTAATTCATCGGCTCGTAAATTGTGTAACCGACGGTGATGACATTACTTTTTTGACCGCAAGCGGCAAAACAGGTGACAATTAACAACATGGCAAGGATAATGGATAATGCTTTTTTCATAATAAATCCTTCTTTCTCGTTTCTTGATGATACCATTATACACTACCACGTTAGCAAAGTAAAGCGAAAAATTAAAACAAATGCCTTTTTCTATTTTTTGTACAAAAGGAAAGCGCTGTTTTTGTCTATTTTGCTCTGCTGTGCGTAGCAGGGGTTAACGTGGCAAGGATGACAGAAACAAACATTAGCAAACATCCTGCCCATTCGCGCGAGGAAAGCGTATCGCCGAGTAAAAGCCAACCGGTTAGTGCGGCAAATACCGATTCCAGACATAGTAATAACGAAACAACGGTAGGGTTATTGCCTTTTTGCGCTATAATTTGTAAAGTGTACGCAACAGCACTCGAAAAGATGCTGACGTATAGGAGTGGTACCCAGTGCTTGAAAATGAGGGGTAGAGATGGTGCCTCAAATACAAACATTAAGATGGTGCTGATACCTGCGACCGTGAAAAACTGTACACAAGAAAGATGAACCCCGTCAATATCTGCCAAGTGGTCGACTAACAGGATTTGTAGCGCAAAGAATAGTGCGCATAATAGAATTAGCGCATCGCTCGGAGCGATTGTAAAAGTGTCAGTAATGCATAAGAAATACAAGCCGATGACAGCTAGCCCAATGCCAATCCAAACCGTATGGGGGACACGACGACGGAAAAAGACGCCGAGTATCGGCACCAAAACCACGTATAGGGAGGTGATAAATCCGGCTTTACCTGGGTCAGTTTCACCGATACCGGCTTGTTGCAAATTCATAGCCGCCGTCAGTAAGATACCGCATCCGACACCGCCGATCAACAACCGTTTACGGTAGAGAGTACGTTGCTTGGTGGGCATGTCGGTTTTCTTTTTTACTATAAGGGACAATAATAAGAGAGCGAAAGCACCGATCCAGGAACGGACACAATTAACGGTAAACGGGGATAGGTCGTTTGCCATGATATCCTGTGCTACAAACGCCGATCCCCAAATCAATGCGGCCAAAAGAGGTGCAACAGTGCTGCGAAATGCATTTGCCGAACGAAGTGTTGGCATAAAAAAACCTCACTTTTGCAAGAGAATGAAAAAAGTGTACCACAAACGCTATGAAGATGCAAGTTGCAAAGACTTGACAAAGATAAAAAAGATGGGTATTCTTGTTAAGGTATATATAGAAAGGAGAAAGAGGCATGGATAAGTATAAACGGCTTTTTTCCAATACGTTGATTTTTGCTTTGGGAACGTTTAGCTCAAAGCTGCTTTCTTTCTTCCTTACACGTTTATATACCGAATTATTGACACAGGGGCAGTACGGTGTTACCGATATGCTCCAACAATCCGGCAATCTTTTGTTACCGCTTATTACGCTGGGTATTACCAATGCGGTTGTGCGTTTCGGGTTGGATAAAGGTGTGCGCAAGAGTGATGTTTTTACCACTGGTTTGCTTTCCTTGCTTGGCGGTATGGTGCTTTTGTTACTTATTAGCCCGTTGTTGGGTAGCATCCCGTTGATTAGCGATTATACTTGGCTATTATGTATTTTTGTGTTTACTTCGTCACTTCGTTCATTATGCGCACAGTTTGTCCGTGCCCAAAACCGGGTGAAGCTATTTGCGATTGACGGCATTTTCAGCACGTTAACAACCATCTTATTTAATATTCTGTTTTTAGTGGTATGGAAGTTCGGCGTTGTTGGATATATGTTTTCAATTGTTTGCGCTGACCTTTGTTCTGTCGTTTTCCTCACCATAGCGGCGGGCTTGACTCGTTTTATCCAAGTGAAGTCCCTCGATTTCTCGGTGACGAAATCTATGCTGAAATACGCTGTCCCGCTGATTCCCAATACCGTGCTGTGGTGGATCACGAATGTATCCGACCGCTATATTGTCAGCTGGACGTGCGGGGAGTCGTATACCGGTCTGTACGCTGCCGCCTATAAAATCCCCTCTCTTGTCATTTTAATGTCCGGCATCTTTATGGATGCATGGCAAATTTCAGCGGTAACCGAGGAGAAGGGACGTAACCGTTTTTACACCAAGGTCACGTCTTTGTATACAGCCTTTTTATTTGTTATGGCTTCCGGCGTAATTTTGGTGACACGTATTGTCCCACGCTTTTTGTTTGCAGAATCGTATTACGTGGCGTGGCGCTACATTCCGCTACTGACCGTTACCGTTGTTTTTACCTGCTTGGTCAACTTCCTTGGCAGTATCTATATGGTGGAAAAGAAAAGCGTGCGGTCATTGCTCACGGCATTACTTAGCGCTGTCATCAATATTGTGCTGAATTTGTTGTGGATTCCGAAATACGGTGTTAACGGTGCGGCAGCGGCAACACTTGTGTGTTATTTAGTCGTTTTCGCCGTGCGGTTGGTGGATACACGTCGTTATATCCGTATCGAGTGGCAGTTTCATCGACTTGTTCTATGTACCGGCATCGTACTGCTGCAAACAGTAGTTATTTTGTATGAGGCACCGTTATGGATACTGTGGGAAATCATTCTGTTCGCTGCTATGATGCTTTTGTGTGGGAGAGATTTATTAGTAGGTTTAAAGCATTTATTAAAGCGGTAAAAATTTTTTAAAAAAGTGTTGACAATGCCATTGTAAAATGGTATAGTATAACAACTGGCCCTCGCAAGGGGTGTTCAGTATTAGGACCTTGAAAATTAAACAATGCAAAACGAGAAAGAAACACACACAACCCGTAATTTCGAAGAAGATCCGAAAGGATCCGGTCAAGTGAAAGATTGACAAAAGACGCTAGACGTCGACGAGAGCCCAAGAGAGCGCTCTA
>JAZRZU010000120.1:0-19069 GCA_045601465.1 Acutalibacteraceae bacterium
CTTTGGTGAAATCGAAACCTTGTGGTTTCGGTGAAATTAAATCCACCCACCGCCGCAGCGATTTCACCCGAACGAAGTGAGGATTTCACATTGCGAAGCAATATTTCACCCACCCGCAAGGGTGGATTTAGTTGAAAAAGAAAGACACGCTTTCGCGTGTCTTTCTTTTTCTGGCACCCGCAACAGGAATCGAACCTGTAACTGCCCCTTAGGAGGGGGCTGTTATATCCATTTAACTATGCAGGCATATTACTGCCTAATTATACCACTCATTTTTTCTTTGTCAATTCATTGCTTTTTGTAAATATTCGTGGTATACTGTGACGTGTTGTAATTCTATGGCAAAGGATGTTGGTTTATGAAAAAATGTTTGGCTTTGCTTTTGGTCTTTGTCTTCCTGCTCGGTCTCGTCGCCTGCACCGACAACCAACCGGGAACACCGACCACCACCGCACCTTCTGCAACGACCACCACGACCCCCGGACAAGCGGGAAAAATGAAAAACATGTTGACCGGTCAGTACGATATGAAGCAGGGGGATGACACTCGTCCTGTCGCCATTATGGTGCCGAACGATAGCATCGTAATTGGATATCAAGTAGAAATTGACAAGGCTGATTTCTATTTAGAATGTGAAACCGAGGGCGCCATTCCTCGTTTGATGACCGTTTTTGCGAATGCCAACCGTGTCCCGGAAAAATACGGACCGATTCGCAGCGCCCGTTCTCCGTTTGTACACACGGCAAAACAACTGGGTTTTGTATTAACATTTTCCGGCGCAACCAATCACGTGTTAAACAAAATTAAAACGTTGGGATTAGAGGTCATGAACGCCTCTTATACTCCCGGAAAAACATTCTGGCGGGATTCGTATTTGTCTGCCCACGTTACAAACTACCATAACCTCGTAACCGGTGGCAAACAGTTGGCGGAGCGTATCGACAAGGTGGGCTATTCCACCACCGCCCTCAAAACTCTCCCCTTCGAGTTTGGTGAGAAAAAAGGTGACGCTGCGGCAACCACCTTCCAAGTAAATACAACACCCAGCCACCGTGCCACCTTTAAATATGACAGCAAAACCGGTCTGTACGGTAAGAACATCGGTAAAATTGACAGTTGCAAACCGCATAAAACTGCGGCCGGCAATCAGATCAAAGTATCCAACGTACTTGTCTTGTACGCTCCGAAGTTTGTGGAGAAGAAGGATTCAAAGTATACTTGGTACGACTTTGAAATGGGCAGCGGTTCGGGATACTTGTTCTCCGGCGGTACGTACCGTAAGGTAAACTACACTCGTTCAACTGACGAGCTAAAATTAACCGAACAAGACGGTTCGCCGCTTATCTTTGCTGAGGGAAAAATTTATATGGTTCTTGCTGACAAAACCCTTGAAAGCAAACAAATTGTTCAATAAAACAGATGGCGGAGATTAAATCTCCGCCATTTTTTATTGCTTTATTCCACGTAAAGGTGTAATCGTACCATCCGGCCGTTCTACGGTGGTATTGTCCAATATCTGCTTCATATTGGAACGGAATTCGTTGATATATTCCTCCCGCAACCGTTGCCGTTCTACCTGTTCCTCCGGGGTCAATTCCCGTTCACGAGCAATACGAGTAAGCTCGCTAATCCGATCCATTTTCTTTTGTTCCATGCCCTCACCTCAACGGTTCTTTTGAAATTTTTGCAGATTGGCGGGGGAATCTTGACGGGGTTTGCGTTGTTTTATCAATTAAAAACAGTCGGCGCTCCTGTTCCTCAACACCCGCTCTCGGCGTAACCGGCAAAACAAGATTCTTCACCTCGGTCACCGTTCCGCCAAGCATCGTCACCGCACGGCTTGCCTGCTCCAACTCAGCGTCACTGTCCGGCCCTTTCATCGCAATAAAGCGACCGCCTTTTTTCAAAAACGGAAGACAGTATTCCGCCAACACCGGCAGTGCCGCCACCGCACGAGCCGTAACAACGTCAAACGACTCTCTCAGTTGGGGGTTTCTTCCGCCCTCCTCGGCACGTGCATGAATCCGTTGCGCCCGGATACCAAGCTCTGTGCAAACCTGCTGTAAGAAAGTCAGCCGTTTATTCAGGCTATCCAATAACGTTACCTGCATATCTCCTCGCACGATCGCAAGCGGAATCCCTGGAAATCCGGCGCCTGTCCCAACGTCGATAAGCGAAAACCCTTGTTTTTCCGGCAGCAACGGAATAACCGTCAAACTATCGGCAAAATGTTTAAGTACAATATCATTCGGCTGGGTAATAGCGGTTAAATTCATGCGCTCATTCCACTCTACCAGTAATTGCGCATACCGATCAAATCGCTCAGCAGCTTGTGCATCCACCGTCACACCGTATTCCGCCGCATATTCCTGCAACAACACTTTATCTATCATATACGATTTGCCCCTAACCACACAATCAGTACCGACACATCCGCCGGGCTGACCCCGCTGATACGGGACGCTTGCCCTACGCTGCGCGGACGAATTCGTGCCAGTTTTTCTTGTGCTTCTTTACGTAAACCAACAATCGCCGCATAATCAATATCCGACGGTAATAACCGATTCTCCAGCCGTCGCATCTCCTCGATGTCGGACAACTGACGACGGATATACCCCTCGTACTTGATCTCGACCTCTACCTGTTCACGCACTCGTGCATCCAACATCGGACGCTCAGCATCGATTTGACGGAGATTTTCGTAGTTTAATTGCGGACGACGCAACAGCTCTTCCAAGCGAACCCCGCTTACCACCGGCGTCGTACCGTTTTCTTCTAATAATTGATTTAACGCAACAGACGGGGATAAAATGGTGTTGTGCAACCGTTCACGCTCCGCCGCTTTTTGCTCTTGCCGACGACAGTACCGTTCCCACCGACCATCATCCACCAACCCCACTTTTCTGCCAAGCGGTGTTAAGCGTTCGTCGGCATTATCCTGTCGTAAAACCAAACGGTATTCCGACCGAGAGGTCATCATACGATACGGATCCATGCATCCTTTTGTCACCAGATCGTCAATCAGCGTGCCGATATAACTGGACGCTCTATCCAAGACCAACGGCTCTTTCCCCCGGATTTTTAACGCAGCATTCACACCCGCTATCAACCCTTGCGCTGCCGCTTCCTCGTATCCGGAGCTTCCGTTAAACTGTCCGGCACCATATAGTCCCGGAAAATCCTTACATTCCAGCGTAGCAGATAACTGCAACGGATCACAACAATCGTACTCGATCGCATACGCAGGGCGCATAACCTCCACGTTTTCCAAACCGGGAATGGTATGTAAAAATTGCAACTGCACGTCCACCGGCAAAGACGAGGACAACCCTTGCAGATACATTTCGTCGGTATTCAACCCACACGGCTCGATAAACACTTGATGACGCTCTTTATCCGCAAACCGCACCATTTTATCCTCGATACTGGGACAGTACCGAGGCCCCACACCGCTTATCTTACCACCATACAACGGAGAGCGATGCAGATTTTCCATAATCACTCGCTTTGTTTCGGCATTCGTCCAGGTAATGTGGCACAAAACCCGATTCTCCAAAACGGCATCGGTTTCGAACGAAAACGGTACGACCGGTTCATCACCGGGCTGTTCTTCCATTTTGGAAAAATCAATGCTTGACCGCAACACCCTCGCCGGTGTACCGGTTTTAAAACGACGCAGCGAAAGCCCCATATCCACCAAAGATTGCGTTAATTCGGTTGCAGGGAACATCCCGTCCGGACCGCCGTCATAGGATACATCACCAATAAACAGCGTTCCTCGCAAATACGTGCCGGTTGCCAGAATAACCGCCGAAGCCGTATACTGCTCTTCTAACTTTGTGGTTAACAGCCAGCCGTTTTCAGTACGCTCCAAGGCGGTAATCTCCGCCTGTTTGAGCGTTAAGTTTTCGGTCACTTCCACAACCTGTTTCATATGAGCGCCATAGACACGACGGTCGATCTGGGCACGCAACGAATGCACCGCCGGCCCTTTACCACGATTGAGCATACGGGATTGCAACAAGGTCGCATCGGCAGCCTTGCCCATCTCACCGCCGAGCGCATCAATTTCACGCACCAAATGTCCCTTGGCGGTCCCACCGATAGAGGGATTGCACGGCATATTGCCCACGGCATCTAAATTGATGGTGAACACCGCCGTACGGCATCCCAACCGTGCTGCCGCAAGCGCCGCCTCAATGCCGGCGTGTCCTGCGCCAATTACAGCAACCTCATATTGTCCAGCTAAAAATTTCATGCGGGTTTCTCCTGCTTTTCTATGTTCTGTGTATAGTATACTGCTTTTTTTGCGGTTGTTCAACCTTTTTTCCACGCCATTCCACACATTTTCATGTGGAAAAGTGGAAATTTCGGTGGAAAACTTTTTTGGCTTTTGCAAATACTTTTACATGCTGTCACTTGCCGTCGAACCGTCCACACTTTCCACCAATTCATCCACATTTCTTGGGTTTCGTATTGAATTACCGCTGTTTTTGTGGTAGCATAGCATAAAGAAAGAGAAGGAGGGCAGTTATGGCGACACTTACCGATTTAAGTACCGTTCGAGATATTCTATCCCGTCATGGTTTTTCGTTTTCTAAGGCGCTGGGTCAAAACTTCTTAATTAACCCCTCGGTGTGTCCCCGTATGGCAAACCTGTGTCATCCCGACATTGACGGTGAGTTTGCCGTGTTGGAGATCGGCCCGGGCATCGGCGTGCTGACAAAAGAGTTAGCGCAGGTTGCTAAACGGGTAATTTCCATTGAACTAGACACCCGCCTACTCCCTGTTTTAAAAGAAACCCTAGCAGATTGTGAAAATGTCACCGTTATCAACGGCGATGCCATGAAACTCGACCTGGTGGACATCCTGCGAAAACACGCCGACGGTCTGCCGATAGTGGTGTGCGCCAATTTGCCGTATTACATTACGTCGCCTTTGCTCATGCGCCTGTTGGAATCTCGTTTACCCATTGAAGCGATCACCGTGCTTGTGCAGAAGGAAGCGGCAGTACGATTGTGCGCAACACCCGGCACCCGAGAATGTGGTGCTGTCACCTTGGCGGTGCGGTATTTTGCGGAATCGGAAATCTTGTTTTCCGTATCCCGCGGTAGTTTCCTGCCGGCACCGAAGGTAGACAGCAGCGTTATCCGCCTTCGTTTAAGAAAGACTGCGCCCTGTGACATTGCAAACGAGGAATTATTTTTTCGATTGATCCACGCCGCTTTCGGCCAGCGCCGCAAAACACTTTCCAATTCTCTTTGCAATGCCGGTTATGATAAACCAACCATCGTCCACGCACTTGAAGCGGTTGGCATATTGCTAACCGCCCGTGCCGAAGAACTCACGTTGGAACAATTTGCCGCTTTGACAAATGCGTTTTATAAAAACCACCCTTGAATCAAGGGTGGTTTTTTGTTTCTGAAATTCGTCCATATAAAGCGGTGTTCTCCCGTACGATACCCGCAAGCCAATCATTAAGATAATAGTCTTGTATCCGCCATTTCCAGTTGTTTCCTACGGTGGACGGGGTGTTGATACGTGCTTCGCTGCCTAATCCGATAATATCCTGCATCATCAAAATAGCCAGGTCCGCTACCGACATGAGCGCTGCTCGTATCATCGCCCAATTGAATCCTTCTTGGTCATCCACGTGCAGATACCGCCTTGCTCTTTCAACATCGGCAGGTTCTGCCGATGCGGTCCAACCCATAATGGTATCGTTATCGTGCGTCCCCGTATACACCACACAGTTTCGCACGTAGTGATGCGGCAAATAATCACTGTCCTCCCGACTGTCAAAAGCGAACTGTAACACCTTCATACCGGGAAATCCCGATTTATCCAACAACTCGTGTACTGCCGGTGTTAAAAATCCCAAATCTTCCGCAATAATGGGCAATTCCTGACCAAGTGTTTCGGAAAGCTCCTCAAACAATTCCACACCGGGGCCTTTCACCCAATACCCATTTTTAGCGGTTTTTTCTTCAAACGGCACGGCAAAATACGATTCAAACCCACGAAAGTGGTCAATACGTACGATGTCGTATGTCTGTAACGCATATTGCAACCGCCGTTTCCACCAGCGGTACCCATCCTGTTTCATATACGTCCAATTATACAGCGGATTCCCCCACAACTGCCCCTCTTCGCAAAACGCATCGGGGGGAACACCGGCTACCAACGTGGGCCTTAACCGCTCGTCCAACTGAAACTGTATCGGGTCTGCCCAAACGTCAGCGCTATCATACGCAACGTAGATGGGTATATCCCCGATAATTCGCACACCGACGGTGGCAGCATATCGCTTTAATGCGGTCCATTGCGTGTAAAAAGCATACTGTACGAAACGATAGAAAAACAGCTCGTCCGCATACGTTTTACGAGCATCCGCTAACGCCGTTTCCTCCCGTAACCGAAGCGGCTGTTCCCACGTTGACCACTCCGCACCGTCGTGAGCATCCTTGATCGCCATAAACAACACATACTCATCCAACCACCAGGCGTTTTCGGCACAAAACGTGTGATACTCCTTACTCGGTGTAAACCGAGCATACGCTTTCCTCAAAAGCGGCAATCGATTTTGATATAGCTTTCCGTAATCCACCGAACTCGGATCGTCTCCGAAATCCACCGTTTGGATTTCCTCATCGGTTAACAAGCCCTCTTGCAAAAGCACCCGCAAATCAATAAAGTAAGGGTTACCGGCAAAAGAGGAAAACGATTGATACGGCGAATCTCCGTACCCGGTCGGGCCAAGCGGCAATACCTGCCAAAACCGCTGACCGGCCTTGACAAGAAAATCCACAAATTCATATGCCTCTTTACCAAACGTACCAACCCCATAAGGAGAAGACAAGGAAAAGATGGGCATTAAAATCCCGCTTGTTCTCATACCGTTTATCCTTTCACCGCACCGGACAGAACGCCTTTAATAATATGCTTTTGACCCAGCATATACAAAAGAACCACCGGAATCAAACACATCATGATCATCGCCATGGTTGCGCCGTAGTCCACCCGCCCGAAGCTACCTTGTAAAAACTGAATATGGATGGGAATGGTCATATACCGTGTCCGATCCAACACCAGATACGGCAACAAATAATCGTTCCACACCCACATAATTTCCAAAACCGCCACCGAAATATACGTGGATTTCATAATGGGCATATCCACCAGAAAAAACGTCTGTATCGGGTTGCACCCGTCAATATCCGCTGCTTGTTCCAACTCCAACGGAATACTTTTAATAAAACCGCTAAACAGAAAAACCGCAAGACCGGCTCCAAAACCCACGTACACGATCGGAATGGTCCAGGGGGTATTGAGTTTCAGCGCATCTGCCGTTTTAGACAAGGTGAACATGACCATCTGAAACGGCACGACCATTGAAAAAATACAAAAATAATAGACCGTTTTGCAAAACCAACTGTCTACACGCTGAATATACCACGCCGTCATCGAGGTCAACAACAAAATCAGTGCTACCGATAACGTAGTGATCACCAGACTGTAAAATGCCGATAAATAAAACGGATAGTTGCCATTGTTAATACCGGTTATATAGTTTTGAAACCCCACAAACGTTTCCCCGGTTGGCAGCGAAAATGGTGTGAGTGCAATGGACGAGCTGCTTTTAAAAGAATTGAGCAATACGATCACAATGGGCAGTATCCACAATACCGAGAGGATGGAAAATCCCACTGTCAGCACCAAATGCCCTTTGCTTTGTTGCCTCATTCTTGCACCTCCTTGCGTCCGGTTAAGGTTAATTGCGTGAGCGAAATAATCACAACAATCACAAAAAAGATAACCGCCTTGGCTTGTCCTACACCCATGTTGGTCACACTGTTGTAAAAAGATTGATAAATATTCAGTGCCAACATTTCGGTCTGTCGGAAAGGCGCACCCCCCGTCAGCGCTAAGTTTTGATCAAACAACTTAAACGAGTTTGTCAAGGTTAAAAACGTACAGATGGTCACCGACGGCATCACACACGGCAGCGTAATATGTCGTAAGACCTGCCATCCGTCAGCACCGTCAATTTTAGCCGCTTCCAAATACTCGGTCGGTACGTTTTGTAACCCTGCCACGTAAATAATCATCATATAGCCGATTTGTTGCCAGCACAGTAAAATCACCAGTCCCCAAAATCCATAGGTTGCATTGAGGGCTAAGGTGGAATTGTAAAACCGAATAATGATACCGTCCAAAATCATCTTCCAGATATATCCCAACACAATACCGCCGATAAGATTGGGCATAAAAAAGACTGTACGAAAAAGTGTGGAGCCTCGTATTCCTTTGGTTAACACAAAGGCGATGCCAAAGGCCACCAGATTGATAATGACCACCGACACGACCGTAAACGCAACGGTAAAATAGAAAGACCGTAAAAAAGTGGCATCGCCTAACGCTTTTACATAGTTGTCAAATCCCGTAAACGTTAAAAACCGTAACGTTTTAAATCGAAAAAACGACAAATAAAACCCTTGTAAAAAGGGCCACACAAAACCAATACAGAATGCAATAACCGTTGGCAATAAAAACAAAAACGAATACCTCTGTATGGCCCGTCTTTGACTGCGATTTTGCACCGCCGATGCAGACCGCCGCCTGTTTTTCATACATATCCCCCCGAAATAAGATGGCTGTTATTATCGTAAAAAAGGGGCGGGCGAAACGCCTGCCCCTTTTTAAACTATTGCCGTGATGCTTGGTATTGCGTTGCCCAGCCGTCCACGATCGCTTTTTTTACGGCTTCCCAATCGCCTGTTCCGGCAGAATAGGCTGCCAAAGCCGATACCACCTGCGCCCGCCAGGCATCGGTATTCGGCGTATACGGGAACATCCATTTGACGCTGGTAGTATCCCCTTTTTTCAGCATATCATCCAATACGGCATACAACGTGTTTTCCGGTTTTTTCGCAGATTTAAACGGTGACGTAAATCCCATTCCGCCGCTGCTGAGTGCGGTTGTTCCGGTCTCGCTGGTCGCCAGCCAATACATAAAATCCAATGTGGCTTTTTTGTCTGCCTCGGAAGCCTGTGAGTTGACTACCCAATAATTTTC
Organism: Acutalibacteraceae bacterium; assembly: GCA_045601465.1. Classification (GTDB taxonomy): domain Bacteria; phylum Bacillota; class Clostridia; order Oscillospirales; family Acutalibacteraceae; genus RGIG3009. The sequence continues at coordinate 9,077 of JAZRZU010000120.1, forward strand.
GGTTCCGGCACTTAAACCCTGTTTTGCATCATCCACCCCAAAATAAATCGGTAAGAAGCCAATATTTTCTTTTCCAATAGCGGTTGCATTCTCATACTCCCACGTGCCGTTTTGATAAAACACGGCTTTCCCTTCTTTGAATTCCGCTACCGCATCATCTCCCGTCTTGGAGGTCAGTGTTTTCGGATCGGTTGCCGAATTTTGAATATACAGATCCCATACCGCTTTAAAGTTATCAAGATAAGTGCCCTTAATGGTGGCAGGTTGTTCGGTTATATTGTTTTCAGTAAATTCATAATACAGCGGTAAATTGGTTAAGTGACCGGAAAACCGCCAGCTCGACGACCCATCCAACCCGGATGAAGTAAACGCATCAAATCCCAACGTTTTGGAACGAGCGTGAATATCCTCCGCAATCCGTTTGAGCGAGGCAAAATCTTTAATGTCCTCGATCTTATATCCCGCATCTGCCAACAACTTTTTATTGGTAATTAACCCATACGCCTCATACACAAAGGCTATGCCATATACCTTATTACCCTCTTTCAACGCAAAGTCATCGGATAAGAGTTCTTTATATACCGCCGAGTCGGAAATATCCTGTGCATAATCCTTCCATGCCGATAACCCGACCGGACCGTTGACCTGAAACATCGTTGGAGGATTTTCCTTGTCAATTTCTACACCGAGCGTCTTTTCATAGTCACCCGACGCAGCGGTAACGACCTTAACGTCTACTCCTGTTTCGGCTTTGTATTTTGCAGCAAGCGCCTGCCAATCATCGTTTGCCTCCGGCTTAAAATTGAGGTAATAGACTTTGCCTACGTTGCCCTCTTCCTTTTTCATGTTACACCCCGAGAACAAGCAAAGAATCATGCCGAGAACCAAGACCATACTGAAAAATCTTTTCATATATTTTTTCCTCCCTACATATACTATTTGCCTGGTAAATGCAGTATACCGCACCACCCATAAAAATTTTTGTCATTTCTTGCGGGTAATGCTTTTCGTTTTCAGTATGTGCGTGATTCTTTTTGCATATTCAGAAATTTATAAAAAACAATGGAAGACACTTCGTTACAAAGTGTCTTCCATTGAAAAACAATTTTTATTTACAGATCAATACGGCCATATAAAGTGGCGGTGCGTTCCGTTTCAGACGCTGTACGCTCCGGCGGCGCATCATCCTGCGCCATATTCATCGGGTTGCTGCGTGGCACGAATTTTCTTACCGGACGCTCTGTCGCCGTGACATCGCTGCGTTCTCCACGCACCGGACGCTCTGCACGGGTCTCACCCGTATTTTCCGAACGATTACGGTTGCGGGATGCACGGTTTCTTACCGGATTATCTTCCGACGGAGCGATGACCACATGACGGCGAGGCTCGCTGCCAACGCTGTAAGAGGTGGCTCCCTCCACCTTTTGAACCGCCGTGTGAATGATACGGCGCTCATAAGGATTCATCGGCTCCAACGATGTCTTGCGACCGCTTTTTGCGCTTTGGATAGCCGCTTTGCGAGCAAGACCCGATAAGGTTTTTTCACGTTTCTCTCGATAGTTCCCAACGTTTACCGTCACACGGTAAAAGGCGCTTTCTACACGATTGGCAACCAGGCTTGTTAAATACTGCACCGCATCCAGCGTTTCGCCACGTCTGCCGATAATAAAGCCCAGATCCTCGCCTTCTAAAGTTAACGCACAAACGTTGTCTTCCACCTGAGCAGTAACGGTAACATCCTCTACTCCCATGTTCGCAAGTAATTCTTCCAAGAAGGAAACAGCCACTTTGGAAACGTCGTCTTCTTTTACGGTCACTTTGACCTTTGCTTTGGTTCCGCCAAACAATCCGAAAGCTTTTTTCTGCGGTTCTTGCAACACTTCTACCGTCAAGCTTTCTTGCGGAACTCCCAGTTCTTCGGCGGCAAGCTTTACAGCTTCTTCTACGGATTCCGCCTCTTTGAGCAGTTCTTTTTGCACGGTACTAATCCTCTCTTCTTCTATTCCGGACGATTACTCGTCTTGCGGTTGTTCGTCAACAGCCGATTCTTCCGTCGCTTCGACGGGTTGTTCGGTCTTGGGCTCTGCCGCTTTTTTCTTTTTCGGAGCCGCTTTTTGTTCTTGTTTTTGTTGCAGAGCAAGTTCACGCTGTTCACGAGCCCGTGCCTCTGCCAACCGTTTTTTATCCTCTTGCTTTTGGCGGCGACGCTCTTCATACTCGATCTCCGCCTGCTGACGAATCTTAACAGGATTATAGATCATATTGAGTATGAAAGTTTGTAACAAAGCAATTAAGTTGGAACAGATCCAGTAAATGCCGACACCGCCCGGAACGGTAAAGGTAATAAACAGGGAAAAACCCGGCATCCAAACCATCATCATGGTGTTGGAACAGCCTTGTCCCGGCTGATTTTCGGCAGAGGTCATCTGTTTTGTATAATGCATGGATAAACAACTGGAAAAGAAAGCGGTCAAACCGGATAAAAGCGGAATTAACCACAAAATCGACGCACCGGCGATTCCTTTTTCATTCCAGGGATTTTCTAACAGGTTTCTACCGAAAAACATAAAATCCTTTTTAAATTCTTGCATCTCGGTAATATACGCCGTTGCCTGTTCTTCAGTACAATTGGCATTTTTCACAAGCGATTGCTTGACGTCGTCTTGGTAAGTATTCAGGTTGTTAAGCATCCGCATCTCGCGATAATACCCTTGGAACTCTTTTTCATTTAACTTTCCTTCGCCCGTCATTGCGGAAACCGAAGCGGAAATAATCGAATCCGGCACACCGGCAATGTGTTTGAGAGGTGCGTAGATAACCGAAATAATACCGAACAGCACTAGCATTTGTACCAAAAGCGGCATACAACCGCCGGTCATGCTGACACCGTGTTTTTCATACAGCGCCATCTGCTTTTCTTGGAATTTTTTCGGATCTTTCCCATATTTCTTTTTAAGACGTTCTAAGCGAGGCGCTAACCTTGCACGGTCCGCCTGGCTTTTTTGTGATTTAAGAGATAAGGGAAATAAAAGAATACGTACGAGCAACGTAAATAAGAAAATAGCAATTAAATACTCCGGAATGATGCCGTAAATTAAGCGCATCAACCATCCGAGAGGGATTGCTAAAAGATCAAAAATCGCTCCCACAATATCGCTTCCTTTTATCTTTATTTATTTTTTGTTTTTTCCGGTACCGGGTCGTATCCGTGACCGCCACCCGGTCGACAGCGCAAAATGCGCCGTGCGGCAAGAAAGAACCCTTTAAAAAACCCAAATTGTTCAAATGCTTCAATCGCATAAGCAGAACAAGTCGGTGTAAAGCGACAGACCGACGGAAACAAGGGTGAAATAAATTTCTGATACCCTTTTATCAAGATAATACAGATTCGTTTCACAATAAAACGCCGGCTTTCTTTAACAGTTCCCGCATCGCTTGTTCTACCTTTCCTGTGTTGCTGTCTACGGTAGCCGTACGCGCAACAAAAACAAGGTCAACACCTTGGGTAATCTCCGGAAGGATATGCCGATACGCTTCCCGTATCAAACGGCGGCAACGATTTCGCTTTACCGCTTTTCCTATTTTTTTACCCGTGGTGATACCAAGTCGTGGAATTCCAAACCGATTTTTACGGATGTATACGATCACTAAGGGATGAACATAAGATTTTCCTCTGTAATAGGCTGTTCGGAATTCGGTATTTTGTTTCAATACACACAGTTTTGGCATAGTCATACCCTTCTGCGATACGATATAAAAAAAGCCACATGAAGTGGCTCTTTTTAATAGGTAAGATGACTTCTTCCCTTAGCTCTACGGCGAGCCAGAACCTTACGGCCGTTGGCAGTTGCCATTCTCTTGCGGAAGCCGTGTTCCATTTTACGATGTCTTTTTTTAGGCTGATATGTCCGAAGCATGGTATTTCCCCCTTTCGCCTTGCGAGTTTTCATTATATAACAGATATTTCATAAAAGTCAACAGTTTTTACCCCTTTTTTACGGACAAGCGGTTTTTTCATAAATTCTTTGATTTTAAAAGGCTGTTTCTTTTCGTTTTAAACCGCCTAATTTGCCGTCACTTTTTAAAGTGCATAGTTTTAGACTCCAAAGGGTGTAAAAATTTAAAAATTATTTATTTAAAGCATTGTAAAGTGTAAAAAAATATGATACAATGTGATGTGTATATATACCTTTATATATATTATATATTTAGTAGTGAAAATTTTTTCTGCTTTTGCAATGAAAAAGGAGTTTGAAAAAATGGAATCCATAAAAGAAGCGTGGTCAGGTGTCCTTACTTATTTGCATAACCTGCCGGAAATCAGCGAAGTCGCCTATAATACTTGGATTGGTTGTATTGAACCGGTCACGATTGAAGAAAATGCCGTTGTTGTCATGGTTCGCACCAATTTTCAACGGGGTATTATTGAGAGCCAATATGCGGATAAAATCAAAAGTGCCATTCAGGCGGTATTCGGTATTCCGTTTGACTTAAAAATTTTGTCAGATGAAAAACCGGCAGCCGTTGTTTCGCCGTCCGAAGAATCGGCAGCTTTTCCCTCTGCGGCAAATATCTGGGATCAAAATTCCGCCAATGCCGAATATTCTTTTGAAAATTTCGTTATTGGTCCTTCCAATAAATTGGCACATGCCGCTTCCCAAGCCGTTGCCAATAAACCGGCGGGTGATTTTAACCCCCTCTTTATTTACGGCGGGTCCGGTCTTGGAAAAACACACTTGATGTTTGCTATTTGCAACGAACTGCGGCGGCGCAATCCCAATTTTCGGATTTTATTTACCAAAGGCGAATTCATGACCAATGAGTTGGTAGAAGCAATTGCCAACAACTCAACGGCGGAATTTCGTGCCAAATACCGTCAGGTTGATATTTTATTGATTGATGATATCCAATTTATTTCGGGTAAACAGCGTACACAGGAAGAATTTTTCCATACGTTTGACGAACTGCATCAATCCGGTAAACAAATTGTCTTAACGTCTGACCGTCCACCTCGTGAGATTGCAACCTTAGAAGAGCGGTTGCGTACCCGTTTTGAAATGGGTCTTATGGTGGATATTCAACCGCCGGATTTAGAAACCCGTATTGCGATTGTAAAACGTAAAGCGCAATTTTTAAACATGACCATCAGCGATGAGATCGTAGATTGCTTAGCTTCGCATTTAAAGAGCAACGTTCGGCAGTTAGAAGGCGCTGTTCGCCGTATGCATGCAGAATGTACTTTAAAAGGGGAATTTCCCACTTTATTGACAGCGCAAGCGGCAATCCGTGATATTAAAAACGACAATCAGCCTGTACCGATCACAGTAGAACGCATTGTCAATGAGGTTTCCCGTACGTTACAAATTTCGGCGGAAGATATCCGTTCTAAAAAACGTTCGGCAAATGTTTCCTCCGCCAGACAGGTTGCCATTTACGTTGTGCATGAAGTTACCGGATTACCAATGAAAGCAATCGGTGAAGAATTTGGCGGACGAGACCATTCTACGGTGGTATATGCCTTAAAAGAAGTTGAAAAAAACATGCAACAAAATCTTTCTTATAAAGGCATGATTAAAGATATTATTAAAAATATTTCGGAAAATTGATGTGGAAATTATGTGGAATGCATTGGAAACTTTTCCACTTCTTATTAACATTCAACATTCTTTTTTCAACACTTTCTTTTTGCTTTTTTTCTTTCCACTTTTTTCCCTTTCATATTCCCCTTACTTTTCACATAAAATTTTTAATTTTTATTTGAAATACTCAGCAATTTTGAAGTTTTAAACATTTTCACACCCTCTACTACGACTACTATAAAAGAAAGATTATTTTTTATAAAAGAAAGGAAGATTCGTATGCATATTTCTTGTGCTCGTCAAGCTTTGGTAGATGCTGTTAATAATGTGCAAAGAGGCGTTGCTTCAAAATCGGCACTTCCGGCGCTCGAAGGTATTTTAATGAAAGCTTCCGCATCCTCTTTATTTTTAGCCGGCTATGATATGGAGCTCGGCATTACCACAACCATTGAAGCCGACGTTCAAGAAGCCGGTGAATTGGTTTTAACCGCAAAATTATTTTCCGAGATTATCCGCAAATTACCGGAAGAAGAAATAACCATCGTTTCAAATTCTCGTAATAATACCGTCATCAAAAGCGGAAATTCTGAATTTACCATTATGGGATTTTCATCCGCTGATTATCCGAGTCTGCCCACCATTAACGACGGCGCAGCCATAACCATGCAACAAAACGTTTTGAAAAGTATGATTCGCCAAACGTTATTTGCGGTCGCTCAAAACGATACCCGCCCGATTCATACCGGTGTACAGTTTGAAATTGCGGATAATGCCATGCGTTTGGTTGCGGTAGACGGTTCTCGTTTGGCAATGCGTTGTGAAGAAATTAAGAGTAAAGAAAATTTACAATTTGTTGTGCCCGGTAAAACATTGGGAGAAGTTTTAAAATTATTAAGCGATGAAGAAGAACCGTTATACGTAACGGTCGGTTCTCGTCATATTATCATGGAAATCGGTGGATATTCTGTATTTTCACGGTTGTTGGAAGGTGAATTTTTACCCTATCGCAAAGCGATTCCTGTTCAAACAACTACCAAAATCCGTTTAAAAACCAGAGAATTGATTGATGCGGTTGACCGTGCATCCTTGGTGATCAGTGACCGCTTAAAGTCTCCGCTTATTTGCCGTTTTAAAGACGATCAAATTTTCTTATCGTGTATTACGACACTCGGAAGTGTGAACGAAATCGTCAACGTTGAAATGGATGGCAGACCGGAAGAGATGGGCTTTAACTGCCGTTTCTTACTGGATGCTTTGCGGAATACCGAAAGTGATGAGATTTTAATTGAACTCAACGGCGCACAAGCACCGATGAAGATTGTTCCGACCTCCGGTGAGAATTTCTTGTTCTTAGTATTACCGGTAAAATTAAAACGCGTATGACACAGAAAATAGAAACAGAATTTATCCGTTTGGATTCTTTATTAAAACTTGCCTGTTTGGTGGAAACCGGTGGACAAGCAAAATGGATGATTCAAAACGGTGAAGTAATGGTCAATCAAGAAGTTTGCACCCAACGAGGAAAAAAAATTCGTCCCGGCGATACCATTACGATCGATAAAATAATCATTACGGTTGAGTGAGGCTTACTATGCAGGTTTCTCGTTTAACCTTTGAAGGGTTTCGTAATTTAAAACCCGGAAAATTTGAGCCGGGACCCGGTGTGAACGTTATTGTCGGTGAAAACGCACAAGGCAAAACAAACTTATTAGAAGCAATTTGGTTGTTTACCGGTACGAAAAGTTTTCGTGCGGCAAAGGATCGTGAACTTCTAACGTTTGGCATGGACAGCAGCCGGTTATCGCTGGATTTTTTTGCCGGCGGACGTCCACAACAGGCGGAAATTTCGATTGAAAATCGTCGGACTGCTACGTTAAACGGCATTAAACAATCTTCTGCCGTAAAACTGGCCGGGGTTTTTTGCGGTGTTGTTTTTTCCCCGACACACCTTTCGCTTATTAAAGACGGTCCTGCCGAACGGCGGCGATTGATTGATGCGGCTTTTTGTCAGTTACGACCCGCCTATGTGAAAACGTTATCCGAATATGTGCGCATCCTTACCCAACGAAATGCCTTGTGTAAAGCACGGGATACCGGTGAGGCCGCTGCGGAAATGATGGACCTGTGGGATCGGCAACTGGCACAAGCGGGAAGTCGCATTTTACATGCACGGCAACGGTATTTAAAACAAATGGCGCCGGTTGCGAGAGATATTTATCAAGGACTTTGTTCCGGAAAAGAAGACTTTGATTTAGCGTATCATTCCACCATTCCGATTTCACCGGAAGAAACACCGGCCGAAATGGCAGTGAAATTCTATGAACAATTACGGTTACATCGTCGAGAGGATTTTGCTGCCGGTTTTACAACCATAGGTCCGCATCGAGATGATATGAACGTTTTGATTAACGGATGTTCTGCCCGCAGTTTTGGATCGCAAGGTCAGCAACGGTCCGGCGTGCTGGCTATCAAATTGGCCGAAGCCGCTTTGTTGGAACAGGTAACCGGTGAAAAACCTATCGCATTATTAGATGACGTGATGAGTGAACTGGATCATTCCAGACAAGAATATATCCTCAACCATATTCAAGGTTGGCAGGTGTTTATCACGTGCTGTGATGAAACACCGCTGAAAACCTTAAAAAACGGACAAACTTTCTTCGTGAAAAACGGAGAACTTTCCACATAATTGTTCACAACGGTGGAAAAAGGAGAGCAGTATGTATTTGCATATCGGACAAGAAACCGTGATACCGATGCGAGAGATACTCGGTATCTTTGATATGGATAATACGACCATCTCAAAAACAACACGACAGTTTTTAAATGAAGCGCAGCGTGCAGGGAGAGTATTGACGGTTGGCGATGATCTTCCAAAAAGTTTTGTGATTTGTCAAAAAGGAAAAGAACCACCAACCGTTTATCTTTCGCAGTTATCATGCACAACACTGTTAAAAAGAGCCGAAGCTTTCCGGTCAATTTGATTGAATGAGAGGGAACAACATGAGCATGGAAAATGAAACCACCCGTGTCCAAAATGAAACCTATGACGAGAGTCAAATACAAGTATTAGAGGGCTTAGAAGCTGTTCGGAAGCGCCCCGGCATGTATATTGGTTCGACCGGTCCTCGTGGTTTGCACCATTTGGTATATGAAATTGTGGATAACTCCATCGACGAAGCGTTGGCGGGGTTTTGTACGCATATTGAGGTAGATATTTTACCCGGTAATGTTATTTCGGTTCGAGATAACGGTCGTGGTATCCCGGTCGGTATCAATGAAAAATTGGGAATTCCTACCGTCACGGTCGTGTTAACAGTTCTCCATGCAGGCGGTAAATTCGGCGGAAGCGGTTATAAAGTTTCCGGCGGCTTGCACGGTGTGGGTTCTTCGGTCGTGAACGCTTTGTCCGAATGGCTGGAAGTGGAAATCTCCCGTGAAGGGAAAATTTTTGCGCAGCGGTTTGAACGTGGTGTGGCGGTTTCGGATTTGACGGTAATCGGCAAATCCGAAAATGACGGTACCACCATTCGTTTTAAAGCGGATGCCGAAATTTTCAGTGAAACCACCGAATATGAATTCGAAGTATTACAAAAACGGTTACGGGAACAGGCTTTCCTCAATGCCGGTCTAAAAATTACCCTTTCCGACCTGCGGGATGCCGACAATCAAATCGTACAAGAATATTGCTACGAGGGTGGCATTTCCTCTTTCGTAGAATTCATGAATAAAACCAGAGGATATCAACCGCTTCATGAAAACGTTGTACATATGTCGTTGACAGATGGCGATTCGGTGGCGGAGGTTGCATTCCAATACAACGATAGCTATAACGAAAATATCATTTCGTTTGCCAACAACATCCATACAGTGGATGGCGGTACCCATGAAAACTCGTTTAAAACCGGTATCACCCGTATTTTGAACGATTATGCCCGTCGTCATGGTATGCTCAAAGATGCCGATTCCAACTTAAAAGGTGACGACGTGCGGGAAGGTCTTACGGCGGTTATCAGCGTGAAGTTGAAGGATGCACAGTTTGAGGGCCAGACCAAAGCAAAACTGGGTAACACCGCAATGGGTACCTTGATTACCCAACTGCTCAACGAAAAAATGGCGCCGTATATGGAAGAAAATCCGGCAGTTGCCAAGGGAATCTTGGAAAAATCCATCAATGCAGCCCGTGTGCGTGAAGCGGCTCAACGAGCCAGAGAATTGGCAAGAAAAAAGAGTGGCCTTGCTTCTACCCGCATGCCGGATAAGCTGGCGGATTGCATTTGGAGTGATGCAGAACGTACCGAATTGTATATCGTTGAGGGTGATTCTGCAGGCGGCTCTGCCATTCAAGGCAGAGATCGAAACTTCCAAGCAATCTTGTCCATGTGGGGAAAAATGCTCAACGTGGAAAAAGCAA
>JAZRZU010000121.1:0-2066 GCA_045601465.1 Acutalibacteraceae bacterium
TGGCAAACCGTGCACTCTTCGTGCTTTTTACCGTCTACACCGCAATTGTTTTCGCTATCCACTACCCATTCGTACTCGTGCGGTGCCGTACGTGTTTGGTTACAAACATTACACACCGCATCACACGTGTTATCGTAGATATGATTGCCCGTGGCGGGAATGACAGTGTTTTCACTGCGTGTATCATGGCAAACCGTGCACTCTTCGTGCTTTTTACCGTCTACACCGCAATTGTTTTCGCTATCCACTACCCATTCGTACTCGTGCGGTGCCGTACGTGTTTGGCTACAAAGGTTACACACTGCATCGCACGTATTGTCGTAGATGTGATTACCGCTATCAGCATCTACTGTGACTTTGTCACGTTTGTAATCGGATTTTTGATCCTTTATTTCGGTGCCGGAAACGCTGATTTCATCGACCCAGAAGGTGGACTGCATCGGCGTGCTATAAGTTGTTTTACCCAAAGTGTACGTAGTCGCAGAAGACACCATGAAGGTGTATTCGCTGACGTAAGCGTCGTTGTAAATGCCACTCTTAACAAGAGAAGCAACGGTGGGGTTGCCGGTACGAGCGGGGCAATAGAAATCCGTCAACTTGATGTCGTAACGTTTCCACTCGGTGGTAACCAATACTTCGTGGACCCATCTTTCATCTTCGATAATTAAGCCAACTTGAACAGGCTGTGTTACCATAGCTTTCATCCAAAGGCTAAATACGGCATCGTTTTTGCCGAGCACGCTTGCGTTGAGCATCCAAGGATCTTCAAACGGCAGTTTGAACTGCGACCACTCTTCGCCGGCATTGATATCATAATCAATACGCAAGGAAACCTTATTTTGAAAACATTGAAGGGTGGGTGTGGTGCTCGTCGTATCCAATGTTACTTTGTTGAATTCCTTCAAGCCGGGTCTGGCTTGAATAATGGTCAACGCAGTGATGGAATTGCTTGTTCCAGCCTCGAAGTTATCGATAATGTCAGTGGCTGAAGAAACCGAGAAAGCAAACAGGGATGCTAACAGTACCACGACAGAAACAATGGATAAAATTCTTGTTTTCATTTGTATTTCCCCTTTTCATTATTAAACCAATCGAGGTTTCCGGGACACTACTACCACAACAGCAGTGCACAGGATTGCCGGAATATACAGGAATAAGGGTTCTTTCACACCGGTTGCCGCACTAACGGATAATTTGCCGAGCGGTATCACCGTGAGCAGTACGCAGACGGTTCACCGCATGGAGATACTTCTTTTCACATGGCGATCTCCTCTCAAAAGACAAAACAATATGATCTTCATAGCTCACAAAGCGGTCGAAACACGATCTTATATAAAGCAGTATAGCATGTTTTGACAATTCAAGCAAGATTTTCCGACTTTTAAAGCATAAATATTTTGCAAGTGGACGGTGCTACCCAAGAAAGAAATACGGTAGCAGGGAGAATCGGAGAATCTGCCGGTAACACTTTCGCTTTTCCCTCTCCCTACCGAGCGCTTTTATTGTAAAACGAGCAGGCATCGTCTGATACCTGCTCGTTTGTGCGTTGAATGACATAAAAAGTATTGTCGTTGTCTGTGTTATTACTTTACCCAAACGCCGTTTCTATTAAACGTATATTTCTTGCCGGAGATCGTCACGGTTTTGTTCGCCACCATATAACCGTTCCCATCGCAGTAATACCACTTGCCGCCGTCATGCACCCAGGCATTCTTAGCCATACTGCCGTTAGCGTTTAACCAGATCCAACCCGTGCGATCTTGTTTCCAGCAATTGGTCACCGCATAACCGTCGGCTCCCACGTAGCACCAGCCGATGCTGTCACGTACCCAGGCATTGGTCAGCATCGCACCCGACGAACCCAGATATACCCAACCTTTCGAATCTTTTTTCCAAACGTTGGATACCATATACCCATCGGCGTACAGGAAATACCACTTACCACCGTCTTTTACCCAGGTGTTCTTGGTCATACTGCCGTTAGCATTTAACCAGATCCAACCCGTGCGATCTTGTTTCCAGCAATTGGTCACCGCATAGCCGTCGGCTCCAACGTAGCACCAACC
>JAZRZU010000122.1:0-22988 GCA_045601465.1 Acutalibacteraceae bacterium
AGGCCGCCCCCCCGGTGGTGGGGTTGTCCTGCCTCTTTTTTACAACGTTATTTGTGTCCTAACACGGTATCATAATAATCGTTTTTCAAAATCAAATTCGAATAGGTGAATTTCTTGCTCACGATACTTGACACGGTTTTGACATAATCATCCGGTATCACTTTGCCCTCTACCGGGGTAAAGGTTTTGGTAGAAGCGTCATACCGTCCGTAATCCGTTATCCAGCTGCGATTTGCAAAGCAAACCAGAGACGGCGCATCGGATAAGAAATCACGACCCATGAGCAACCGAGAATCATATTCCAAGCCAAACAAATTGGACAGCGTGGGCAACAAGTCAATACTATACGTCGGTTCTTCAATGACAATGCTTTCTAACCCTTTGTGCCACATAATCAACGTGTTCCGGTATTTTTCAAACGTGGACTGCGTATTTTTCCCCGCAAGCTCACTGTAATAATCGGTTTCATTGGCTTGCTGCAAACCATACGGATAGTGATCGGCGGTCAGCACAAGAACCGTCTCCTCTGCAATACCACGTGCTTCCAGATTATCAATCAGCTCCTTGACCATCAAATCTAATTCAATTTGACAAGCCAGATACGCCTTTACCTGCTCCGATTGATACGGCAAATCTTTCACTTTTGCTTTATGGTAGGATGCCATACTGTTACCCATAAAGGTGTATAGCATATGACCGCTTACCGTGAGATAATACGTATGGAACGGTTTATCCCCGTCCATATATTTCGGAGCTGTTGCCTGTGCCATCAGGTAATCTGAGTTAGGCCAACGGGTTTTAACGTTTTTACCCGGATAATAGCTCGAATAATCTAAGGTTAGGCCGTTGCCGATACCTTGATAGGTATATCCCAGATTCGGATGCGATTTATGGCGGCCGTAATACGTATAGGTATGATTATGAAACGCATAGGTGTCATACCCCTGTGCCTTGAGCATGTTGCCTAACGAGAAATACATGTTTCGATTTGCGGAATATTCCATGCTATGCACACCCGTAGCCGGCATGAGACCTAACAAGCTGGTGTATTCGCCGTCCGAAGTGGATACACCCCAACCGGGTGTATAGTAGTTTTTACACTGAATTCCTTCTTGTGATAACTTATACAGCGTCGGCGTTAATTCCTTGCTGACAGCATACGGTGAAAACCCTTCCGCCACGATGAAGATGAGGTTTTTACCCTTAAACTTTCCCGTGTACGCATTTTGCATAGTCGGCGTAACCGACGCAAAATACTCGTGCATTTTTTTGATATTTTTGTTGGTTTCTTTTTCGGCTAAGGCTTCCAAATCAAGCGAATCAATAACATTTTTGTCATATACGATAGGTTCCGGTTCCGTATCCGGATCCTGCGTAGGCAAGGTGGTCTCTCCACCGTCATCCTCAATTTCCGTGCCGAAAATCAGATATTTGGTATCCAACAATCCCGTTGTGATGACACCAAAGCTTTCCATGGATTCATCCACGGAAAAGGTTTTGGTATATAGTCGTGCCGGGCTGGTGTCGCCTCGGTTAAAGCACAAGGTAATTAAAACCGCAATCAACTGTACACCGACGGCCAGCCCCAGCGTCACCCCTTTTAATTTCCAAGAGGCACGACGGGCGGGCGCAAACCTTTTCCCCCACAAAGCATACACAGCCACCGGCACCCATAACAACAAGATTGTCGGCAAATTTCGAATGATGGACAATAAGGTATCCCGCCAAAACTGCATAACCTGGCCGGCATTTTTGACCGAATACAAAATATAAAACGTATCAAATACACCAAAATACACGACCTGTGAACTAAATATTAAAGCGACAAACGATAAAATCCCGATGGCAATGCGCCGATTGATCTGTTGCTTGCCAAAGGTGCAAACCAAATAGAGAGCCACCGATATCGGCAAGGTGAATAGAAAAGTTAAAAACAATCCCGCCCCCCAAAAGCGGTCAACAATACATGCCCGAAATACCAATTCCATCCACAAAAGGGCTACCGGCATAAACAGGAAAAAAGCCCACGACGGAGCCGGCTTTGAAGGCGCTGCGTGCCGACGATCTTTCATGTATATCACATCCTCCAATATTTGTCGAAAATCGTTACTTTATAGTATATCACAACAACCTGCCCCAGTCCAGTACAAATTTCTGCTCTTTTATTGACGAAAACGGGGTTTTGAATTATACTTTATATAGCGTAACCAATTTTATAAAACTATTAAAAAACTGTTCATATACCGTTGGTAAATTCTGTTACACTTAAAAGAAAAAGGAGTGTCAAAAATGGAACCGATCAAAATTTTAGTTGCAGATGATGACAGTAATATCTGTGAATTGTTACGGCTATATCTCATTAAAGAAGGTTTTGAACCAATTGTTGTGGGCAACGGTGAGGAAGCTGTTACCCGTTTTGAATCGGAGAATCCGGATTTAGTTTTGTTAGATATTATGATGCCCCTTTTAGACGGTTGGCAAGTATGCCGTCGCATTCGCAAAAAATCTGACTGCCCGATTATCATGCTTACCGCCAAAGGAGAATTGTTTGATAAAGTACTGGGCTTAGAGCTCGGCGCAGACGATTACATCGTAAAACCGTTTGAAACCAAAGAGGTCATCGCCCGTATTAAAGCGGTTTTGCGCCGTGCCGGATTGGGACAGCGTGAGAAGGCAAAAGAGGTCACCTTTGACAATCTATACATCAACATGGAAAATTATGAACTGCGGGTAAAGGGTCAGCAGATTGACACACCCCCAAAAGAAATGGAGCTTATCTATCACCTTGCCAGCAATCCGAATCGTGTCTATACACGTGACCAACTGCTGGACGAAGTCTGGGGATTTGAATACTACGGTGACAGCCGAACGGTCGATGTTCACATTAAACGATTGCGAGAAAAATTGGATGGTATTTCAGAAGAATGGACGCTGAAAACCGTGTGGGGCGTCGGCTACAAATTCGAGGTTAAACAACACCATGTTTAAATCGGTTTTTTCAAAGTATTTTGCTGCCACGGCTGCCATCATTTTTTTCTCATTTCTTTTGTTAACCGGAACCCACGCTTTTTTTGCCAGTCGTTATTGGCTACGTAATAAACAAAACGTGCTAGCAGACCATGCTGCAAATATTTCCGGTTTTGTCGTGGACAATTCCGTTGAAGTAGATCCGGGCAAACACTTCATCCCCGGTACCATCTCCTCTACACTCGAACGTTTAGCCGAGTCTTTTGACGGCAACATATTGGTGACTGACCCCCATTTTCGTGTAATTTTCTGCTCGCATAACAGTAATTGTCACCATGTTGGAAAAACATTGCCAACATCGTTTCAAACCGCCCTCCAAAACGGGCCTTTATTTACGATGGGGAAGATCAATGATTTTTATGAAGAACCCCAATATTGTTCCGGTACCGTTTTAACACAAAAGTCCTCCATTATCGGATATGTTGTTGTTACATCCTCAGCAAAAGAACTGATACAATACATCGTGGATAACGTCCAAACCTCCCTTTTTTCAGGATTAGCCGTCATCATCGTAGCGTTTGTCATTCTGTACCTTATGACATATCGAATGGTACGCCCCCTGCGACAGATGGCGATTGCGACCCGTCAATTTAGCCAGGGTGATTTTTCCTACCGCATTAAAACACGTGGAAAGGATGAGATCGCCGAGCTTGCCACTGCGCTTAACGGCATGGCGGTTTCCCTCTCCTCGATTGATGGCATACAGCGGAGTTTCGTGGAAAACGTGTCGCATGAACTGCGCACCCCCATGACCACCATTTCAGGATTTATCGATGGTATTTTGGACGGTACAATCCCCCAAGACCGTCATCGAGAGTATTTAACCGTGGTATCCGATGAAGTCCGTCGACTATCCCGTTTGGTACAATCGATGTTGGATCTCTCCCGTATCGACACCGGTGCATTGAAACCACGTCCTGTATCCTTTGATCTAACCGCTATGGTATGCAGTACGCTTATACTGTTTGAACAGCGTGTAGAAGAAAAATCGATTAAAGTTGAAGGGCTGGACGTATGTGCCCCGCAAATGGTGATTGCCGATTATGATCTCATGCAACAAGTCGTGTATAATCTGATCGATAATGCCGTAAAATTTACTGAGAACGGTGGTTATTTGCGCTTAGCGGTACTGCATAAAAAAGATCGCACCTATTGTACGATCCGCAACTCCGGCGAAGGTATTCCCTCGAATGAACTGCCCCATATTTTTGAACGGTTTTATAAAAGTGACCGTTCTCGTGGGCTGGATAAAAAGGGAACCGGCATTGGGTTATACATTGTCAAAACGTTGCTTGGACTGCACGGTGGTGAAATCACCGTATCCTCTCGTGAGCAAGAGTATGCGGAATTTACCTTCTGGTTACCGGATGCTTTATAAACCATGTTTCGATACGCATTCACAAAAATCGTAATTTTTGTTCAACAAACTGACACAAAACTATTTTATACTGGTATCATCGAAAAAAGAAAGGTGGGTTCCCTTTATGGATGAATGGAATCAATTTCCTACCGAACAAACCAATTCGCAGACACCTGCGGAGCCCCCGGCAAAACCGGAAACGGCACCGTATGACCCCTATGGATGGAACTCCGTACCGTCACATGCACCCACACCCCCCAAAAAACGTCGGGGAGCAAAAGTGGCGATCGGCATTATCGGTGTACTGTGCGCATTGACCATTATTGCCCTGTCAACGCTGGTGGCGCTTTTGTATCGCAACGGCGGCAGTCTGTTCCCCACTCCTCCCGCCTCGAACGATGATGCGACAAATGCCCCTACCTTAACGATTACCGAACTGGATGAAGACACACAGGGTCTGACCACTACTGAAATCGTAGACCGCAACATTGACAGCACCGTATTGCTCACCATGTATAGTTCTGCTTCTACCGGCGGATTCCCATTCGGCCAATCTTCCGAGCAGGAAGCAAAGACCGGTTCCGCAAGCGGTATTGTTATGTCGGCAGACGGCTATATCATCACCAACTGGCATTGCGTTGTGGATGAATCTACCGGCAAAGAATTCCCCCGCATTGACGTAAAACTGTATAACGGAACGGTATATGAATACGCCGACATCATCGGCTATGACTCCTCCACCGACCTCGCCGTTATCAAAGTAAACGCTACCAATTTAAAACCGGCAACCTTTGGCGACTCCACCAAACTGAAAATGGGTAATAAGGTGGTAGCGCTTGGTAACTCCGGCGGTCTCGGTTGGTCAACCACACAAGGAATTGTCTCCGGTCTTGCCCGTGATGTGTATGAGGATACCGGCTACGCCATCAAATGCTTGCAAATTGATGCCGCCATTAACCCCGGCAACTCGGGTGGTCCGTTATTCAATGCCGCCGGTCAGGTGATTGCGGTCAACTCCGCAAAAATCGTTGCCTCCGGTTACGAAGGAATCGGTTTTTCAATCCCGATTAACGAGGCACAAATCATCATTAACGACATCCTCAAAAACGGCTATGTGACCGGACGTGTATCGCTTGGTATCACCGGACAAACGTACAGCGATTCCCTCTATCGAGGCTTCCTTATCTATACCATTGAAGAAGGTTCTGCATTAAAAAACACCAATGCCAGACGCGGTGACCTCATTACAAAGGTAGACGGGAAAGTGATTGAAAACTATGCCGAACTGCGTTCCGAATTAGCAAAGCACCAGGTCGGCGACACCGTCACCCTCACGCTGCTGCGCTCTGAAAACCGAAAGGTCCAAGAATTCACTATCAGCGTACAGCTGCGCGAAGCCAAAAAATAACACTCAAAAGCGGAGACAACTTATCAAGCTGTCTCCGCTTTTTTATGGGAACCCCTTGCACCCCATGGGACTTTGTGGTATACTGCTTTTCGTATAACAAACATAAGGAGTCGTTAGTATGTCCGGACATTCTAAATGGAATAACATTAAACGCAAAAAAGAAAAAACCGATGGCCAAAAAGCAAAAATCTTTACGAAAATCGGCCGTGAAATTGCCGTTGCTGTTAAGGAAGGCGGCAGTGCAGACCCTGCCTCCAACTCTAAGTTAAAAGATGCGATCGCCAAAGCAAAGGCAAACAATGTGCCTAACGATAACATTGACCGCATCATCAAACGTGCCGCCGGTGACGGAAACACCGACAGTTATGAAGCCTTACAATATGAAGGATACGGTCCGTGCGGTATTGCGGTCATTGTTGAAACCTTAACCGATAATCGCAACCGCACCGCAGCGGATATTCGTCATTATTTTGATAAATACGGCGGAAATCTCGGCCAGACCGGCTGTGTTTCGTTTATGTTTAATCAAAAAGGTATCCTCGCCGTCGAAGCAGAGGGTTTACAAGAGGACACCGTCATGGAAGATGCGTTAGAGGCAGGTGCTTCGGATTTTGCAGCCGATGCAGATATCTTTGAGATCACGACCGAGCCGGACGATTTCTCTGCCGTGCGTGACGACCTCGAAGCCAAGGGATATACCTTTGTTTCGGCTGAATTACAGATGATTCCCGACGTGTATTCCTCTATTACCGATGAAGACGCTATTGTGAAAATGGAAAAATTACTGGACGCCTTAGAGGACAACGACGACGTTCAAAACGTTTGGCACAACTGGGAACGCCCCGACGAAGAGTAATCGTTGGACGTATAAATTTATTGTTATCTTGAAAGGATGGTCTGTATGTTGTTTGTTCTCGGTTTAATTGTAGTCGGTGCGGCGATTGCCGCTATCATCACAATCAAAGGGAAACCGGTCGTTCGGATCATATCCGGCGCTGTTTGCGCATTGGGTATCGTGTTGATCGGCGCCTCTTGTATTGCTTCGGTCCCCACCGGTCATACCGGTGTTGTGACAACCTTTGGTAAGGTTGAAAACTTCACCTTTGAAGCAGGCCTACATATCAAAAGCCCCTTTTCAAAAGTAGTCAATATGGATAACCGTACACAAAAAGGCTCCCTCCAAATGGTTTGCTTTTCCAGCGATATCCAAGAGGTTCAGGTATTGTATACGCTGAACTACCAAATCCAAAAAGCCAATGCGCAAACATTGTACCGCACCATCGGCCGTGATTACTATAACACCGTTGTCACCCCTTGTATTCAGGAAGCACTTAAAACGGTTACCGCCAAATACAATGCGGAGGATCTAATCGGCAGCCGTGCAAACTTAGCCATTGAGGTCGAACAGAACCTCGCTGAAAAGCTGAAAAAATACAACATTGAAGTTTCCAGCACGGCAATTGAAAACATGGATTTCACCGATGCTTTCACCAATGCGGTTGAAGAAAAACAAGTTGCTGCTCAAAACAAGCTGAAAGCCGAAACCGAAGCAGCACAAAAACTCATCGAAGCGGAAGCCGCTGCAAAAGCTTTGTTGATTGCCGCCGAAGCGGAGGCAAAAGCCAATAAAACCATTTCCGATTCCTTAACCAAAGACGTGCTGTATCAGCAATGGTTGGAAAAATGGAACGGACAGCTGCCACAGGTAGCCGGATCAGATGCCAACGTCATTTTAGAAGGATTAACCGGTCAAGGAAACAACCCGGCACAATAAATAACAAAGGCGGTTCAAAACGAGGTGTTTTGAACCGCCTTTTTACAAATGTTTTTTAAGAAATTGATACAGCCGACCGGCGGGCAACCCCATCACCGTATAAAAATCACCGTGTATGCTATGAATATACCGCATACCTTTTCCTTGGATGGCATAAGCACCAGCTTTATCCATCGGCTCTCCCGTTTGGATATACGAGTCAATGTCCTCTTCACTCATCGGCATAAAGTTGACCGTTGCAGCATCCCAAAACCCTTCGCTTTGATCCTTATCACACACCCACACCGCTGTGATGACACGGTGTTCTCGGCCGGACAACCGCCACAGCATTGCTTTCGCATCCTCTTCGTCAGCGGGCTTACCGAATACCGTATCCTCTACCACTACGACTGTATCCGCACCCAACACCACTTCGTCCGGATGAGAGGCGGCAACTTCCTCTGCCTTTGCACGAGCAATTGACAATACCGCCTCTTCCACAGGTAATTCCCCATCCAACGGCAATTCCGTTCTGGCAGGTTCTACCGTATACGAAAGTCCTAATAAACTGCATATCTCTCGACGGCGAGGGGATGCCGATGCTAAAATCATACGCTTTCTCCTTTCACCTGCGCTAAGGCTTTCTCATAATCCTCTTCTGTCAGCAACACGTTCAACACGTCGATCATCCGGTTGGCCGATAATTTGATGGGAAGCGCCAACTGTTGCAATAGACGCCGGCGCAAAACGGCACTCTGTTCCCCACCGGATAATCCGTCAGCGTACAGGCGAGCCTTGTTTAAATACAGAACCGGCTGCGTTTTTAATCCGTTTACAGGGGTAGCGCCCGCACGCCACAACGCCTTTAACACCGTATCGCCGTCAATCCCCTCAACACCCAATAAGCCCTCTTTGGAGGGCTCTTTTTTTCGCTTTTCTTTCCCGACAATTTCAGGAATATAGGCATGTTTGAGTTGTTCCCTCGGCAAGGCACCACTGATGCGGTCGCGAATCACAAATCCTGCTGCATCGCTGTCTGTCAACACAATTAAGCCTTGTGCCATTGCCAATCGACGCAAAAGCTCCAGCTTTTCGGGTTGCTTAAAAATACCGAAACCATCCGTCACCACAATCGTGGTATCCACCACGCTGTGCAGACGGATGGCATCGTACTTTCCCTCTACAACAACCGCCTCAACGATGGCGGGCTTCATCCGAGTTTCGCCGTTACGATCAGTTTTGCGGCGACCTCCTCCAACACAGTACGCTTATCAGCAGACGAAGATTTTAATCGACGATCTGCCTGCGCCAAAATATCCAAACTCTCTCTGAGGGATTCCAGCGACATTTTACTACAATCCCGTGCAGCATATTTCAATCGGAAAGCTTTCCCCTTATAATCAAATTCCTCGACCAGTGTTTCTACCTGCCGTCCGGCAATTGCCGCAACCTTGGCACGATACATATCGGTATAAGCGCCGGATAGGGCTGCTAATATGGCGATCGGCTCTGCTTTACCGGTAAATAAGCGGTGCAAGATCGTGTAGGCTTTTTCAAAATGATTTTGCAAAATGGCATTGGACAACTCATATGCCTGCGCATTGAGGTTTTTGGTTGCGACTTGTTCCAAGATTGCCTGCGTAATCTCCCCATTTCCGGCAAGCGCACACAGTTTATCCAATTCATTGAGTAACAAATTTAGATCGTTTCCGCTTTGTTCAACCAACCGTTTCGCCGTTTCGGGCTTCAACAAGGCGCCCCGTCTGCCGGCACCGGCACATAAAATGCGGGCAATTTCCTCGTTGGTCTTGCGTGGGAAATCGACGCACATTCCGCCCGCTTTCTCCACCGCCGCCATAAACTGCTTCCACTTGGCGTTGACTTTTCCATCGCTGAGAACGGTCGTCATCCAGAAAATCAACACCGTGTCCTCCGACGGATCTTCCACTAACGCTAACGCACGGTCAAATAGGGCTGCTGCCGTCACGTCGCAGTTGCTGACCGTTACACATTTCTTGTCTGCCATCAACGGTAACGCTTCTACTGCCGCCTCAATCGCATCAAAGGGAGCGTCTTGTCCATCAAAACGCTGATAATTAAATACACTGAGTTCATCTTCCTGTCGTACACCTGACTTGCGCACCAACTGCTCCAGGTAGTGCATTGTCAAATAACTTTCTTCACCGTACAATAGGTAGACACGCTTGACCTCTTCGGTTTTAAGATGTTGCTTCAACTCCTGTTCCGAAAACGGCATTCCAGTCATCTCCTTTGATATACCACCTGTTGTCACGTCGCATCAAGGTGCGAATAGAAGACATTAGCGGCTGTAATCCGGTATCTGTATGTACCCACGCCGACCCGGCTTTACAAAATACCATGTCAGCGCTTGTTCCCACGTTCGGTGTGGGTTGAGTTGAAAAGACAAAAAACGTATCTGCCAAACATAAGTTGACAGTATCTCGGTCAGCGGTGACTATCAGTCCATTCGACAACGTCACTTGTTTATTCTCCAACGGCACCCCGTCTAACGGTGAATTCCACGGGAGATTCGTATATAGAACCGTGGTGTGCTTGGCAATATATTCATCCAAAACAGAAGGCACGTAAGAAAGAATCGGCTCCTCACCACCGTATAAAATCAACAAGTCAATCTGTGAAACGCCGCATTCCGACAAGCGGTTGCGCACATGGTATAACGTCTGCATCTGTTCAGGGGCCGTTATCACCACTGTGTGGGAACGATACTGCAAAACTGTTGCCGTAGAGTCCGCACCCACCATATCCACTTGCACGGTATCTCGCATCGCGCTACGGTTAAGCAAAATCCCCACGCCAAGGATGCACATACAAATGCCTAACAGGATAGATCTTCCTGACTTTTTGAGGACACAACGGCCATATAGCATCAAAAGATAGGTTCCTCCCATCCATAATAACAGAAAGGAGGCCTGAATAGCAACCGTTGCAAGCGAAAATTCCGAAATTTTTTCACAAACCAACAAAAGATAACGACTCATCGTCCCGCAAACCACCCATAGTGGCGGTGTAATGACTCCTAATCCGGCAGTGCAAAGCAACGATGCTACACAACCAAAAACCAATACTACCTCTGATGCAGTCGTCGTCAGCACATTCGCCAAAACGGATACCACCGATACCCTGCCAAACAACACCGCACACACCGGCAATGTCGCACACATTGCCGCAACGCTGAGTGCTATAACCGATGCCAGCGCTCGGCGGAGTTTCACAGCGTATTTGAGTTCTCGTTCTCCCAACAAAAACGCCTGAATCGGCGCCGTCCAGTATACTAATCCAAACGTTGCCGTAAACGATAACAGTAACCCGGCATCGTATGCGGCAAACGGATCACCTGCCAATAACAATACTAATGCAACTCCCAAGGAATTGCGTGTGTCGGCCTGTCTACGAAAAAGCGTTGCGGCTAAGCACACCAGGTTTACCACTCCGGCACGCACCACCGACGCACTAAACCCAACGATCGCCATAAACATCCATAAAAACAAACCGCAGACAGGGCCCCTCACAACACGGGGTGCCCGCAGCCGATGCAAGAGCCATGCAAGCCCTTGCACCAACACCGTCATGTGCATACCCGAAACGGCAAACAAGTGCGAAACACCACAAGCTCGAAAGTCCGAAACCGCTTTGGACGATAATCCTTCATCGGCTCCATAACAAATGCCGGATACGACTGCACCCACATCCCCATCGAGTGTGTGTACGATTTCGAATACCAACTGTTCCCGTATCCGTGCAAAAAGTGAAAGCTGCGGTATCGCTTCTTGGGTAAGCGTTTGTTCGATGGCGGTTTTATCCATAACCTCTGCCCATAACGATACCCCATACGCACGGTCAATACATTCTTGTAACCGAGAATTGGCGGTATCCTCCGGTATGCGAAAAACCGCCGAAAAACGATCCTGTGGTTGTAACACAGGGTCAAGACTGTTCATATAGAAGGATAGTTTGGTGCCGACAGGCAGTTCTCCCTCCACCACGCAAACCTTGGTCACCGTCCCATTTTCTTGCACAACTACCGTTGCTGACACCGTCTTGTTGCGGTATTCGGCGAGTTTTTCCACCTGTCTATGATAGGCAATGCCAAAAGACACCATCGTCAATAGGCAAACTGCCGCCACGAATGGTATTACGTGATACTGCCGTACAGCCGGTATCAACAAGGAAACCATGCATAATAATGCTATCCCCATGAACACCGTCAACCGTACCGAAGCCGATAACCACGGACAGATCAGATCGGTCACCAATACGGTTATGCCGGCAACAAAACATGGCCGAACAACAAAGCGTGTCATGATTTTTTCTTGGCTAATTCCTTCATGCGCAATTCTTTGGATAGAATACGTTTACGCAAACGAATGCTTTCCGGTGTTACTTCGACCAGCTCATCGTCGTTAATAAATTCCAACGACTGCTCTAACGATAACACCGTAGGCGGTGTTAACCGTAATGCCTCGTCTGAACCGGCAGCGCGCATGTTGGTGACGTGCTTTTTCTTACACACGTTCACCACAATATCCTCGCTCTTGGGCGTTTGCCCGACAATCATGCCTTCATATACCGGTACCGCCGGGCCTACAAACAAGCTCCCTCTGTCCTGTGCATTAAACAACCCGTATCCGCTGGTTTCCCCCGATTCAAACACCACCAAAGAGCCTTGTACACGTTGCGGGATATCTCCCTTGTACGGCTCATATCCGTCGAATACACTGTTCATAATGCCGTTACCATTGGTATCGGTTAAAAATTGTTGCCGATATCCCATTAACCCACGGGATGGGATACGGAATTCCAAATGCGTAGAACCGGTATCCCGTGTACCCATATTAAGCAGTTCCGCCTTACGGGTTCCCAGCCTTTCCATGACGGCACCGACGTAGTTTTCCGGCACTTCGATCATAAGCAATTCCATCGGCTCCAAACGGGTGCCGTTTTCATCCTGTTTATAAATCACCTGCGGACGGCTGACCGCAAATTCATATCCCTGCCGCCGCATCGTCTCTATCAAAATGGAAAGGTGTAATTCCCCACGTCCCGATACTTCAAACGCATCGGTAGAATCGGTTTCCCGCACCCGCATACTAACGTTGGTCTCTACCTCTTTAAACAGTCGTTCACGCAGATTACGGGAGGTTACAAATTTTCCTTCTTTACCGGCAAACGGACTGTTATTCACCATAAACAACATCGAAATCGTCGGTTCGTCAATGCGTACAAACGGACGTGCTTCGACGCAATCGGGGTCACATGCCGTTTCGCCGATGTTCAGATCGGTGATACCGGTCACCGCAATTAAATCTCCCAGCTCTGCTGTTTCATGTTCCACACGATGCAAACCCTCAAATTGATATAACTTGCCGATACGGGCATGCGTGGTCGTACCATCGGTTTTGCATAACGTAACGGCTTGTCCGGTTTTGACACGTCCCCGTTCCACACGTCCCACACCGATACGGCCTACATAATCGTCGTAATCAATGTTGGAGAAAAGAATTTGCAACGGGCCGTCAGCCTCTCCTTCCGGTGCCGGTACGTGCTTCAAAATCGCCTCGAATAGCGGTTTCATATCCGTACCACGCACCGACGGCTCGGTAGAAGCGTACCCGTCACGTCCCGACGCATAAACCACGGGGAAATCCAGCTGGTCTTCATCCGCACCGAGTTCAATAAACAGGTCTAACAGTTCATCGATCACCTCGGCGGGTCTTGCGCCCGGACGATCGATCTTATTGATCACCACAACGGGACGTTTACCAAGTCCCAACGCTTTTTTTAACACGAAACGAGTTTGCGGCATACAGCCCTCAAACGCATCCACCAATAACAACACACCATCCACCATCATGAGGATACGTTCCACCTCACCGCCGAAATCCGCATGGCCGGGCGTGTCCACAATATTAATTTTGGTGTCGCCGAACATGACAGCGGTGTTTTTGGACAAAATCGTAATACCGCGTTCCCGTTCCAGATCATTCGAGTCCATGACCCGATCCGATACCTGCTCATTTTCACGGAAGATGCCGCTTTGCCGAAGTAATTGATCGACCAATGTTGTTTTGCCATGATCGACGTGGGCAATAATGGCAATATTCCGTATATTTTCTCGTTTTTCCATGTTTTCGCTTCCTTATCTTTCTGGGGTTATTTTTTTAAATCGAGGAATAAGAGCATCCCCTTGTTGTATCTGTTCGGTAAACATTATCAGCGGACGTATCCACACCTCACCGTCACCCGACAAAGCACGGTATACCACATACTGTTCCAACGTTTCGCTATGCCGTCCTACCGCCACCACTTCATATACATTTCCTTTAAAGTGACGGTAAATTTCACCACTATGTACCATCCGTCACCTCTCCTTAGAAAAACTTCATCGGGTTTAACGCACGGCCGTTTTTGCGTATCTCAAAATGCAGATGAGGCGACGTGCTGCGTCCTGTATTTCCGGCGGTTGCAATTTTTTGCCCTTGAATAACCGTATCGCCGGGCTTTACAAACAATTCGTGACAATGCGCATACAACGTTTGGTATCCACCACCGTGGTCGATAATGATGTATTTGCCGTAAGACCAATACGAAGTCCCTTTCGGATCTTCGGCGACGATAACCTTACCGCCGTCTGCGGCAACGATCGTTTCACCCGTCATGTTCCGCTTCCAAATATCAATAGCGTTATGGCGGGAACTGCCCGACCCCGACTTATAATATTGTGACACAAAACGTGTACTCGGAACCGGCCACATAAATCGACCGGTAGCGTTAGCGCCGCCATGATAGTTTTTATCAATCTTTTTGGTACCGTAAGCAATCACTTCGGTAACCGGTTTTCGAATAACCTCGGAGGACGTGATTTCGCTATAAAGCTGCTCCCCATCCAAATACGTCACGGTTGCCGTTACACGATTTTTCCCTTTTTCGCCATTGGTGCGTACTCGTTCATACCCCTCATATTGCGAAGCGTCGGCGATACGGTTTACCGTGTATGGCACCTCAATATCATACTCCATCGTGCCGGATACCAACATGGGCAGATGCGATTTTCCACGCTGTATCAATACCCGTTGCCCAACGGCTACCTTCGTCCCAATCGCAGGGTTTAATTTTCGCAAAACGGCTTCGTCAACACCGACTTTTTTTGCAATCGCTGTCAGCGTTTCCGCCTTTTTTTGCGGCTCGTAAAATGTGCGGCCTTCCCCTCCGTATTGTATGCGCTGCGCCAAATCGGTAGTAGATTCGATACGTTCCGGCGGGAACCATCCCTCCACTAACTCGACCTTGTTCAAAAAGGAAGCGGTAACACCCTGGCGACCCGCTTGACCGGCTTGCAAAATCTCCGCTAACATACGTGACGCATTGTTGTGTCCCATGACGGCACCGTATAATACACCGTCCACATAAACACCGCACGCTTGACGTAACGATGCCGTTGTACGGGTCAATAATTCATCGCAGATAGCAAAGCGGGAAAGCAATGTTGCCTGCGGCACCATATGCAGCGATACACCCGGCGTTACCATGGTATCCAATCCGGTAGCGGTGTTTTCCAGACGCTCAATAGCCATGGTAATACCTGCCTGCAATTCTGCTTCATCCGCTACATATCCCCACGTATCGCCCTCGGCATCGGTTAAAGCCAAACCAAAGGTAATATCACTCCAATGGCGGTATGTTGTATACAACACGACACCGGATAC
Organism: Acutalibacteraceae bacterium; assembly: GCA_045601465.1. Classification (GTDB taxonomy): domain Bacteria; phylum Bacillota; class Clostridia; order Oscillospirales; family Acutalibacteraceae; genus RGIG3009. Next base: position 15,294 of record JAZRZU010000122.1, read on the forward strand.
CAGTATCACCACTGCCGTTGCCAAGCTGACAAGAGGCCGTGAATAACGCCGAATTGCGGCGGTCAACAGTCGCCACAAAACGCCAAAAGCCCGCAATGGATGCTGCTCCCAAGCGCTGCGTAATTGTGCTCCCGATCGCACAAGATATTGCCAAAACGTCCAAAGCTTTGCCCGCAACGTGCGGCCACGGTGTCGCCGGAACACCGTTACAAACCGTCGAATAATTAACCGAAGCGGAGCAAACACAAAGGTAAGAAACCGCCCTATACGGTGCAACAAACGTAATGTTTGTACCCCGGCATAATAGGATACACGATATACAGTTTCCATAGCGGTTTCCTCCTTTCTTACTCTTTACAATACGTTCTTTAAAAATTGTCCGGTATAGGATTCCGATACTGCCGCAATTTCTTCGGGTGTACCGCACGCAATCAATGTCCCGCCCCGATTGCCGCCTTCCGGCCCTAAATCAATAATATGATCGGCATTTTTGATCACGTCTAAATTGTGCTCAATAACAACGACGGTGTTCCCACCATCTACCAGCTTTTGTAATACGTCAATCAGCTGTGCCACATCAGCGGTATGCAATCCCGTAGTCGGCTCGTCTAAAATATACACGGTGCGCCCGGTGGGTCGCTTGGCAAGCTCCGTAGCCAGTTTTACCCGCTGCGCCTCACCGCCGGACAAAGTGGTGGCAGACTGTCCCAGCTTGATATATCCCAATCCGACGTCACGAAGTGTTTTGAGTTTGCGCGCAATTTTCGGAACGGCGTCAAAAAAAGCCATCGCTTCCTCCACCGTCATTTCCAACACATCATAAATGTTCTTACCCTTATACCGTACTTCCAAAGTCTCCCGATTATACCGTTGTCCTCGGCACACTTCACACGGCACGTAAATATCCGGCAAGAAATGCATCTCGATCTTTAAAATACCGTCACCCTGACAAGCTTCACAACGACCGCCTTTCACGTTAAACGAAAAACGACCGGCAGAATAGCCGTGCATCTTGGCATCGGTCGTCGAGGCGAACAATTCCCGAATATCGTTAAACACACCGGTATAGGTTGCCGGATTGGAGCGAGGTGTGCGTCCAATCGGTGCTTGGTCAATGTTAATGACCTTATCCAACTGTTCCAACCCCTCTATGGCAGTGTGTGCTCCTGCGTGTGTATGCGCACGGTTGAGTACTTTGGCGAGTTTTTTGTATAAGATCTCATTGACCAACGAGGATTTTCCCGATCCCGACACGCCGGTGACACAGTTAAACGCACCCAGTTTAAAGGATACGTCAATGTTTTTCAAATTGTTTTCGCAAGCGCCCACTACACGAAGCTCCTTGCCGCTTCCCCTGCGACGGGTAGCAGGAACCGGAATACGGCGTTTGCCGCTGAGATACTGTCCGGTGATGGATTTTTCACACGAACACACCTCATCCGGTGTGCCGGAGAACACCACCTCACCGCCGTGAACACCCGCACCCGGCCCGATATCCACGATCCAGTCGGCCGCACGCATGGTGTCCTCGTCGTGTTCAACCACAATCAACGTGTTGCCGAGGTCACGCAAGCGACACAAGGTTTCCAACAATTTTTGATTGTCCCGCTGATGCAAACCGATACTCGGCTCGTCCAGGATATATAAAACGCCCATGAGTGACGATCCGATTTGTGTTGCTAACCGAATCCGCTGGCTTTCGCCGCCGGACAACGTTCCCGCAGACCGTGATAACGTTAGATACTCGAGTCCCACGCTGTTTAAAAATCCCACTCGCTCCCGAATTTCTTTTAAGATGCGATCCGCAATCAAATGCTCTCGTTTGGATAACGATAAGGATAGTTGTTTAATAAACGCTAAAACCTCACTCACCGATTTTTCACACAGGTCGGCAATGTTCACACCGCCAACCGTCACCGCTAAGCTCTCGGGCTTTAACCGCTTGCCGTGACATTCGGGACACGGCACCTTACTCATATAGGTTTCAATTTCACTGCGTATCCATTCGCTGTTGGTTTCCCGATACCGTCTTTCCAAATTGTTCACGATACCTTCAAACGCTGTAAAATATTCACCTGTACCGTACTCCATCTTGCGCACCATACGGATCTTTTCGCCATTGTTTCCATACAACAAAATATCCTGAATATTTTGAGGTAATTCCTCAAACGGGGTATCCAATGAAAACTGATAATGCGCCGCTAATCCCTCGTAATACATCTGCGCAATGGTGCCCATGTCATAGTATCCCCAACCACTTGCCGTAATCGCATTTTCACGAATCGAGCGTTTGGGATCGTTTACCACAAGTTGGGGATCGATGGACATATGAATACCGATACCGGTACATTTCGGACAAGCACCAAACGGATTGTTAAACGAAAACATCCGTGGCTTTAACTCCTCCATGCTGAATCCATGTTCCGGGCATGCATAATGGAGTGAAAACAGGCGATCTTCCCCCTCAGGGATATTCACGCACAACAATCCATCGGATAATCCGGTCGCCGTTTCAATCGAATCCGCCAACCGACTGCGAATATCCTCACGAATCACCAAGCGGTCGACGACAATTTCAATGGTGTGTTTTTTATTCTTTTCCGGCTTGATATCCTCGGATAAATCGTGAATTTCACCGTCCACACGCACCCGTACGTATCCTGCTTTGCGTGCATCGTCCAGCTCTTTTTGATATTCGCCCTTTTTGCCCCGTGCGATGGGCGCTAATATCTGTACTTTTGTTCCTTCGTCCAGTTCCAATAAACAATCGACGATCTCATCCACCGTCTGATGACGGATTTCCTGTCCGCACACCGGGCAGTGCGGCACACCGATACGTGCATACAAAAGACGTAAATAATCGTAGATCTCGGTTACCGTTCCCACCGTTGAGCGTGGATTATGCGACGTAGTCTTTTGGTCGATAGAAATAGCAGGTGATAACCCATCAATGGAATCCACTTCGGGTTTTTCCATCTGTCCCAAAAACATCCGTGCATAGGACGATAAACTTTCCATATACCGCCGCTGTCCCTCAGCATAAATGGTATCAAAGGCAAGCGACGACTTCCCCGAACCGGACAAACCGGTAAACACAACCAGCTTGTCCCGAGGAATGACCACGTCAACGTTTTTTAAATTGTGTTCACGGGCGCCTTTTACCACCAGCTTATCCAACATATCGGTTCCCTCTTTACTGTTTTTTCAGCTTTTCAATTTCATCTCGGAGCCATGCGGCGTGTTCAAACTCCAACAATTTCGCAGCATGCCGCATTTCCCGTGTCAGTTGTTCAATCCGCTGTTCTCGTTCGGCACGAGTCAACCGCTTGCCTTTGTCCGTTTTGGCATCCTGAGATTTCGGTGTAATTTGTAAAATATCCTGCACGTTTTTCGTAATCGTTCGTGGCTGGATACCATGTTTTTCATTGTATGCCATTTGAATTTCTCGACGTCGGTTGGTTTCGGTAATCGCTCGTTCCATCGACGCTGTCACGGCATCGGCATACATAATGACCTGTCCATTGGCATTACGGGCTGCCCGACCGATCGTCTGGATCAACGAGGTTTCGGAACGCAAAAATCCTTCTTTATCCGCATCCAATATGGCAACCAACGATACCTCCGGAATATCCAAGCCCTCTCGGAGAAGGTTAATACCCACTAACACGTCAAACTCACCAAGCCGTAGATCACGGATAATTTCCATGCGCTGTATCGTGTCAATGTCGTGATGCATATACCGCACCCGCACCCCGACATTTTCCAAATACTGTGTCAAATCCTCCGCCATCTTTTTGGTCAGGGTCGTCACCAACACCCGTTCGGAGCGTTCGGCACGTTGCCGTATTTGGTCAAGCAGATCGTCAATCTGTCCTTCAATCGGTTTGACCACGACTTCGGGATCGAGTAGACCGGTCGGACGAATCACCTGTTCAATCGGCTGCCCACCATGGTTGCGTTCAAACTCACCCGGCGTGGCGCTGACAAACACTACCTGGTGAACACGGTCATAAAACTCATCAAAATTCAACGGACGGTTGTCGTAAGCACTCGGCAAACGGAACCCGTAATCCACCAAACTGGTTTTTCGGGCAAAATCACCGCCGTACATGCCCCGTGCTTGCGGCAACGTCACGTGCGATTCGTCCACAAACAACAGATAGTCATCGGGAAAATAATCCAGCAACGTAAAAGGAGACGAACCGGGGGCTCTCCCCGATAAAATACGTGAATAGTTTTCAATTCCCTTGCAGATGCCAATCTCACGGAGCATCTCAATGTCATACCGTGTGCGTTGTAATAAGCGTTGTGCTTCCAACAACTTATCTTCCGCCTTAAACTCTCGCAACCGCTGTTCCAGTTCCCGTTCGATCTCCGCAATGGCAACCTCCATCTTATCCGGCGGCACAATGTAGTGCGAAGCCGGATAGATACCGATATGCCCCAATAAACTTTTCAGCTCTCCGGTCAACGGGTTAATTTCGCTGATACGGTCGATCTCGTCGCCGAAAAACTCCACCCGAATCACCGAGTCATTGGAATATGCCGGAAAAACCTCCACCACATCGCCCCGCACACGAAACTTATTGCGGACAAAATTGATGTCGTTCCGTTCATATTGTAACTCAACCAGCTTCGCTAATAATTCATCCCGTGACTTGGTCTTGCCCGGACGCAAGGAAATGATCATGTTTCGGTAATCAATGGGGTTTCCCAAGCTATAAATACAGGACACACTCGCCACGATAATGACGTCCCGCCGCTCGGATAACGCACAGGTCGCCGAATGGCGTAGTTTGTCAATTTCGTCGTTAATAGCGGAATCCTTTTCAATATACGTATCCGTAGACGGAATATAGGCCTCTGGCTGATTATAATCGTAATAGGAAACAAAATACTCCACCGCATTTTCAGGAAAAAATTCTTTGAATTCGCTGCAAAGCTGTGCGGCGAGGGTCTTATTGTGAGCGAGAACGAGCGTCGGACGGTTCACTTGTGCGATCACGTTCGCCATCGTAAAAGTCTTACCGGAACCAGTGACACCCAGCAAGGTTTGCTCACGCTTACCACTCTGAATACTCGCTACTAATTTATCAATCGCTTGCGGTTGATCCCCCGTCGGCTGGAATTTGCTGTGCAGCACAAACCGATCCATACGCTCACCTCCCTACACAAACTTATAGACAATATAGTATACCACAAAATTTTAAATAAGTAAAGAAAAAGCAGATGCTTTTTGCATCTGCTCTGTGCATTATGCTACCCAAACGCCCAAAGCGTTAAAGGTGTATTTTTTACCGCTGATGATGAGCGTTTTATTTGCTACCATATAACCGTTAGCGTCAAGATAGTACCACTTGCTACCATCTTGTACCCATGCAGATTTCGTCATAGAGCCGTTTCCGTTTAGGTAAATCCAACCGTGGGAATCCTTTTTCCAACAGTTGGTCACGGCGTAACCATCAGCACCAACATAGCACCATCCTTTGGAGTCTTGGACCCACGCATTGGTCTTCATTGCGCCGTCCGCGCCTAAATATACCCAACCTATGGAATCCTTTTTCCAACAGTTAGATACCATATATCCGTTATTATTAAGGAAATACCATTTGCCACCGTCTTTCACCCAACTGTTTTTGGTCATTGAGCCATTGCTGTTGAGCCAGATCCAGCCATAGGAATCTTTCTTCCAGCAATTGGTCACGGCATAGCCGTCAGCGCCGACGTAACACCAACCTTGCGAGTCGGTGCACCATGCATTCGTCACCATCGCACCGTCATCACCTAAGTATACCCACCCCTTGGAGTCTCTCATCCACCTGTTCTTTACTGTGTTACCATTTTCATAGTAATACCATTTGTTGTCCGTGAAACTCCAATAGCTTGACTGCGCACAATGTAAAGTCGCAGTTTTAAGAGAAACATTTCCGTCTCCAATCCAGATATTCCCCCACTGTGCTTTGCTACCTTTATAATGTACATCTATAAGACTACCGCAACCATCAAAGGCGTTTGCACCGATTACTGTAACACCGCTTGGAACGGTAATGCTTTCAAGCCTTGTGCAATTCTTAAAAGTTTCATTGTAAATGATATTGAGGTCCTTTGGCAGTGTTATCGAGTCGAGCATTACACAATTTGCGAAGGCAGCTTCATAGATTGCTTGGATAGTATCGGCAAACTCCACCGTCTGAAGAAGTGAGCAACCGAAAAATGCACCCTTACCTATAGTTTGCGTGTTGTTTGGCAACTGTATATATGTAAGCCCCTTGCAACCCAAAAACGCATAATCACCTATAGAGGTTACACCTGCTGCAAACTGAACCTGCCTTAACGCGATACATCCCTCAAAGGCAGAGGCATAAATCCATTTTAAAGCCGAGGGGAACGACAGACTCGTTAACTGCGCACACCCCGCAAAGGCACGCTCGCCAATTTTTGCTATACTTTGGGGCATTGAAACAGATGTGAGGTCTGTGCAATTTTCAAAAGCGCGATTGCATATGGATGTTACCCCATATCCAATTTCTACACTTCGAACAACCTGATCCTTCCAAGGTGCCGAAAGAATTTCACCGCTTCCGCTAATTTTCAAAGCACCATTACTGCCTAACTGCCATGTCACTGCATTTCCACACTGTCCGCCATTTTCATTTGCAGGTGGCGGTGCTTCACCGCCATTGTTAGCTTCGGCGTCATAGTCGCTTGCGGACATTGGATATTCACTGTGAAAGCTTGTATTGCTATATTCTTCAAGCCTTTCGTGGTCGCCAAAATTTGCTTCCGATCGCAGAAAATATTCGTACGGCAGGTTTTCCTGGCACAACGCAGCATCCCAAGTAGAATCAAGGTTATAGTATTTGCCCGATAACTCTACAATGTTCCATCCATGCCTGCCACCGGCTCCGTAGCCCGCAATAAGTCTGGCATCCACATTCAGCGTCAATGACAAGCGATAAAACAAGCTTGCATATCCTTGGCAAACGGCTTTATTGTTAATCAAAGCAGCATACGCAGTATAAACAAGCTCATCTCCGCGATTTAATCCAATAGTATCATAAGAAATATTTTCGCAGATGTAATCGTAAACTGCACACACCTTTTCGTAATCCGTAGCATTTGTAACATCAAGATTCCTAACCAGTGAATTCACCGCACTATCCATCTGTTGCTCCTGCTGTGCGGTAGACAGGTAATCTAATTTATAATTATATGTTATGTAGGTCTTGCCCGACTCGGTAAACTGCATATAGTCACAGCTATAACTCGAATAATGCCACATCAGATAGTCGCCCTCCGTGGGTACACCTGTGTGTCTTGTTGCCTCATTAAAAATATTCATGGCATAGGTTTTTATCTGATCTGTTGTATGTGAGGTTCCGTCTGCAACGTAACCTACCGCAACTGTAGACGCGCGTTGTTCCATCGCATCGCGCAAAACTGCACCCGCTGCAGTCAAAGTGTTGTAACCGCTCGGCGCAAGCAAATGACCTGCCGAAGAATATAGTTTGGGCCGTACTGCGAAATCCTCATACAGCGGATTAATATATGTAAAATGACCGACCTCATATCCCTGCATAGCGGCGCTCACCGGTATAACCGATGGTGTGATCATTATTATAAGCGCCAACAGCGCCGCCACAAACATTCTGATCTTTTTCATTCGCAGTCCTCCAACTTAAAGAGTTTTTCTAT
>JAZRZU010000123.1:0-21192 GCA_045601465.1 Acutalibacteraceae bacterium
GGTTGGTGCTACGTTGGAGCCGACGGCTATGCGGTGACCAATTGCTGGAAACAAGATCGCACGGGTTGGATCTGGTTAAATGCTAACGGCAGTATGACCAAGAACACCTGGGTAAAAGACGGTGGTAAGTGGTATTTCCTGAACGCCGATGGGTATATGGTATCCAACGTTTGGAAAAAAGATTCGAAAGGTTGGGTATATCTGGGTTCGTCGGGTGCGATGCTGATCAATGCGTGGGTACGTGATAGCATCGGTTGGTGCTATGTGGGAGCCGACGGTTATGCGGTGACCAATTGCTGGAAACAAGATCGCACGGGTTGGATCTGGTTAAACGCTAACGGCAGTATGGCTAAGAATGCCTGGGTGTATGACGGCGGCAAGTGGTATTACTGCGATGGGAACGGTTATATGGTGGCGAACAAAACCGTGACGATCTCCGGCAAGAAATATACGTTTAATCGAAACGGCGTTTGGGTAAAGTAATAACATACAAAACGAAAGCAACACAAGGAGTCGATTCTGTGTGTTGAAAAGCATCAAAACCGAATATAAGGATAAAAAATAAGAATACAAGAAACGATCGAAGAAATCCCCCTCGCAGAGCGAGGGGGATTTCTTTATTGATTCGTGTGATTTTTTATCATTTCTACGGCGGTGGCTTGCAATTTTTCCGGGAGACAAGGCTGGAATGCTGAAGAACAGACTTCGTAGCCGCCCTTCTCATAAGCCTCGGTTGTGGGAAGATATCCTTGGTGACCGTTAATAAGGGTTGCGCCCATTACAAAATGGTCGGGTGCGGCATCACGGCAAACCTTTGCATACTGCGTAAACGCTTCACCACCAAAGCCTGCCATAATAATCTCGCCAAGGCCGAGAACACTTACGGGAACTTTTTGGAACAGCGGTTGGTCATACAATTTGCTGACGCGATACACAGTGGCACGAAGTTCCATATCGGTAAATTTGAGTTTACCTTCAAGGGATTGTTTCTTCATTTCGGTATATTCTTCAATGCGTTCGATATCATTGGTGTTGGTGGGAATGTACTCTATCTTATACTGTGCTGTAACCGGAGCCGCTTTTTTAGGCTCTGTTTTCTCCCAAATGTCAATAACCGTATCGGCAATGACCCGTCCCATGTGCCGGCTATGCTTATAACCGCCCTTGGGGTTGTAAATGTTGATGTGGTTGGTATCGCCTTGCGGACCGTTTATGAGAATACAGCTAACACCTTCCAAGTCTTTTTCGACAAAGCGACGGGCAAAACCGGGCCAATCTGCTGAAATCTTCTTGCCGCCGATAACGTCGGGATGTGTTGAAAAGTTTACAAAGGCGATATCATTAGCGCCTTCGCGTTTAAAGCGAACAAGACGCACCGTGTTGTCCGGTTCACCGAAGGGACCGACAACGTCCTTGATCCGATCTTCGCCGGGGTTAGTAACAGCAGAACCGTCTTTCATTAAGAAACGGCGAATAAAAGAAATTTGTTCGGCTGTTTCTTGACTGGCGACCCCAACTTCTGCTTCTTTCAAATCGGCAATAGCCATTTTTGTCACATCGACAAATTTGCGGCAAATGATCTCATAAGCGGCATCTTGTTCAAACACGACGGAGGAGTTTGCTTTATAGAAGCGCTCACCGGTGCCGAAACGAATGGATGTATGTTGATGTAAGCAATGAATGAAAATATTTTCTACAGGGATGTTTGCTTCTTCTGCAATCCGTTGGCGCAGCTCGAACGATCCGGGCAAACGGAAACCGCACAAGTCGGCTGTGATGACAACGGCGGTGGTTTCGCCATCGCTGAATGCTACAGCGATCAGGTCAAGCGGATCTAAAATTCCTTCGGCAATGCGAAGGCTATAGTATCCTGACAGCGAAGAACCGAGAGGGAGTGTCATATCGACTTTTGAAAATCCGGCTTTAAACATACATATTCTCCTTTATCCTTAAAATTCATTACCGGTTTGCAAAACAATTTTGGAGGGCTTACTTACGGCACGTGTCAGCGATTTGAATGCCAAATGATGATCATAATACCGTTCGATTTCAACCTCATATTTACCAAAGTCGTCAAGTTTTTCAACCGCCATTTTGTAAGCAAGCGCATCATGACCGACACATTTTTCTTTCATATAGGCCGCAATGTTCTCACAGAACTCCGCATGTTTTAACAAAAGTCTCCACGATACGGTTTGCGGACGGGTGGGCATTTGCATATGCGACTGAGCCAGCTCTCTTATCTGCTGGGCGTATTCCTTCACGTTTTCAAAGCACGTTACTCTGTCGGGGTCATAGCATTTTGAAATGGATACGTCCTTGGAGCATTCACCAGACATAAAGGGAAAATCAAATGCGTCGCTTACCTTTTTGAAATAGGCATACACCTGTTCCCAGTCGTTACCGTAAATGTGGGTAAAGTAATCTTTGAGCACATCTTCGTACACGCTGTCACGGTTTACAAGGGTTTCAGCAAAGATATAGATCGCAAAGCCGTTGGGGAAAAAGCTGCGTTGCGAGCCGTCTTCAACGAAACCATCAAGCCCCATATATTTCAGCCCACGGATGTCCTCGTAAATACGGCGGGCAATATAAAGGCCGCTCGGATCTCTAAATTGTTGGACCCAGAAATGGTATTCGTATGAGAAAGCGGGTCCTGTCCATGTTTTTTTCCATTCTTTGAGCAAGGCGAGGTTCTGTTCGGCCGTTGAAGGGGTTTCCCACTTGTTACGGACATATTTCTTCGGTTCGGGAATTACGGTATTTTCATTAATGCTGGTGCAGTATGAACGTGTAATCGGTGCATAAAGCAAAGAAAAGCGCTTGGGATTTTCGATTTTCACCTGCTCGGGCGGGAACATGGTGTCAACGTAGGCAATAAACACAATACGGGTCGCAAGACCTTTGGCTGTGAGCTTCTTGTCAAGTTCGTTCATAATCATCAGATAGAAGTCACTCGGCACTGCCTTTTGACACTCAGCACATTCGCAGTGGTTGCGGGTACCATCCGCCAGCCAGACGTGGAGGTAATCCACGTTTTTATGATTTTCGGCATATTCAACGATACCGTCTGTCATAATGTCACGGACTTTGGGGTTGGACATACACAGGTTGGTGTCAAGCGGGACACCATAGTACATATTTCGCACGCCGTTGAGCTCCGCTAAGTAGCTCTTTTGCTCATCCGAAAGCGCAAGGTCGATTGGTTTCCAACCCTCTGTCGAGGGGATACCGAACGGCTCGGCAGTCCAGCCGTGGCCCATATCGTGGAATTGAAGACCACGCTTTGCGATCTCTACTTCACACTGACGTTTCCATTGTAAGACCTGGTCATAGGGAACCGGTTCGGGAACACGATTTTTTTCGTTAAATTCATGCCCGTAATAGGATTGGTAATACACAAACGGGTTATCAAATTCAATCATATAGACATTGATTTCTTGCTTGGCATAAAAATCAATGGTTTCCAGCATACAGGTCTGGCTTTCAGCGCCTTCGTTGCAGTGACCACGGAAACGACTATCTGCTTTTTTATGGTATTGTGTGGGAACGATATCCTGCATCGGAACATGTTCACCGTCAACACCGGGGTATAACCAACGGCAACCGTTCAGACGTAAGAAACGGTAAACCGCATACAAGATACTTCTTGGGTTGGAACCCGCAAGAATACCGCCGTTTTCGGTTGTGTCGATATGTACGATATCGTCTAAAAGGATATCGTCTGCTTCGTTGTCCAAACCAAATTCTTCTAAAAAGCCAAGACGAAAGCCGTCTTTTGCGTCAGGACAAACCGCAATCTCAATATCACCGCAATTTGGCATCATCATACGAAGATACTTTTTCAGTTCTTCTGCTGCAAAAACAGCAACATTGTCAAAGTGCATCAAATTAATTTTAAACATACGCAACCTCCAAAATTTGCTATCTTTATAATAACCTAATAAGTGTCCATAATCAAGTCCTTTCGGTATATTTAAAGGAAAAAAGAAAACAAAAATTTATTTTGTACGATTTCATTTATAAAGCCGATTGGTTGGCGCTGTGGCGGTTAAAGTGTAGCATGAACGGTATGCTGACGAGACCGCATAACATATCGGTAATCGGTTGTGCTAACAGAATGCCGGTCAGGCCAAAGAAGTGCGAACCGATCAACAATAAAGGAATTAAGAAAGCGCCCGAACGGAGCAAGGACAAGAAAGAGGAAATTCCCGCTTTGCGGATGCTTTGGTAAAGCATGTTCACCGGAATGGACAGCGGTAAGAATAACAACCCGAAAGAAGCATAGCGTAATGCCGGTACGCAGACGGTGATTACTGCGGGGGATTTTTGAAACAGCTGCACAATTCCCTTGGCGAACACAAACCCACCTGTACACAGGATGCTGACCATAACGCAACCTGCCAGGGTGGTGAACAGTAAGCCTTTTTTGACACGGGAAATGTGACCGGATTGATAGTTAAAGGCGGCAACGGGTTGAAAGCCTTGGCCGATACCCAGACCGATGCACATGACAAAAGAGGAGTAGCGGTTGACAATGCTCATGGCGGCAATGGTTGCATCACCAAACGGTTTTATCAAATTATTAAGTAGTCCGTTGGATAGGGAGGTTAAGCCTTGTCGGATGAGAGAGGGGAGACCTACACGGCAGATGGAAAGGTAGGTATGCATATTGCTGCTGATATAGCGGAAGTCGATTTTTCCTTGCGCCATCTTTTTATACATAATCAGTAGGATGGAAAAACTGACAAGTTGCGAAACGGCGGTTGCCAAACCGGCACCATATACGCCCAGGCGGTATACGTGAACGAGAAGATAGTCGCCCAAAATATTCAAAACACCGCCGGCGGTTAATCCGAACATGGCATAAAATGCTTTGCCTTCATAGCGAAGGTTATTGTTGAGGATTAAAGAACACACCATGAAAGGGCAGGAAAGTAACACCCACATCCCGTAGTCCTTGGCATAGGGGAGAATGGTATCGGTACTGCCGAGTAGACGCATGAACGGGTCTAAAAAAAGCAAACCCATTACTGTTAACACAATACCGATGGCGCCGCCGATAAAAAAAGCGGAGGAGGCATAGCGGGAAGCTTCTTCGGTATCCTTGTCGGCTAACGATTTGGATACAAAGATACCGGAACCGTGACCCAGCATAAAGGAAATTGCCTGAATGATGGCTTGCAGGGTGAACAGGATACCGGTTGCTGCCTGCTGGCTTTCACCGAGTGTACCCACAAAATAGGTATCTGCCATGTTATAAATGTTGGTAATCAACATGGAGATGGTGGTGGGGATACCTAGCAGAATGATAAGTTTGGATACCGGTGTCTCGGTCATGCGTCGATAGTATTGCTCGGTTTGTATTGACATAGTGCGTGCTCCTCTTATAAAACTAAAAGCATTATATAACTTTAAAAGAAAATATTCAATTCTTTGGGTTGCAAATTTTGTCGAATGGTGTAAAATAAAACAAAGAGGTGAGAATGTGAAGAAGATTGCTGTCGTGTTGGTATGGGTGTTAGCGGCTGTGTTACTGATTGCCGTGAGCATTACCGCTTTTTCGGATCGATTGTCCTTGATACCGGTCAGTGAAGAAGATATTACGACAAGTACTACTGCTCCGTCGGCGGTATTGGTGAATTTGAATACGGCTACCTCCGAAGAATTACAGCAGTTGGACGGGTTGGGCGAGGTGCTGGCACAACGTATTATCGCCTATCGTGATCTGTATGGCAGCTTTCGGAGTGCGGATGACCTGTTGGATATTGAGGGCATTGGTCAAAAGCGTCTGGAACAGTGGCGTTCACAGTTAACCATATAAAAAGAGTTCCCTACGTCGTAGGGAACTCTTTTACGTTTTACGCACAATCGTGTTTCGACATTTTGGGCAGGTGATATGCACCTCGCCTCTGCCTTTTGGGACACGCAGATATTCTTTGCAACCGGGACAGCGATAAAACCGATGCGTTTTGCGGTCACGGATACGACTTTTATATAAGTTTCTGCGTTTGCGAAGCGTGGAGAGAAACCGCAGGTATTGATCTCGTTCTTGACCACGTTTATAAATATTTTTGGAATATATGCGGAAGGTTGACCAGCCGAGCAGTATTAACGACAATGGATAGAAGAGCGGAACAAATAAAGAAACTATCACAAAAATAAGTGCCGCAATGCTCAAATGGCGGGATAAAATATCCGTTCCGTAGGACCTTTGCAACAAAACCCGAAGCTTATAAGCAAGTGCTTGAAACCAACGATTCATGGTGAACATCTCCTTTTTAGGATGATTTCAGCATAGCAAAAATATATCGTTGTGTCATGAACAAATCGTAAAATTTACACGTTGGACGGAAGTTTGCTGATGCGGTTGCCGAGATGGTCGGCATATCCGGCACAAACCAAGGAAAAATTTCCACCAGTATACGTGACGACGGTTACCGAAGCGTTGGGGACCCAAGGAATCGATTTCATGTACGAAAGAGGTTGCTGTAAACAAAGACATTGCAGACAACGGATAGGTGTTGCGTGGGTTGCCACGGCGATGGTAGTGCCGTTGTTTTCGTCGGCAATCTTCTTCAAAGCATTCGAAAATCGTTGTTGCAGATGCGCTACCGATTCGCCATTATCACAAACAGCCTCACCGATATTGTGCATCCATGTGGCATACGAGTTGGGAAATTGAATTTGCAGATCGTCAAAACATAACCCTTCCCAGTTACCGGCATTAATTTCACGAAAATCCGCATTTTGGATAACGGGTAAGCGGCACTTGTTCGCAATTGCTTTTCCGGTTTCATATGCCCGAGAAAGGTCGCTTGCATATACAGCGTTTATTTGGTACTGTGCTGTCAGATAGTCGGCGGTGGCAAGCGCTTGTTGGTGGCCCAGTTCTGACAGAGGAGCATTCCAGTGCCCGGCAAACCGTTTCTCGATGTTGGCAACGCTTTGGCCGTGACGAACCAGTAAGAATGTAGTGGTCATATTATCCCTCGGTTTCTCATATTCTTTGAAAGCGTAAACAGTTTAGCATACACACGGTTTAAATTCAATACAGTGTCACATGGGTAAGCAAAGAACGACTATGACGGTATTTATAGCAGTCAAAAGAAAAAGCGGTTGCTTTTAAAAAATAGGGTTGACAAACTTCTGCGAAATGCGTATAATAGCTATCGTTGTGAACGCAACGCATATATGCGGGTATGGCGGAATTGGCAGACGCGTTAGATTCAGGTTCTAATGGTCGCAAGGCTGTGCAGGTTCAAGTCCTGTTACCCGCACCAAGAAAAGCGGTACACCCTGTTGGGTGTGCTGCTTTTGTTTTTCACGAGGGTAACAGGATTTGAAGCTTAAGAAGGCAGACGCTGTTTAGAAAAACAGTCCGGGGGACTGTTTTTTAGGTGGCTGGGGCGCAGACGGGCACCGCAAAGCGGTCGGCAAGCCGAGCAGATCGCGTAAGCGAGATGCGTCCTGTTACCCGCACCATGAAAGAGAGCACTCACCGTAAGGCGGGTGCTTCTTTTTATGCATTCACTGCGTCGGGATTAAGCTTTGAAATTGATCCTTTTTATGATATAGTATATATCGAGGTGTTTTTATGATTAAAATAATGTTCGTATGCCACGGCAATATTTGCAGAAGTCCAATGGCAGAATTTATTATGAAGCAGATGGTATCAGAGCGAGGGCTTAACGATAGGTTTTACATAGAGTCCGCTGCAACCTCCACCGAAGAAAT
The DNA here is from genome assembly GCA_045601465.1 of Acutalibacteraceae bacterium. Classification (GTDB taxonomy): domain Bacteria; phylum Bacillota; class Clostridia; order Oscillospirales; family Acutalibacteraceae; genus RGIG3009. The sequence continues at coordinate 7,738 of JAZRZU010000123.1, forward strand.
AGGGAATGGTGTGTATCCGCCTGTCAAAAATTTGCTTTGGTCACGCGGTATCGATTGTCGTAAAAAACGTGCTCGCAGAATTACGGATGCCGATTATGAAAGCTTTGATTATATTATTTGTATGGATAGCAACAACCTTAGAAATTTAAACCGTATGTTCCCGCAGGATAACGGTACCAAAATCTCAAAATTGCTTGATTTCACGTCGACTCCGCACGATGTTGCGGACCCTTGGTATACGGGCGATTTTATTACTACACAGAAGGATGTTGTAGATGGTTGTACTGCGCTTTTAGAGCAACTTTTAAAATAAAAATTCGCTTTGGCAATTGTGCTTTTTGTGGTATAATCAGTTTGATAAACTTGAATTTATCAAACAGAGCAGGCACACTACTTTTAGTTGTTCTTTTGCTTACAATGAAAAAATCCAACTCATAAGAGTTGGATTTTTTGGCTGCGGAACTAGGAATCGAACCTAGACAAAGAGATTCAGAGACTCTCGTGCTACCTTTACACAATTCCGCAATATGGTGAACGTGTTTATTATACCCAATTTTTTGCATTTGTCAACCCTCTTTGAAAATTTTTCGTGATTTTCAAAGAAAGAGTTACAACCGGAGAGCGATTGCTCTCCGGTTGTGTTGATTTGTGGAAAAACAGACTTATTTCAGGCTGTTTTCATACTGCTCAATCATCTTTTTAGAAATGTGTCCCGTAGGAACAGTGAGAGGTTGGGTATCGGTCAACAGATCAAAAGTTGTTGCTTTTGTAGCACCGTGGTGTTTTCGGGGGGTGGATAACTGACGATTGACGGTCTGGCCTGAGAAGATTTTAACCGCAATTTCGGCAACGCCGTCCGCAAAGGGGGTAACATAAATTTTATCGATGTACCGCCGGATGAAGGTGGCGTCAATCATTTTTTCATTTGCTTCTTGTTCAGCTTTTTCTAACATAACGGTTATTTCACGGATTTTTTCTTTGTAAGTGTCACAAGAATGGAGTTCGTTCTCAATTTCTTCTATTGCCGAATACAGTTGTGCCGACTCGGCACTGATTTCTTTATTGAGCGATAGAAAATCTTGGTCGGAGATCTGGCCGGAAATGTTATATTCCAAAAGTTTTGATTTTTTCTTATCGAGGGTGTTTAGTCGATCTTTTAAGGCTTGCAGGTCTCGTTTGCCGCTTTCATTTTGAAGCATATCGGTATACATAGCAGTATATTCTTGGATGATTTTTTTGGCGTCCTCAGCGGTATCTCGGAACACATCGTAGAGAATCTGTTTCATCTCTTCCTCATAAATTGTAAAAGAAGGGCAGGAATCCTTGCCGTTTGCAATCTTTCCGCTACACATCCAGCGAGATAGTTTATTGCCTTTGCGGTCTTTGGCTTCCTTTCGATAGTAGGCTTTGCCGCAATGGGTGCAGTAGAGCTTTCCGGTTAATAAATTGGGGTGGTTGCACAGATTTTGACGTTCTTTGACATCACGGCTGCGACGTTTTAAGACGGCATTCGCCCGTTCCCACACTTCTTCATCGACGATTGCCGGGACAAGTTCTCCTGTTTCATCTTTGAACATCACCCATTCTTCGGGGGGGAGGAATTTTTGTTTTTTGGTGAACATATCCACGATTTTGACCTTGTTGCCGACATAGTATCCTTTATATTTGGGGTTGGCGATGGTGTTGGATAGGGTACTGTGACAAATCTTCTTGCCGTTATTGTTGCGATATCCTTTGTCCCAAAAAAGATCTTCGATTTGCTTCATACTGTATTGGTCGGTCGCATACAGGGTGAAAAGTTCACGTACCATACGCGCTTCGGATTCCTCAATAACCAAACGTTTGTTATCCTTGCGATAGCCGAAGATACGGCTGTTACCCAGCACAACCTTTTTCTTAATCGCTTCTTGGTGCCCAAATCGAATACGGCTGGACAACTTGCGCAATTCATCCTGTGCGATCCCTGACATAATCGTAAGGCGCAATTCGCTGTCTTCGTCCAGCGTGTTGATATTATCGTTTTGAAAAAACACGCCTACGCCGTGACTCAAAAGTTCACGGGTATATTGAATACTATCCAGCGTGTTACGGGCAAAACGGGTGATCTCTTTCGTGATAATGAGATCAAATATGCCGTTTCTCGCATCTTGCACCATACGGTGAAAGCTTTCTCGTTTTTTGGTGCTCATACCGGACAGACCTTCGTCTACATACCCCTCCAAAAATTCCCAGTTTGCGTTTTTTTGAATCAATTCACGGTAGTAGGTTATTTGGTTATCCAGCGAATTTAATTGTTCGTCTTTATCACTCGAAACACGAGCGTAGAAGGTGACCCGCAGCGGTATATCGTAAATGCTTTTGGTTCGCAGCTGTTGCCGAATGTCATGAATGTCCATGAGATGCCTCCTTCTATACGTGATTGTTTATATTGTGTGTTGTTCATTGTCAAATTATAGTTGGATTATACCATGAAATACGGTCTTTTTTCAACTGGAAGAAAAAAGCAACACACACGGAATCCGTGTGTGTTGCTTTTAAAGTTTACGTATTTTCTGCTGAAAACAAGGGCGAAGGTTGTTTTACAGAGGCTTCTTGTTTAATCGTTCGCCGACAGCTCCGCCCGGATGGATGAGGGCAAACTGCTCTGCCTGATAGCCGGTCTCCTCGATGACCGCTGCTTGCAAAGCGTGGAAGATCATGCACAAGGCGGTGGTGGAGGTAGTACCTTGGGCGTTCCACTTATCGGTTTCTTTGTTTACGTGTTGTTTCAACACGACGTCCGCAGCTTGGGCAAGCGGGGATTCCATATTCTCGGTGACCGTAATGATGGAAACACCTTTTGCTTTGCAAATGTCTACGATAGGGAGTAATTCCTTTGTCTTGCCGCCGCGGGAGGCAAAGATCATGACGTCACCGGGTTGCAAAAAGCCGGTTGCGCCGTGAACAGCTTCGGCGGGGGAGATAAAGCGAGCAGGACGCTCGATGCAGCACATCAAATGCGCCATGTGTTGACAGATGATACCGGAGTGGCCGCATCCGGCGGTGCCGATACGCGGAGCGTTGCTCAACAGATCCACAGCCTTAGAAAATTGTTCCGCATCGATGTGTGCTTTCATTTCTCCGATACAGGCCTGTTCAATTTCATAAGCCCGATAAATGGTTTCTAAACTTTCCGGTTTCATAAGGAATCCTCCAAATTAAGTAGTATTTGCAATTAGTATAACACAAATACCCCTTGCATTCAAGGAAAAACGGGAAGTTTCTTTATGATTTTGCATTATAATGATTAATTCATATAAAAAAAGCAGATAAAAGCAGATTGATGAATTGACAAATCGTGGTATTTCGTTTATTATTATATAAACACAAATAGGCTTTATAATGAAGAGAGGTACAGTCGATGAAGGGTAATTGCACAATTAAGGCACCGTTTTTTGAAATCGGCCCCAAATCCTACTTGTACGGTGATGAGATTTTAGATCTCGCCAAAGCTGCCGATGCTGCATCGGAGAAGTATGGCGTGGATATTATCTTCACCTGTCCGGTGGTCGATATTCGTCGTGTCAAAGAAAACACCAAACACATTCACGTGTTTGCTCCGCACATGGATCCGATTCCGGTTGGCCGTGGCTTGGCGGATATTCTGCCGGAGTCGTTGGTGGCAGCCGGTGCCGAAGGCGTTATGCTCAACCACGTGGAAAAGCCGCTGACTTTTGAGGTGTTGGCGGAAACCATTAAGCGTGCTGAGGAAGTGGGCTTAGTCACCATCGTGTGCGCTGACTCGATGGCGGATGCGAGCAAGATTGCTACGTTGAATCCGGATATCATTGTTGCCGAACCGTCCGAGCTGATCGGTACCGGTGTGAGCGTGGGTCCGGAATACGTAGAAGCTGCTACGAAATGCGTCAAGAGTGTCAACGAAGATATTTTGGTCCTCACCGCTGCCGGCATTGCGAACGGCACGGATGTTTATAACACCATCATTGCGGGCGCAGATGCTACCGGTTCTTCTTCCGGCGTAGCGAAAGCTGCTGACCGTGCCGCTATGGTGGATGAGATGATTGCCGCAGTCCGTAAGGCATGGGATGAACGCCACGCCTAAATATATTGTTCATATTTTTTGGAGGTAGAAGAAATGGAATTTGTTGTGTATCAAAAAGAGTTAGAACTGCAATCTCGTGGTTGGATTCCCACCTTCCATGACGTTTCCAAAGAGGTTATGGAAATCGTGAAGGAGTCCGGTGTAAAGAACGGTACGGTATGTATCGCTTCTCATCACACTACTTGCTCCGTGATGATTCAGGAGTGCTCTCATGATATTGATACTTTCGATCTGGAATACTTGCAGCACGACCTGTTGGATATCATGCGCAAAATGATTCCGGATTACACCAACGAAGGTGACTACCGTCATCCCGGTCCGATTCACGCACAGTTCGGCCGCTATGTCAACGAGCCCGGTAACTACACTTCCATGAACACCGACGGTCACCTGCGTTCTGTATTTTTCGGTCGTAGCGAAACCATGACCATTAAAGACGGTGTTTTGGACGGCGGCGAGTTTGCTCACATCTACTTCATTGACTGGGATCACGTGCGTGCACGTCATCGTCAGCTCAACGTTACGGTTATGGGTACCACGGAGAACGTGAATGACCGTAAGTGGAAGAACGGTGAAACCATCAACACCTTGCGTAAATTTACCGAGGAAGAAAAAGCCTACGATCCCCGCTACGACAATCAGCTGGAAGGCCGCGTATAATTCGGTCTTTTGGATACCCTACGCTGAACGAGGAGCGTGACAAAATGCTTGCAATCATTCATGCAGAACTTATCATGAAAAACCACTACATCCCCGAGGCGGTCTTGTTCATAGAAGATGGCAAGATTCAAGGGTTTGGCGAGATGCGCAATACCCCCATCCCGGAGGGATGCGAGATTCTCGACGTGGAAGGCGCTTATGTGGGTCCCGGCCTTATTGATACGCATAATCATGCCGGTGGCGGAAAATGGGTGTTTGAAGATCCGGCTCATGCAGCGCAGTTTAACTTGAAGCACGGTACGACCACCATGCTTCCCACCTTGTATTTTAACCAGAACAAGGAAAATCTGTTGCAACAGATTGCTACCATGAAGGCTGCTATGCAAACACCGGAATGTGCCAGCTTTGTGGGCCTTTATATGGAAGCTCCTTACATGAACCCGAAATTCGGCGCTGACCGTGAAGGCAACCCCTGGAAAGGGCCGATCTGTAAAGAGGATTACCAACCGCTGATTGAGGCGGCGGGTGATTTGGCATATGCCTGGTGTGTTGCTCCGGAACGTGAGAATATCGAAGAGTTTGTGCGGGATGCCAAAGTCGCTAACCCCAAGGTGATTTTCACCGTGGCGCACAGCGAGGCGTCTCCTGCACAGATCGAGGCGTTGATGCCGTATGGGTTAAAGGTGGGCACCCACCACACCAATGCGACCGGCGATCTGCCGAAATATCCCGAGTGTCGGGGTGTATGCGTGGACGAAACGGTTAACTATAACCGTGAAATCTATGCTGAGTTGATTTGCGACAGTCGAGGCATTCACGTAGATCCGTATATGCTTCGTTTGGTTCGCCGTATTAAAGGTGACGACCGTATCCTGTTGATCTCCGATTCCTGCGTATTTGACGGCCCTGTGCCGGATGGATACGAAGGGGTAACGGATATCAACTTTGACTGGGAAGGCGAGATTGCCGGTTCCAAGCTTACGTTGGACGTTGCCTGTCGGAATATGATGAAGCACACCGGTGCTTCGTTGGTGGATGTGTTTAATTTTGCATCCTACAATCCGGCAAAATGTTACGGCATGACCGACCGTGGCGAGATTGCGGTGGGCAAGCGTGCTGACCTCGTTGTCGTGGACCATAAAATGAATATCAAAAAAGTATTATTAAAAGGAGAAATTGTATCATGAAAGACTTTGTTGTAGAACCCGCAACGAAATTCAGCTTTGAACCGGCTGATTTCGTACCTTTCAAAGACCGTGAGGTCTGCGAACGTGTTCGCAAAATGAGCGGCAAAGAATTGGAGCAGAGAGAAGCATGGTGGCATCCGGAATTTGAAGTTAAGGTTATGATGAATCCTCATCCGGTTCTCATCTCCACCCTGTTCACCCGCTTGAAGGCTGCTTCCGAAGCCGGCAAGACCTTTACCATGATTTTGGGCAATCCCGAACCGGATACATATATCCCGTTGGCACAGCTGATCAACTATTTCAAGGTTGACTGCTCCAAAGTACATTTGTTTGCAGAAGATGAGTGGGCGGATGATCAGGGCAACATCGCTCCGATCACTTACGAAGCCGGTTTTGCTCATTCCATGATCAAATATCTCTACTATCAGATTGATGAAAAATTGCGTATGCCAATGGAAAACGTACATTTCCCGACCAATGCAAACATCAAGGATTATTCCAAGATCATCAACGATATTTCCGAAGGCGGCGCTGACATTGCTTCGACCTCTCCCGGTTGGGCAGGTCACATGGCTTTCGTTGACCCGATTCCGGAGTTTATCGGCAGCGGCGACATCGAAGAGTGGTTGAATCAACCTGCACAGTTGGTTAAACTGCATCCGATGACCATCATGCAGAACTCTTTGAACGGTACCTTCGGTCAGTCCGGTGACATCGCAAACGTACCGCCCATGGCAGCAACCATCGGCCCGATCGACGTTATGCGTGCAAAAGAGCGTATCGAAGTTCATGCATTGGCTACCTGTGGCACCTTCTCTTCGTGGCAGAGAATGACTTCTCGTCTGTGCACTCACGGTCCTATCACACCGTATCTGCCCAGCACCATGTTGCAGACCAAGAAAACACAGGTCTATATCAGCGAAGAACTCGCAGCTCCCTTCGAATGCTGGGAGAAAGTCGGCTACTAATTATGTAAATGGCAAGGCTGCCACATCTCAGATGTGGCAGCCTTCCCCAAATTTTATCCTAATAGGGGAGGATACCCGATGTATATTGGTGTGGATTTGGGCAGTACGAATTTGAAAGCTGCTCTGTATGACGAGGAATTAAATTGTATTGCCCAAAAAAGTGCGCCTGTTGAATATATTCGGCAGGGTGAATTTATTGAATTCGATGCACGGGCGTATTTTGATAGCCTTGTTATGATTTTAGGACAACTGACAGCGGAACATCCGGTACAGGTACAACAGGTTGCGTTTACCGGTCAGGCGGAGTCGCTGGTGTGTTTAGATGCAAAGGGGACTCCTGTTTGTCATGCGATTTCCTGGATGGACGAACGTTCTGTTCAGGAGTGCGCTTTTTTGGAAACGCAATTTTCAGCAGATGAATGTCATCGCATTACGGGACAGCAGGCAGTATTGCCGACCTGGCCGGCAACCAAAATTCTCTGGTTGCGGCATCATCGTCCTGAAATTTTTGAAAAAGTTGCAACCTATATGTTACTCAAAGACTACGTTGTTTACTGCCTGACAGGCAAGAAAACGGCGGATATGTCCATTGCTACATTTTCTTTTTACTTTGACATTTATCGGAAATGTTATTGGACCAAAATGCTGGATGCCATTGGTATTTCCGAAGAAAAACTCCCCCCGCTGATAGAGCCCGGCACCATTGTCGGGACCGTTACCGATGAGATGGCTGCGGCAACGGGTCTTTCACCCGAAACGTGTGTGAATACCGGTACGCTGGACCATTTTGCGGGTATGATTGGCACCGGCAACACCGTCCCCGGTGGCATTACGCTGTCTACCGGCACGACCATGGTGTTGGCAACGATGTCAGATGGCAAGCCTGACCCCGGTTGGGATATGGCGTTGCACTATGGCTTTTTGCCCGATACCTACGTTATGTTACCGGTTATGGAAAGCGGTGGTGTGTGTCTGGATTGGTTCCGTCGCACCTGTATGGGGAATATAGATTACGATACCTTAAACAAAGACGTGTCCGAATCGCCCGAAACGGGGCTCCTGTTCCTACCGTACTTGGTGGGTACCAACGCTCCTGAATTTGATCGGGAAGCCACGGGCGTGTTTTTTGGACTTCGCCAAGAACATACGGCTGCCCAAATGGCCAAAGCGGTCATGGAAGGTGTGTGCTTTGTGTTGAGGAAAAACTGCGAAGATATTTTGTCCAAAGGTACGACTATATCCGGTATTGTTGCAACCGGCGGCGGTGCGAAAAGCCCGGTGTGGTGCCAGTTGCAGGCGGATATTACGGGATTAACGGTGGATGTTCCGGCAGTGACCGAAGCGGCCTGTTTAGGTGTTGTGATGCTTGCCGCTTGGAAAGCGGGACGGTATGCCTCGCTGGAACAAGCTGCCGAGGGCGTCAAGATGGTACGCACTTACTCGCCGAATGTGAAACCGGAAGTGGAACAGAAATATCAAAAATTCTGTAAACTTTATCAAGCTGCTTTGGCGATTGCCAAGGATTTATAAGAGGACGGTTTATATGAGAACCTATACCATTCAAAAAGTACAGGGCAAACCGGATTGGAGCACCGTTCCGATCATGCCCATTGATACGCTGTTGTGGACGGATGAGATCGATGTGTCTGCGCAAGCGCAGATTTGTTGGGACGACGAGGCGCTTTACCTGCGAATGGAAGCGATTGAACCGCACATCCGCATGGAGGGAACCGACGTGCTGTCTGAGGTTTGTGAGGATAGTTGCCTCGAATTCTTTTTCCGCCCGACTGAACGTTTGAATTATTTTAATATTGAAATGAACCCCAACGGTGCGGTGTATTTTGGTTATGGTTGTGAACTGGGCGTTCCCGGCCTAGTGCGTTTAGTACCGGAAGAACGGGAAACGCTGTTTGGACAACGAGTCACGTTCACGTCAAACGGTTGGGTGCTGACCTATCGTATCCCGTTTTATTTCATTAAGCGCTTTTTCCCGGAATTTCGGGCAGGAGAAGGGGTCCGGATGTATGCCAATGCATATAAATGCGGGGATAAAACGGTGAAGCCACATTTCTTATCATGGAATCCTGTGCTTTCCGAAACTCCCAGTTTTCATCGTATGCAAGACTTCGGTTGCCTGATTTTTGGATGATTTTACGAGGACCTGAACAGTTTTTTGTGAATTCATAGAAAAATGTTGTTTTTATCATTTACAATCGTATAGTAAAGGTGTATAATCCCCGTGACACGTGCCTTTTGACATGTGGCAACGTTTCTCCTTAAACTTGTGACGCCCTTTTGCATTCAGGCAGCTGAAGAGAGGTATGGACATGAGAGAGAAGATAAAGGCAAATTATTATTGGGTGATTGCGGCGGTTTCCTTGCTTACCTTAACGATTGTTGGTGGCATCGGAAACGGCCTGTTTGGGATCGTACTGATTCCCATTACCGAGTCTTTTGAAATTTCACGGGGGGATTATTCTCTCATAACGTTATTGCGAAGTTTGGCATCCTTCGGTATCAACCTGTTTTCGGGTTTGTTGCTGATAAAATTTGGATATCGCAAATTGGTATCGGCAACCTTAATTGTTTCTGCTGTCGGATTCTGTTTAGCCGCTGTAACCGAAAGCTTGACGGTATTCTCCGTAGCGGGTGTATTGCAAGGCATGTATACCCTATGCAACATCGCCGGATGTACGCGGCTTTTAGGCAGTTGGTTTCATCGCCATTATGGGCTTATAACAGGTATCGTAACATCCTCAACCGGCTTGGGCGGTGCTCTGTTTAGTATCATTCTCTCCGACATAACCGTGAATTCCGGTTGGAGAAGCACGTTTTTTGCGACAGCATTCTTTTTCTTGATCGTTATGGTGTTAACGGCGTTGTTTGTTCGTGATACACCAGAATCGATGGGGCTGAAACCTTACGGTGAAGGCGAGAGCGTGCAAGGCCATAAAAAAAGAGTGCCACAGGATCAATGGCCCGGCTTTTTTATGGCAGAACTCCGCAAAAAACCGGTTTTCTATTTGTTGATTATCGGTACGTTTCTTTCCAGCGGCTGTTGCTATATGGTGTATTTCGTGTTAGTGCCCCATATTCAGGATTGCGGTATGAGCGCTGAGCTTGCTGCTCGAGTACAGAGCATTATGTTGTTCACGTTGGCGGTTGCCAAGCTAATTTTTGGGTATTTGAGTGATAAAATCGGCGCCAAAGCAGTAACGATGATTGCTCTTGTTGCCAATACGATATCGCTTGTGCTGCTGGCCGAGATCAACGGACCAGTATCCACCTACGTGGCGGCAGTGGTATATTCGATTGCCATTCTCCTTACCGCTTTTATTCCTCAAATCTTGGTTCCCAGTCTGTTTGGCTATCGTTCCGGTACTGAGTCAATGGGTATTGTTGTTTCCATGATTTCCGCAGCGAATATGATCGGCACCCCGATAACTAATTTGTTGGGTGATGCGATTGGTTCCTATCGTCCCGTTTTCCGGGGAACTGCGTTGGTTTCGGTCGGTGTTATTGTGCTGTATGTGGTGATATACGCCTTGGCTGCGAAGGAGCGCAAACAACAAACAGCATGACTTTTATCTCATTTCCAATGGGAGATGTCTTATAAGCTTAGAAAGGCTTTTGTAGAATAATGCATTTTTCGTATCTGCCTCTTTTCGTTTTGCAAAACGGCTGTTTAGCATGAACGCTTGCAAGCTGGCCCATACTATTGATGGCAGAAAGGAGAATGTATGGGCAACGAGAACACGATTAAATCAGATGGCTTAGCAGAAGAACTTCGCTTAATGTATTATAACCGATATTTGTTGGATAATCGGGTGATTACGGAGCGAGAACACACACGCATGTATACCAATATTCTTGCCAAACACGCAAGTGCACCAAAAAAATGAATGCCAGAATAAACGTCATCTTTTGTGGTCGGCACAGCAATGTGCCGCTTACATAATAAGGGAAGGGATGCGAACATATGATTTTTACACGATTTAAAAACAGAACTTACCGAGATGGGATATGCCATATTCCCAACGTGATTACGTGTAAGGCAGAGGAAGGCCTTGCGCAGACAGCGTTGAAAGGTTTTTTGGTGCTGCATCCGAAAGCGGTTTGCGTTACCGATATCGAGCAGGATTGTTTTGTTGAGTTTAAAAATGATACAGCCTGCGATGCAAAGAGTGAACAATATAAACTCGAAATTTCCGAGAACAAAATTGTGGTGTATTGCCAAGACGAACGTGGCGGTATTAACGGCGCTGCTACGGTTGCGCTGTTGTTGTGTAGCGGGGAGATTCAAACCGGCGAAATTGTAGACTATCCCGATTGCGCTTATCGTTCTTTTATGATTGATATGGCACGTGGGCTTCCTAATATGGAGGATATTAAAAACACCATTATTTCGATGGGGCTTTCCAAATTAAATCATTTACATCTCCATTTGATGGACTCCAAAGGCATTTGCTATAAATCCCATGCGCTGAGCAAGCTTGGATGCGCTGTGGGCGGACAATTTGAGATTGCAGATCTTCAAGAAATTATCGAGCTGTGTCAGACTTTAAAAATTACCATTGTACCCGAAATCGAAATGCCGGCTCATGCAAAAGCCATTGTCAAAGCGTATCCCGAACTGGCCTGTGATACAGACCCGGACTGCCATTGGACGGTATGCCCCGGCGTAGAAGCAACGTGGACGTATTATGAGCGACTGATACAAGAGGTGGCATCTATTTTCCCGGATGAGTACATTCATATCGGGTCGGATGAATTGGAGTTTGCCGATGTACCCAAACTCAATCAGCTTTGTTTTTGGGACAGCTGTCAAGCTTGCAAGCAGCTTCGTGAAAGAGAAGGCTTGGCGGATAGACAAGCACAGTTCTACTATGTTGTCAATCGTATGTATGACATCGTCAAACAGCATGGTAAAAAAATGATGATGTGGAACGATCAAATTGACGTTTCCAAAGACGTGCCGCTTGACCGTGATATTTTAGTTGAATTTTGGAGAGTTGCCGAGCCGGGAAGAGGGCCTTATGAAAATTGCTCGATGGCCGGGTTGCTTGAAAAAGGATTCCGTGTGATCAATGCCGATTATCCGCACACGTATTGTGATCTTGAAGAATATATGACCCCTGAGAAATTACACGACTGGAACCCCACTGTTCGGCCCGCTGTACCAGATGAATATAAACAGCAGATCATCGGCGGCGAAGCGTGTGCATGGGAGTTCGGTAATGTTGAAAACTATCCGTTCTATTCGGTTACCGCTGCACCGGCGATCATGCTCTTTGGGGATAAGGTGTGGGATTTCAAGGATCGTCCGTATACCGATGCCGATAGAACGTTGATGGCGGAATATCTGTTTGGAGCCAAACCGCAAAACGATATCTTATCGTGTATCGGTTCGTTGATCCCGCCTCGTGAAGCAAAGCGGTATACCTATGTTGATAACGTTCCGGCGGAGCTTATCAATCGCTGTATTGCAGAGTTAGAGGGTTGTGAAAAACCGCACTATCAGCATAATGCCAAAGCTTTTGTAGAACAGTTGCGTAAGATCGCAGAAGCACAATCAAATTCATAAACTACAAACGGCACGAACGGAAACCGTTCGTGCCGCTACTATTATATGACGAGTTTCACCGTATAAGTAAAATCTTTTTTATGTCCGTCTACCCAGCGGTAATTGCGGCTGAATTTCAGTTGATGTACGGGACAGATGTTATTGACCATTTGGCCACCGATAGAACCGGCCTGTTTCGCAGTTAAGTCACCATTGTAACCCTGTTTCAAGGTCACGCCAACTTCGTTAGCAGCTTCCATCTTGAAACGGTTGAGGCCTTCACGAGCCTCGGGAACCATGCTGTTCTTGTTCGACATACTCTTACACCTCTCAAAACAAAATTTTATTTTCGCCTAAACGTATCTTGCGTTTGCAGTAGTAGTGTTTGTCCAAGTTATCGGAAAATGTGTGTTAATTTCTTCAAGGATTTCGTTTTTTTGGCAGTTTTTGCGCTACCTTTATAAATCATCGGCATCTTGCTCCGGTCGCTCGCCATCAGCGGAAAGACCGGTGTAACTGCCCAGTACATCCGACAAGATTTGTCCACGTCCCTCAGTCGGCAAACTGTCAATAGCTTGCATGACGATATCCGAATTTGATTTTTTTCTTTTTTCGTCTTTTTGATTCATTTTGATTCACCCCTTGTTAGTATGAGCGGTAAACCGAAAACTTTCTTTTGGAAATTTATGTTTTTCTCTTGACAACCGGGTGGATTTTGTTATAATACCATAGTAATGTATTCAATTGCATATCCGGGTGTAGCGCAGATTGGTAGCGCGCTTGAATGGGGTTCAAGAGGCCGCAGGTTCGACTCCTGTCACTCGGACCAAATAAAACGAGGGCACATGAGTGTCCTCGTTTTATTTATTTTGTGCGACAGCAGAAAATTGTGGACTCTTGAACCCGAAAGGGTTTCGGCGAGGAGCAAAGTTGCCGGTGGCAAGTTTGCCGCCGAAAATGGCGCAGACGGGCACC
>JAZRZU010000124.1:0-24262 GCA_045601465.1 Acutalibacteraceae bacterium
GCAGCCCCTTGCCAAAACACTCAACGTACCGTTCGCCATTGCAGACGCCACCACCTTGACCGAAGCCGGTTATGTTGGTGAGGACGTGGAGAATATTTTACTTCGCCTGATTCAAGCGGCGGAAGGAAATGTGGAACGTGCAGAACGAGGCATTATTTACGTCGATGAAATCGATAAGATTGCCCGTCGCAGTGAAAACCCGTCCATCACCCGTGATGTCAGCGGTGAGGGTGTGCAGCAGGCGTTGCTTAAAATCTTGGAAGGTACGGTATCCAATGTTCCTCCCGGTGGCGGACGTAAACATCCGCAACAGGAGTTCATTCAGATCGATACCAGCAACATCCTGTTCATTCTCGGCGGCGCTTTCGACGGTATCGAAAAAACGGTTGAAAAACGGATGTCGTCCGGCGCTATTGGCTTTGGTAACGAAGTAAAATCCAAAAAAGATATGGAACAGGGTGAAATGTACCGTTTAGTGGTTCCGCAAGACCTTGTGAAATTCGGCTTGATTCCCGAACTTGTCGGACGTATGCCGGTTATTACAGCATTGCAACCGTTGGATACGGCAGCCCTTGTTAAAATTTTAAGCAAACCGAAGAATGCAATCTTAAAGCAGTATACCAGTTTGTTTAAGCTGGATAACGTAGAGCTTGAATTCACAACCGATGCTTTGACAGCCGTTGCAGAAAAAACGTTGCAACGCAACACCGGCGCACGTGGATTGCGTTCGGTGATGGAAGAGATTTTGACCGGCCTTATGTTTGAGGTCCCGTCCGATCCGACGGTGGAAAAGGTCGTTGTCACCCGTGCTTGCGTAGAGGACAATGCGCCCCCCGAGCTGGTTAAAAATCCTGATAGAAAGCCAAACCGCATTAAAACCCCCGGTAAAAAACAGCCGAGGCGTAAGGTGACGGCATAATACGAAATAAGGTCCCATTTAGGAATAGGGTAGTCAAAACTACCCACACCGTGTTAGCAGTCGACCGTTTTGATACGACCGACTGCTGATTTTTTAGGAGTGAAAATCAATGATGCCATTGCAAAAGCGTGTTGCACGTGTTTCAACTTTGCCGCTACTGGCATTGCGTGGCTTGGTGGCGTTCCCGAACACCTCTGTTCAATTCGACGTTGGTCGGGAAAAATCCATCAATGCCTTACAGGAAGCGGTCAGTAAAGACCAGTATATTTTTTTGGTAGCACAACAAAACATTGCCGATGAGGACCCAACGCCGGATGCTTTATGCAAAACCGGTGTGGTGGCACGCTTACAACAAGTTTTGAGAATGCCGTCGGATACCATCCGTATTAAAGTCGAGGCACTTTATCGGGCACGGGTAAAGTCTATTACGCAGGCCGAGCCGTTTATGGTAGCCGAGGTGCGGGAGTCGTTAACACGTCCGATATCCGATAAAGAAAACGAAACAGCCCTTTTACGTAAATGTCGGGAATATTTTCTTCAATACATAGAATTATCCGGCAATAACAAGGATGCCGCTTTTTCTGAATTGATGACCACGAAGGATGTCAGCCTTTTTGCTGATCGCATGACCGATATGTTGCCTTCTTCTGCGGAAAATAAACAGAAAGTGCTGGATGCGCTGTCGTTGGAAAAACGATTGAGCGAGTTGTTGCGTATCTTAGCCGATGAAGTGCAGATTGCCGACATTGAACGTGGTCTTGAGCATCGGGTACAATCGGCAATCGATAAGAACCAGCGGGAATACTATCTGCACGAACAAATGAAGGTGATTGCCTCTGAACTCGGTGAAGAAGATGACCCGGCCAGCGAGGCGGATGAATTTCGTGCTAAGGTAAAGAATCTGGGATTGTCATCGGAAATTGAGGAAAAACTACTGAAAGAATGTGGCAAACTTGCCAAAATGCCGTACGGTTCTCACGAGGCAACGGTTGTGCGCAACTTTTTAGATACTTGTCTGGCACTTCCGTGGAATACCGTTTCCAAAGAAATCTTAGATATAGACCGCGCACGTAAGATTTTGGACCGTGATCACTACGGCTTGCAAAAAGTCAAAGAACGTATTTTGGAATTGCTGGCGGTTCGCAGTCTGACCGGTGGTGTGAAAGGACAGGTTATTTGTTTGGTCGGTCCTCCCGGTGTCGGCAAAACCTCGATTGCAAAATCCATTGCCGAAGCACTTGGCAGAGAGTATGTGCGTGTTTCATTGGGCGGTGTACGGGACGAATCGGATATTCGTGGCCATCGTCGCACGTATATCGGCTCCATGCCGGGACGTATCATTCGTGCTATTGAGAAGTCCAAAACGTCCAACCCTTTAATTTTGTTGGATGAGATCGACAAATTGGGGAATAGTTTTCATGGCGACCCGTCCTCGGCTCTTTTGGAAGTATTGGACACTGAGCAAAACTACGCATTTGTTGACCATTATTTAGAAGTCCCCTTTGACTTGTCACAGGTACTGTTTATTACAACGGCAAACGATGCGGAAAATATTCCCGCACCGTTGTTTGATCGCATGGACGTGATTACGCTTTCCAGCTATACCGCCGAGGAAAAATTCCATATCGCTCGGCAACACCTGATTAAGAAACAGTTAAAGCTCAACGGTTTGGATGCCCGTCGTTTGCGTTTGAGCGATGGTGCATTGCGTTTGATGATTGACGGATATACCCGTGAGGGCGGTGTGCGTAACTTGGAACGGTTGATTGCGAAAATCTGCCGTAAACGTGCGCAAGAATTGGTTAGTGGTACGGTGAATGACGTTACGGTGAAAGAAAAAACGCTTCCCGACTATTTAGGACCTCGGCGTTTTAAAGCGGAAACCAAAACCGCTGTGAACGAGGTTGGGGTTGTGAACGGATTGGCTTGGACAGCGGTGGGCGGCGAAACCATGCCGGTGGAGGTCGCCGTTTTGGACGGAACCGGTAAAATTGAGCTTACCGGCTCGCTGGGGGACGTCATGAAAGAATCTGCCAAAGCAGCCATCAGCTATGTTCGTTCCCGTGCCGACCGCTGGAACATCGCCAGTGATTTTTATAAAACAAAGGATATCCATATCCACGTTCCGGAAGGTGCCGTGCCAAAAGATGGTCCGTCAGCCGGTGTGACTATGGCAACCGCTATGGTATCCGCTTTGACCGGAATTCCGGTACGGCATGACGTCGCCATGACCGGAGAAATCTCGTTGCGTGGACGGGTATTACCGATTGGCGGATTAAAAGAAAAAACGATGGCGGCTTACCGCCACCATATGAAAACGGTGGTTATTCCGCAGGATAACGAACCGGATCTCTCGGAGTTGGATGAGGTCGTTAAAAACAATTTGCAGTTTGTAACCGCACGTACCATGGATACGGTTATTGAAACAGCATTATTGATGTGAGGAATGGGTATGAAGATTGAATCGGCGGTTTTTGAAACCTCTGCCGGCGTGTCCGGTCAGTTGATAGAATCTACGTTGCCGGAAATTGCGTTTTCTGGTCGCTCAAACGTTGGCAAATCCTCCCTTATCAATAAATTGCTTAACCGAAAATCGTTAGCACGCACCAGTGCCACTCCCGGTAAAACCGCCACCATTAACTTCTATCGGTTGGATACGATGCGGTTGGTGGACCTGCCCGGATACGGTTATGCAAAGCTTTCTGCATCTGAAAAACAGCGGTTCAGTCAAACGATCGAGCACTATTTTAACGATGATCGGGATCTCAGATTGGTGCTGCAATTGGTGGATATGCGGCATCCGCCGACGGCAAACGATTTTCAGATGCTCAATTATTTAATTGAATGTGAAATTCCGTTTGTGGTGGTTTTGACAAAATCCGACAAATTGAACAAAAGCGAACGTGAAAAGCGATTGGCTGCTTTGCGTGAGGAGCTGGCGGACTTTGAAGGAATCGAATGTATTCCGTTTTCGGCGGTAAACGGCGAGGGCGTGGAAACACTTCGAGCGATTTTAGATGAAGTGACACAATAAACTTTCCAACTGTTACTCCTTTTAAAGGTTGTGTATTTTGATACGTGTGGGACATACTATTAACAACCTTAGATAAAGGAGGGATAATTGTGGATATGAACAGTTGTCATGCTAATAAATCCATCCAGTGTTCTGTTGAGCAGTGCCGCTATCATTGTGCGACGGAAAATTATTGTTCGCTCAACTCCATTAAGGTGGGTACGCACGAATCCGATCCGACTGGATGTCAGTGCGTGGATTGCGAATCGTTTGAAAAGAAATAAATGGTATAAAAAAGACGAGCAGTTCAGTTGAACTGCTCGTCTTTTTTAATAGAATTAAATACCCACGATTAAATCCTGCATCGTGTAATAGCCCGCCGATTTTCCCACTAAGAACAGTGCCGCATTCAAAGCACCGTTGGCAAAGATGCCTTTGGAGGTGGCGGTGTGGGAGAGCGTGATACATTCATCGTGACCCGCAAACAATACGTCATGCTCGCCTACGATGGTGCCGCCTCGAATGGAGCTGAATCCGATTTCTTCATGAGTACGTTTTTTACGCACCGCATGACGGTCAAACACGTAGGTGGGGGAGTAGGGCAACCCTTCTTTTACGGCTTGGGCAAGCATCAGCGCTGTGCCGGAAGGGGCATCAATTTTTTGATTATGGTGTTTTTCGATGATCTCCACATCAAAGGAATGACCGAGTACCGCTGCGGCTTTTTTAGCCAAAGCAGCAAGCAAACTGACGCCGATTGACATGTTGGCGCTGGAAAACACCGGAATCTCAGCGGTCGCCGCTTGAATGTCGGCAAGCTGGGATTCGGATAATCCGGTGGTAGCGATCACGATGGGGAGGTTGTTTGCTTTTGCATATCCCAAAACGCTTTCCAACATAGCCGGATGCGAAAAATCAATAATCACATCTGCTTCGACAGTGCATTTCGAAGGGTCAGCAAATACCGGATAGGTGTTTTGAGTTTCGTTAATATCAAAGCCGGCGACAATTTCGCAATCTTGGCGTTCGGCTACACAGGCGGTAATGGTGCGTCCCATTTTACCGTTGCATCCGGAAAGAATGATACGTGTCATAATAAACTCCTTTACAGCAAGTGATAATGTTTGAGAACCTCAGTCATGCGATTTTTCATCACATCCGTCATCTCGTACAACGGTAAGCGACAGTCACCGACATCCATACCCAGTTGGTTCATGGCTTCTTTTACCGGAATGGGGTTAACGTCCATAAAGAGTGCGTTTACCAATTCCAAATAATGAAGTTGCAGTTCCAATGCACGGGCAGGGTCACCATCAAACCAAGCTTGGCAAATATCGTGCGTTTCTTTTGGTAATACATTCGATAAAACTGAGATGACACCTTTGCCGCCTAGTGATAACAGAGGCACAATTTGGTCATCGTTACCTGAATACAAGGCGATATCGCATGAGGCGGCAATTTCGGCGGTTTCGGAAAAATTGCTGTTTGCTTGTTTTAATGCGACAATATTGGGAATTTTGGAAAGTTCAATAACCGTTTTCGGTTGCAGATTCACGCCGGTGCGAGAGGGGACGTTGTACAAAATGATCGGCAAGTCAACCGAAGCGGCAATTTTCGAATAATGGGCAATCAACCCACGTTGTGAAGTTTTATTGTAATACGGGGTGACTAACAGAAGTCCGTCCGCTCCCACGGCTTTTGCTTCACGGGACATATAAATGCAATGTTCCGTGTTATTTGAACCGGTTCCGGCAATCATCGGCACACGTCCGTTTGTCTGCTCGATGGCTACTTCAAACGCACGCAGATGTTCTTTGTCTTCCAGAGTGGGTGCTTCGCCGGTGGTACCTACCGAAATAATGGCATCGGTGTTGTTCTCAATTTGGTAATCGATCAGTTGACGATACTTCTCGTAATTGACACTTCCGTCCTGATTCATCGGGGTTACCAATGCCACACCGGCACCGGTAAAGAGAACAGGTCGACTCATGCGCAAGCCTCCTTAAATATGGATTATCGGTCCATATACCCTTCTGCACACAGCAGCTCAGCCAGCAAAACGGCTCCGCCGGCAGCGCCACGCAGCGTATTGTGAGACAGACCGACAAATTTATAATCGTATTGTGAATCCTCACGCAGACGGCCGAGCGAGATCGCCATACCGCCTTCTAAACCACGGTGCAGGCTCGTTTGAGGCATATTGTCTTCCTCAAAATAATGGAGGAATTGTTTGGGAGCGCTGGGAAGTTCAAGTTCTTGTGCTCGTCCTGCAAAGGATTTCCACGTGTCCAAAATTTCTTGTTTGGTAGGTTTCTTGTCAAAACTGCAAAAGACCGCCGCAAAGTGGCCATCGGATACCGGCACACGCAAACATTGCGCCGTGATTTCCGGAGAGGTAGCGTTGACAATGACACCGTTTTCCACTTTACCCCAAATTTTCAACGGCTCTTGCTCGGACTTTTCTTCCTCGCCGCCGATATACGGGATAACGTTGTCCACCATTTCCGGCCACCGTTCAAAGGTCTTGCCGGCACCTGAAATGGCTTGATAGGTGCAGACGAGCGCTTTGGTGATGCCGAATTTTGTAAGCGGGAACAAAGCCGGCACGTAGCTTTGCAAGGAGCAGTTGGATTTAACGGCGATGAACCCACGTTTTGTTCCCAAACGTGCACGCTGGGAAGCAATGACTTCAACGTGGTCATTGTTCAGTTCCGGAATGATCATCGGAACGTCGGGGGTGCCACGATGAGCGCTGTTGTTGGAAACAACGGGGCATTCGGCTTTGGCATACGCTTCCTCTAATGCACGGATCTGATCTTTCGGCATATCCACTGCACAGAACACGAAATCCGCTTTGGAAGAAACGGTGTCCACGTCTGCTGCGTCATAAACGATCATATCTTTCGTTTTGTCCGGCATTGCCACGGACATTGCCCAGCGGTTTCCGATGGCTTCTTCATAAGTCTTTCCTGCGGAACGAGGACTTGCCGCAAGCACTGAGATATTAAACCACGGATGGTCAGCGAGCAATGTCACAAAGCGCTGACCGACCATACCGGTACAACCGATGATGCCAACATTAAACTTTTTCATAACAGGTCTCCTACTTTCTTATACAACAACTTGACTTTTTCTGGCTACTATTGTACCATTATGTATCTGGGATGTCAATAAATTCGGCGGTGAGAAACCATGAACAGACAAGATTTTTTTTACAATTTACCCGAGGAATTGATTGCACAGGAACCGATAGAACCACGTGACCATTCACGACTGCTCATCGTGGACCGTGCAACCGGCGAACGCAAAGACGGGTATTTTTATCAAATTGAAGAATCGCTGCAACCGGGCGACTGCTTAATTCTTAACAATAGTCGGGTGTTGCCGGCACGGTTGTATGGGCAACGTGAGCTTACCGGCGGTGCCGTTGAGCTGTTGCTTTTGACGGATAAAGGCTCAGATGTTTGGGAGGTTTTGGCAGGTCCCGGACGTAAAGCCAGACCGGGGGACACCTTGACATTTGCGGACGGTGCCCTGAAAGCCGACGTGTTAGAGGTAACAACAGAAGGCAACCGTTTGGTCAAATTCCGGTATGACGGCAATTTCTATGAGATATTGGAACGTATCGGTCAAATGCCGCTTCCGCATTATATTACGCACGAACTTCAAAACAAAGAACGGTATCAGACCGTCTATTCGAAGGAAGTGGGTTCTGCGGCTGCTCCCACGGCAGGATTGCATTTTACGCCGGAGCTTTTAGAACGTTTGCAGAAAAAGGGCGTGAACATCGGATTTGTCACGCTACACGTGGGGCTTGGCACCTTTCGACCGGTCAAGGTGGATACCATCACCGAACATAAAATGCACGCTGAGCATTATGCGTTGCCGACAGAAACCGCCGAGCTTATCAACCGTACACACCAAAACGGTGGACGGGTGTTTGCAGTTGGCACCACCAGTTGCCGCACCTTGGAAAGTGTCGGTGTGGGAGAAGACGGTCTTGTTCATGCCGCTGAAGGGTGGACGGATATCTTCATCTATCCGGGTTATCAATTTCAAGTCATTGATGGCTTGATTACCAATTTTCATCTTCCGGAAAGCACCTTAATCATGTTAGTGAGTGCTTTTGCAGGGCACGGTCTGACCATGGATACCTATCGGTATGCGGTGGATAAGCGGTATCGTTTTTTTAGCTTCGGTGATGCGATGCTTATCGTATAAAGGATAAGTAGGTAAAACGGGATACCATATTGATTCTCTAAATGGGGAGTACAGGTATGAAAGTGATAAAAACCAGTGGTGCGGCAAGACGGGGCGAATTTGTAACGCCGCACGGTACAGTACAGACACCCGCCTTTATGAATGTCGCCACTTGTGGGGCGATAAAAGGGGCGGTGTCGGCATACGATCTGAGTGAAATCAAATGCCAAGTGCAGTTGTGTAATACCTACCATCTGCACCTGCGTCCGGGTGATGAGTTGGTACGTGAATTGGGAGGCTTGCATCGCTTTACCGGATGGCAAGGTCCCATTTTAACCGATAGCGGCGGGTTCCAAGTGTTTTCGCTGGCAGGGCTGCGCAAGATTGAGGAGGAAGGCGTTACCTTTTCCTCTCATATTGATGGACGGCGGTTGTTTATTGGCTCCGAAGAAAGTATGCGGATTCAGTCGAATCTCGGGTCAACGATTGCGATGGCATTCGATGAGTGCGTGGAAAATCCTGCAAAATATGACTATTCCGCACGGTCTTGTGAGCGTACAACACGGTGGTTGAAACGGTGCAAAGCCGAAATGGAACGGCTTTGTTCGTTGCCGGATACCATCAATCCCCGCCAACTCTTGTTCGGTATCAATCAAGGCTGTACGTTCGATGATCTGCGTGTGCAACATATGCAGGAGATCGCCGAGTTAAATTTAGATGGGTACGCTATCGGCGGATTGGCGGTGGGGGAGCCGGCAGAGGATATGTACCGTATTATCGAAGCGGTCACTCCATATATGCCGACCGATAAGCCTCGCTATTTGATGGGGGTCGGTACTCCGGAAAATATCTTAGAGGGTGTGCATCGGGGCGTCGATCTGTTTGATTGTGTGATGCCGGCACGTAATGCACGTCATGCGCACGTGTTCACGTGGCAAGGCCATCGGAATATGCTTAATCAAAAATATGAGCATGACCTGTTACCTTTGGATGAGGAATGTGATTGCCCAACCTGTCGTCGTCATTCCCGTGCCTACATTCGTCATTTGTTTAAAGCAAATGAAATGCTGGCGATGCGTCTTTGTGTTATTCATAACCTGTACTTTTACAATACGTTGATGGAAAAGATCCGTGCGGCGTTGGATGAAGGTACGTTTGAAGCGTTCTATCAGCGATATGTCGGTGTGCTGGATAAACGTATCTAAATTGTGAACTTTTTAATTTTTTGGTGATAAGACTTGCTATAAGATGCAGTATCATGTATAATATATTTGTATTTACATATGGGAGGTTTTCAGGATATGTTTGATGTATTTTCGTTAGTTGCAGATGCGAACGCTACCGCCGGTACGAACGCAACTCCAAACATGAGTGGGGATGTTCCGATGTCGACCGGCCTTATGACGGCTATCATGTTCGGACTGATGTTTGTGGTGATGTATTTTCTCATGATCCGTCCGCAAAAGAAGAAACAAAAAGAAGAACAAAAAATGCGTGAGAGCACCCGTGTGGGTGATGAGATCACCACCATCGGTGGTATTTGCGGTCGTGTTGTCAATATCAAAGAAGATGAGTTTGTTATTGAAACGGGCGCAGACCGCAACAAGATGGTCATCAAAAAATGGGCTATGCAAAGCTGCAACACGGTTCATGATGCTGCTGCGGATGACGACGATGACGACGATGACGATATCTAATCTTTGAGTTTCCGTACTGTTTTTTTACGTAATTGCATATAGGTGTAGTAACCGAATATGTGTGTTACGGAGGAATCAATATGGGTGCTCGAAAAGCAGAATCCTCGGCGATGAAGATCGTACGGCCGTTTTTAGTGGGAAGCGGTGTCGGCCTGGCAGTAGGCTTGGTCATACTGCTGCTGGCATCACTTGTCATGATGTCCGGGGCTTTCCCCTCATCCCTTGTTACGCCGATTGCGTTGGTGATAATGGCAATTGCTGCGTTTGTGGGCGGTCTTGTATCGGCAACTGTGTCACGTGAACGTGGTTTATTGTATGGTGCAGGGTGCGGTCTTTTGTTGTTTTTATTTGTCACCGTTTTAGGCATGGCTGTGTCGCAGGAACTGCGTGGTGTGATGATGCTGATAAAAGCGGGTTTGGCAATTGGTAGCGGAGCGCTTGGCGGTGTGCTGGGTGTGAACCGAAAAAGACGATAAAACCGAACGGGACGGAGTATTCCGTCCTGTTTTCTTTCACCTTTCATATTCTGTTTACTGGTCGCATATAGTGGAACAGAAAGGAAGGTTGCGCATGAAACGGACAAACTCTTTTTGTAGATTTTTTGTACAGAACCGACGGCTGTTGTTGTTTCTTCTGTTGCCGCTGTTTGGATGTGTATGTGGGATGTTGCTGTGCAAAAACGGTATTTTATCCGAGCAGTGGATTGCGCTGGTAAAGATGCAACCGGTAACGGGGGGGATACCCGGTGCTTTCTCTGCGTGGTGTTCTTCCTCTTTTCAGGCAACGTGTTTGCTCTTGCTCTTGTTCTTTTTCGGTGTATCGGCTTTTGGTGTGCCGTTTGTACTGATCGTACCGCTTATTTGGGGAATGGGATTTGGTGTTGCCGAGACCTATTATGCCGATAATGGTGGCTTTCTGATACTGGCAGCGGTATTGTTGCCGCCGGCTATTATGGAATTAGTCGCATTGTTGATGGCTTGCTCAGCAGCTTTGCGAATGTCCGTGTTGACGACTGTCCAATTATTACCCCGTTCGGCACGCTGCGGAGGACTGTGGCAAGATTTCCGGCTGTATAGTGTGCGATTTTTAGTGTTGTGGGTATTGGTGCTGGGTGCAGGTGCCCTGGATGTAGCATTACGCCTCGTATTCAGAGGCCTGTTGTAGGATTTAAAAAGAAGTTAAGGAGTGTGTAACATGGCTGGCTTTTTCGGAATGTTTAACTCTACAAAGCCGGGACCGGGCGTTTCAAAAAACGAACCGAAGAAAAAAGGTTTTTTTCGTTTTTGGGAATTGTTTTTTCGCAAGTTTTTTAAACTGATCGTGGCTAACTTTCTGTATGTGCTGGTATCTTTTCCGGTCGTAACACAAGGGTTGGCTCAGGCGGGGTTGACCTACGTAACCCGTAACTTTTCCCGTGAAAAACACGTATTTTTGATGTCAGACTTTTTTGATACCATCAAAAAGAATTGGAAACAGGCGCTGGCCAATGGTATTATCGAATTGGTTGTGGGCGGGTGTTTGGTTTTTGATATTTTCTATGCGTGGGGATGGTTAAACGCTAAGGAAAGTACTGGCATTTTACCGCTTTTATTTTTTGTGTTTACCATGTTTCTTGTGGTGATTTTCTGCTTTGCAAGATTTTATTTGTATTTCCAAATGATCACCTTTAAAATGTCACTCAAACAACTTTGGAAAAACAGTTTATTGTTTGCCATTATCGGCTTAAAAGAGAACCTTATCATTGCCGTAACACTGGTGCTTTTGTATGCGCTGGCAGGGGTTCTGCTCAATTATTTCTTCTGGTTTTCACTCCCCATTGTACTACTGCTTTATATTTTGATATTTCCCGCTTTTCGATCTTTTTTGATCCAATTTGTCATTTTCCCGCTGATTAAACGGACGATCATTGATCCGTATTATGCCCAACATCCCAACGAAGATCTGGATAAACGACATGATTTGAATTTGGACGTTGAACAAACGACGGATGAACAAATGAACATGACAGATGAGTCCTCGGATGTTATTTTTAAAGATAACGGCAGGGAAGAAAAGACGGTTGATGCTATCCCGAAGCAATACAGTCAAGAAGAATTACGTCGAGGAAAACGTATCCAACGGGAATTTCGTACGGACGTGGATGACGACGGCACGATTTAATGTTTCATACCGTTACGTAAAAAGGAGGACAAAACAATGCAAAAAAACAGAATACTACGGCTGGCGCAGGGTGCCGTTTTGTGTGCGTTGGTTTTTATTGCTACGTGGATCTCGATCCCTACCCCGCCAATCGGCAACGTTAACCTCGGCGATTGTTTGATTTTGGTGGGTGCTTGGACCATTGGCGGTCCTTGGGCGGTGGTCGGTGGAGCGCTCGGTGCCGTGTTTTGTGATCTCGTAGGCGGTTATGCGGTTTACGCACCCGCCACTCTTTTGATAAAATCTGCCATGGTCGGTGTCGTCTTACTGTTTAAGATGTTGGAGCTCCGTACCGATAAAAACAAAAAAATGTTGTCGGTGCTGGGCGTTGCTTGCGCAGAAGGTGTTATGACTCTGGGATATTTTATTTATGAGGCAGCGGTTCTGGGATATGGATTAGCGGCTGCGGCTAACATTCCGCTGAATATCACACAAGGTGTCGTCAACGGTTTGTTAGCGTTCCTGATTTATGGTTTGCTTTCAAAAAATCGTCATTCAAAAGTGTAATACGCTCAAAAAAGAGTGCCGTGCTTGCAATATTAAGCACGGCACTCTTTTTTAAAAATCAATTCAGTCCTTGACCGCCGCCGACTCGTTCAAACAACGCTTTCACGGAGGCTTGTAATAAAGCATGGTCCGGACTTGAAAGCGTGGGGTCTGCTGCGTGGATGGAACGGGCTGCATCTTGTGCTTCCCGCAATAGAGACATATCGGACAGAAAATCCGCAATTTTCAATTCCGGTAAACCGTGTTGACGATTGCCGAAGAAATCACCCGGTCCTCGTAATTTCAGATCCTCATTGGCAATGCGGAAGCCGTCGGTTGTTTCACACATCACTTTTAAACGGCGGGTGGCGGTTTCGTTTTGTGCGTCCGAAATGAGTATACAGGACGAAGCATGTTTTCCTCTTCCGACCCTTCCACGCAACTGGTGTAATTGCGCTAAACCGAAGCGTTCGGCGTTTTCAATCACCATGATGACGGCATTGGGTACGTCGACACCGACTTCAATGACGGTGGTGGATACCAGCACATCCAAACGCTTTTCTGCAAAATCACGCATGACCTGTTCTTTGTCACGGGATTTCATTTTACCGTGCAGTAGTCCAACAGCATATCCTTTCAGCAATCCGGCGGATAGCTTTTTAGCATATTCTTCGGCAGCAACCAGTTCGGTTTCGCCTTCTTCTACTAACGGGCATACTACATAGGCTTGCCGACCTTCGTTTAAGAATTTCTTCACGTATCCGTATGCCCGTTCTCGTTTGTCGGTCCCAATTGAATAGGTGGTGATCGGGCTTCGTCCGGCAGGCAATTCATCCAAAACCGAAATATCCAAATCCGCATATATAATCAAAGCCAGCGTGCGGGGGATGGGTGTTGCCGACATGACCAAGAGATGCGGGTCTTGTCCTTTTGACGAGAGGGCGGCACGTTGCCGTACACCAAA
Source organism: Acutalibacteraceae bacterium (assembly GCA_045601465.1). Lineage (GTDB taxonomy): Bacteria > Bacillota > Clostridia > Oscillospirales > Acutalibacteraceae > RGIG3009. The sequence goes on from JAZRZU010000124.1 coordinate 13,479, forward strand.
TCGGTGTTGTTCATCGGTAACCACCAACCCCAACTTTGCAAATTGTACCGTTTCGGATAATAAGGCGTGCGTACCAACCAAAAAATGGCAGGTGCCGTTTGCCACGTCTTGCAGAACGGTTTGTTTTTGTTTTTTTGTCATCGACCCCGTTAACAGTCCGACCTGGATGTTGGTCTGTGTTTTAAACATACGGCACAGGGATTCATAATGCTGTTGTGCCAAGATCTCGGTAGGTGCCATCATAACGCATTGATAACCATTGCGGATGGTCGTATAGGCAACAGCGGCAGCAACAGCCGTTTTGCCGCTTCCCACGTCCCCGTGCAATAAACGGTTCATGGGTGTGGTGCGTTTTAAATCCTCAATCGCATCTTGAACTGCACGCTGTTGCGCACCCGTCATGGTAAAGGGGAGAAGCTTGCAAAAATCAGCGGTGTAATCCGTTCGAATTTGAACGGTCGTGCGGCTTTTTGTCGGTCGTTTTATGTTGAGTAATCCCAGTTGCAATAAAAACAATTCTTCAAAAATAAAGCGTCGCCGAGCAATGGCTAAGGCATCTTGGTCGGTTGGGAAATGGATGTTTTCAAGCGCATAACGATAAGTACACAGGCGATATTGCTGACGCAAAGCAAACGGAAGTGGATCAGCATCCAACGTCGTATCCAAAGCCAGTAATGCCGTACTCATTTCCTTTTCAATATAACGGGAGGTAATGCCGGCTGTCAGTCGATAGATTGGGCGGATGCGAGCACCCGTTTCACACGGTTCAATTAATGGTGAGGTCATTTCCGGCGCACTAAACGATCCTGAAACGGTCCCAAAAAAGAGATACGGTTTTCCTGCTTCAATTTTAGCGGCGGCATATTTATTGTTAAAGAGAGTGATGCGTATTGTGCCCGAAGAGTCTACGGCAGAAAAGGTATACAGGGATAATCCTTTGCGCACGAAACGCTCGATGGGTTTACTGATTGCCGTTGCTCGGATACAACAGGGCTTTTCCCGTGACGCAGAGGCAATGGGGGTTATGACCGACCAATCCTCGTACTGACGGGGGAAGTGAGATAACAGGTCGCCAATCGTAAAAATTCCCAGTTTTTGCAGTAGAGCAGCACGTTTTTCGCCAACGCCCTTCAAATACTGAATCGGGGTGGTGAGTGTTAGCAACCTTCCTTCCTCCTTCCTTTTCAGAAATAGCCGATGGTCGTTATACACCATCGGCTATCTTTGTTATTCGATCGAAATAAAGTAATAATAAACAGGCTGGCCACCGGCGATCACGGTGATGTCAATCTCGTTACCCAACTTTGCGGCGATGGATTCCTTTGCCGCAGTTGCTTCTTCTTCGGTGACTCCCTCACCATACATCAAGGTGATGAAGGAGATCTCTTTGCCGGCGGTTCGACGGGCGGCGGCCATTGTTTTGGCAAGCTTTGTGACCGCACGATTAACAGAACTGTCCGTGAAAGACAATTTACCGTTATCCAAAGCCAAAATGTCGCCTTCTTTGATGGCACGATTTTCGTAATCGCTGTCCCGTGCGGCAAAGGTGATCGAGCCGGAGGATACGTTGTCCGCCGCTTTCATCATGGCGTTGAGATTATCTTCCACCGAGGCGGAGGGATCGAAATTCAGCAGAGCAGCCACACCTTGCGGGATGGTACGTGTCGGCAACACGTGAACGGTGCGATCGGCAAGCGGAATTGCCTGTTCTGCTGCTAAAATAATATTCTTATTGTTCGGTAAAACGTATACCACTTTTGCAGGGGTCGCTTCTATGGCGCTTAAAATATCATCGGTAGAGGGGTTCATGGTCTGTCCGCCCGAAACGACTTGGCAGCAACCAAGGTCAGCGAATAAGGCTTTCAAACCATCACCGGCAGCGACGGCAACAAACCCAAATTCTTCTTCGGGTTCCACCCGTTCCGGTGCAGCCGGCGCATCCGCTGTTTCAGGGACCCATCCGGCATTTTCGTGCTGGATCCGCATATTTTCCACTTTAACGGTTTCAAAAGCACCGTATTCCACGCCTTTGCTGAGCGCTTTGCCCGGGTCATTGGTATGCACGTGAACTTTGATGATCTCATCATCATCAACCACCACAACGCAGTCGCCAATCGTTTCAAGGAAAGCCCGTAGTTGCAACGGATCCTTGGAACAAGCTTTATCACGAGCAACGATAAACTCGGTACAGTAGGTAAAGGTAATATCAGTCTCAAAAGAACCCGCAGCGCTTGCCGAACGTTGGACAGGGGCGGCGGATACAGCACTTTCACCCTGCACGATGGGGTTGCCGTTGAACACGTCTTGCATAGCACGGAAAATAACACAAAGGCCTTTTCCGCCGGCATCCACTACACCGGCTTTTTTTAGTACCGGCAGCAGTTCCGGTGTGCGTGACAAAGAGGCTTCGGCTTCCTCGCAAATAACCGCCCATACCGATAGGGGGTCTGCATCGTTTTGTGCGGCTGCAACGCCTTTTGCCGCAGCTTCACGGGCAACCGTAAGAATAGTACCTTCGGTAGGCTTCATAACCGCTTTGTAGGCGGCTTCAACACCCAGTGTCAGCGCTGCTGCCAGATCTGTGCCGTCGGCTTCTTCTTTTTCTTTCAGACCTTTTGAAAAGCCACGAAATAACAAAGACAGAATAACGCCGGAATTTCCTCTTGCACCCCGTAAAAGGGCAGAGGAAGCCGTGTCGGCAGTTTGACTGACGGTGGGCGCTTGCAAGCGAGATAACTCACGTGCCGCAGCCGAGAGCGTCATGGACATGTTTGTGCCGGTATCACCGTCGGGTACCGGGAAAATGTTCAGTTCGTCCACCTGCTGTTTTTGTCCGGCAAGGACATTCGATGCAGAAATCATTGCATCACGTAATAGTTTACCTTGAATCAAGCGTAGCACTCCTTTTCCATGAGGCATAACAATACAATCAAGTGTGTATCGTGTTATTCGGATTTCATTCCGTCAATATAGACGTTGACTTTTTTTACGGCTAAGCCGGTTGCTTCTTCAACGGTATAGCGTACCTTGTTAACAATGCTTTTTGAGATCTCGGCGATGTTCATACCGTAGATGACACAAATATGGAGATCCACAATGAGTTTATCATTTTCACTGCGAACGTGGATGCCCTCGTCCGCAAATGCACGTTTAAAGAAAAAGGAACGCAAACCTTGACGAGTGCCGCTTTTCACCATACCGGCAACACCGTAGCAAGTGGAAACCGCATTACCGATTAAGTATGCAAAATATTCCTGCGAAATTTCGATGCTCCCTAAATGGTTGTCGATTCGGATCATATTGATAAGCACACCTTTCTGTGAAATATTAAGGCTAATGCGAGCGGCGCACAAAACACCACTTTGACTTATTATATCGCAAAACTTTCGGATAATCAAGAGAAAATGCAAGGAATTGTAATTTGATTACAATTGACATTAGAAAGCAAATGTTCTATAATATTTTCGTGATACCAGAGGGAGTGACTTATATGGGAGATACGTTAGCACAAAAACTGATACGTTCCCACCTTATATGCGGTGAAATGCGTGTGGGAGAAGAAATAGGTCTTAAAATTGATCAGACACTAACACAAGATGCCACCGGCACGATGGCATATTTGGAATTTGAGGCGATGGGTGTACCCCGTGTACGTACCGAACGTTCGGTAGCCTATATCGATCATAACACCTTGCAGACAGGCTTTGAAAATGCGGATGATCATCGGTATATTCAAACTGTTTGCCACAAACACGGTGTTTATTTTTCTCGCCCCGGCAACGGTATTTGCCATCAGGTTCATTTGGAGCGTTTTGGCATCCCGGGAAAAACGCTTATCGGTTCGGATAGCCATACCCCGACCGGCGGAGGGATCGGTATGCTCGCTTTTGGTGCGGGGGGCTTAGACGTAGCAGTTGCGATGGGTGGTGGTACGTATTATATCACCATGCCCAAAATGGTGCGTGTCAATCTGACCGGTCGTCTTCAACCGTGGGTTGCCGCCAAAGACATTATTTTGGAAGTATTGCGCCGTATGTCGGTGAAAGGCGGCGTCGGTAAAATCGTGGAATACGGTGGTGAGGGCGTTAAGACTTTGTCGGTTCCGGAACGTGCTACCATTACCAATATGGGGGCGGAGCTCGGTGCTTCCACCTCAATCTTCCCCTCGGATGACGTTACACGTTTGTTCATGAAAGCACAGGGTCGTGAGCAGGATTGGGTGGAACTCAAACCCGATGACGATGCGGTGTATGATGAAACGATTGACATCGACTTGAATACGTTGGCTCCGCTTGCCGCTTGTCCGCATTCTCCGGATGCGGTGCGACCGGTTGCCGATCTTGCCGGAATGAAAGTTGACCAATGTTGTATCGGTTCTTGCACAAACTCTTCGTTAATGGATATGCTGAAAGTTGCCGCTATTTTAAAAGGTAAAACCGTTCATCCGGATGTGAGCTTGTCCATTGCCCCCGGTTCCAAACAGGTATACAATATGCTTGCCGAAAACGGTGCGCTTGCGGATCTGATTGCTGCCGGTGCTCGTATTTTGGAATGTGCTTGCGGCCCGTGCATCGGCATGGGTCAGTCTCCAAATTCCAAAGGTGTTTCGTTGCGTACCTTTAACCGTAATTTTGAAGGCCGTTCGGGTACAGCAGATGGTCAGGTCTACTTGGTCAGCCCGGAAACGGCAGCTGTTGCAGCGCTTACCGGTGTCTTTACCGATCCTCGTACCATGGGTGAGGCGCCGAGCTTTACCATGCCGGAGAGATTTTTGATTAATGACAATATGGTGGTTCCGCCGATTGCGGAAGCCGAGATGGATTCAGTCAAAGTGGTGCGCGGCCCCAATATTAAACCGTTCCCGCAAACAGCGCCACTGAGTGACGATATCTCAGCAAAGGTGCTGCTCAAAGTCGGGGACAACATTACCACCGACCATATCATGCCGGCGGGGGCTAAAATTTTGCCACTTCGTTCCAACATTCCGGCCATTTCCCAGCATTGTTTTGTTCGCTGTGATCCCGAATTCCCGACACGTTGTCAGCAAGAGGGCGCCGGCTTTATTATCGGTGGCTCGAACTATGGACAAGGCAGTTCTCGTGAACACGCAGCCCTTGCTCCTTTGTATTTGGGAATAAAAGCGGTGATTGTGAAATCCTTTGCCCGTATCCACGTTGCCAACCTGATCAATGCCGGTATTTTACCGCTGACCTTTGCAAACGAGGCGGATTATGATCGCTTGTCGCTGGGTGACGTATTGGTGTTGTCGAATGTTCGTGACCGTCTGCAACGCCGTAAACCGTTGATATTGAAGAATGAAACGACCGGCGAAGAGATTCCTTTAAAATCGGATTTCTCTGAACGTCAGATTGATATGTTATTGGCAGGCGGGCTTTTGGATTACACTCGCCAACAAAACGAGAAACAGGGATAATTTATCACAATATCCTATTTGATAAATCCATACAAAAGGTGGGATGACAGGATGATACAAGCGTGTATTGCGGGTCTTTGTGTGCAGTTTGTCGGTGGCGACCCGGATTTTTTTCCACGTCGTCTGCGTGAATATGAAACAACATTTGAACATCCGGATCTCACCATGTCGCTATCCCGTGCTTGGGAAGTGCCGGGGGTGGAAGGTGAAGAAATCCTTCGTCGTGACAATCTGGTCTTATCTCGTTTGCCGGATGGCCGCCTCGCTCGGTATCTTTTTGGCGGAAAAAGCGGGAACTTGTTGCAACGCTGCTTATCCACCGCTGATTATGCCTACTGGGATTATGTACTGTGGCAAGGTCGCAATCATAAAACGTTATCACTTACCAGCTTTGAATATCTATACTCGGGGGAAGCGTTTGCCAATCGTCTGGCGTATCTGGGCGGACTGGTGATGCACGGCTCCGCTATTTCCTTTGATGGGAAAGGAATCATTTTCTCGGCGCCGTCCGGGACCGGGAAATCTACCCATGCGGGGCTTTGGAAACAGTACTATGGTGATCGTGTGGTTCACATCAACGACGACAAACCGGCGCTGCGTTTTGAGCAGGATGTTCCTTATGTGCACGGAACACCGTGGAGTGGTAAAACCGATACCAATTCCAATATATCGGCGCCGCTTCATGCCATCGTTTTTCTGAAACAAGCACCCGAAAATCGCATACAGCGGTTATCCGTAGCGGATGCGATGGGGTATATTCATCGGGAAACGGTGCGCCCGTTTTATGATGAAACATTGGGGCGTGCTGTATTAGCTACTACTGAACGCTTGATTCAGTCGATTCCCGTATTTTTGTTGGAATGTACGATTAGTGAACAAGCGGTGAACTTAGTGAAAGATTCCTTGGATTGGTAAAGTAAAGGGGAGAAGAACATGAAATTAAAAGAAGGGTTTGTCCTGCGTCAAATCGGGGATTCCTATGTAGCGGTTGCTATCGGTTTGCAGACGCTGGATTTCAAAGACATGATTCGTATGAATGAAGTCGGCGCATTCCTGTGGGAGCAGCTGTCGGTGGATTGTACAAAAGAACAGCTGGTTGCGGCGGTTACAAAAGAGTATGACATCGATACGGATACGGCGACCGCTGACATTGAGTCTTTTTTGGCATCTCTTAAAGAAGTGGATTTGTTGGTATGAAACGCATCGAGTACGAGGTTGCGTTTGAGGAATTGATGGTGCTTATCGAGGAATCATTTAAGCAAGGATTAAGCGCTACCATCACGGTTACCGGGGATAGTATGGTTCCCTTGCTGCGCCACAAAAAAGACAGTGTCATACTGTCTGCTTGTGATCCGTATTCCCTTAAACGGGGCGATGTTCCGCTTTATAGGCGAGATAACGGCCAGTATATTCTGCATCGTATTGTAAAAGTAAATCCCGATTCTTATACGTTGGCAGGGGATGCCCAATCCGAATTGGAATACGGTTTGCCTAAAACCAACGTATGTGCGCTCATGACTGCGTTTACTCGTAACGGGAAGGTCATATCTTGCCGAGGGTTGCGGTATCGGCTGTATGTCCTAGTCTGGTTATGGTTGCGTCCGATTCGTCCGTATATTTTTTCCTTATATCGACAGCTGCGAAGGGGATACCGTCGATGAAAAAGATGAATAAATCTGCTCTGTTATGGTTTCTCGAAAAAGTAAAAAAACAAATCCCGGTGGTTATTCTGTCGGGATTTTTCAGTATGTTGTCTGCGGCTTCTTCTTTGTGGTTGGCACTGTTGTCGAAGGAATTGATCGATACGGCTACGAGTTTGTTATCTCAACCTTTTTCGGGAACGATATGGACATACGTTACGTTGCCCGAAATTGCGACCCCGGCTTGTAAAGTGTTTGCCTTGATTGCGGCACAGTTGATCCTGAGTGTTGTGACCAACCGCCTGCGGGTAGAGATAGAAGGTCGCACCGAGATGTCCTTAAAGCGCTCTGCTTTTGGGGCTTTGATGAATGTTGAGTATCAAGCTTTCTATCGATATCATACCGGCGAACTACTAACACGTATGACAGCGGACGCTGCTCTTTCATCACGGAATTTCACCAATTTATTGCCCATGGCTTTATCCATGCTTACCCGCTTGATAGGTGGGCTGATCGTCATCACCTCCATTTCTCCGTACTTTACGGCTGGAATTTTGGTGATTGGTGGTATTATTGCTGTTGTTAGCCGCTTTTATGGCGTGCGTGCAAAAAAAGTTCACAAAAAATGCCAAGAAACCGAAGGAAAGACCCGTTCGTTCATGCAGGAAGTCATGGGGAATTTGTTGTCGGTTAAAGCATTTTCCAATCAACCGTATATGATGGAAAAATTTGAACACTTCCAAGCCGATAATTTCCGTCAACGGTTGCGCCGTAACCTTATCCATACTTTGGGAAGTGCCGGTGTGCAGTTGCTGTTAACCTCCACCTATTATTTAGCGCTTATCTGTGGCGCTGTGATGATGATTGCGGGTCAGTTAACAGTTGGTACCTTAGCGGCACTTTTACAAATCTTCGAACAGATGCAAGCGCCGCTTCGTAACACATCCGGCTTATTGTCACAGTACTATTCCATGATTGCGTCGGTCGAGCGTCTGTATGAACTGGAACAGCTGCCGATGGAATCTTCAATACCGTTGCCGGCACCTCGTGAGCAACTGTTTGGTTCGTTTAAAACGCTATCGGTCAACAACGTATCCTTTTCGTATGATGAAAACACCCCGGTTTTACATAATGTTTCATTTGCTGTAAAACGTGGAGAGATTACCGCCTTGGTGGGTGAATCGGGCATTGGAAAGAGTACGCTGCTAAAATTGATTCTGGCTTTGTTAAATCCGCAGACAGGCACGATTACCATAGACGGTAGCCAATCTGTTTCGGTGGATGCGACTACCCGTGTATATTTCTCGTATGTGCCGCAAGGGAATACGGTGGTATCCGGAACGTTACGTGAAAATGTCACATTTTTCCGTCCCGATATTACGGATGACAGCGTTCGAGAAGCTTTGCGCTTAGCGTGCTTGGATGATTTTGCCGATTCCTTGCACGAGGGATTGAATACCGTGATTGGCGAACACGGCTATGGTGTTTCGGAAGGACAGGCGCAACGCATTGCCATTGCCCGTGCTTTGCTTAACGATGCGCCGGTATTATTGCTGGATGAATGCACTTCGGCTTTGGATGTAGAAACTGAAAAACGGTTGTTGTTGAATCTTCGTGACATGACCGATAAGGCGGTATTGTTGGTATCGCACAAGAGTACGACGGTGGAGGGAAGCGACCACGTTTTTCGTTTGCAAGACCGTCAACTTACCGAAGAATAAATAAAAAAGCACTTGCATTTTTGCAAGTGCTTTTTTATGCGAAAGACTACCTAAACGGAGCAGAATTGAGGTAAAAAAAGCCTAAAAGTAGTGTAGTTAAAATTTTAGTCGCTCCAAATCACTTGGTTTCGCGCAATCTTCTTACCTTGTTTATTAAGCTTTTTTAATTCTAGAAGAATTTCAACCATAAGTTCCTTTTCACTCATCATCATAAGTGCCTTTTTTTCCTCTTCTCTCTGTTTTGTATTTTCTTCATTCAAACGGTCAAATATACCCATAATAAAACACCCCTTATGATTTTTTAGCTGTTGTACAAGAAGCAATTAACAACCTACGAATATTGCCACACAATTTTTCCGTGTATTGATATGTTTGCATGTCGATTCTCTTTGTTTCATACATCAGTTTTAACCAATAACTTGTTTCGTTGGATTCTTTTAAAGCGATTTCTAACTTTGCAACAAAGTCCTTCTTGCTCTGTGCGTATTGTGCTTCGTGGATATTGGCGCCGATGGATGTGCCCGCTCTTGCAAGCTGATCGGTCATATAAGAGCTTTTCGGCGCAGTTACACCATCAACAAGATTAACAATAGCAACCGCAAATTCAAAAGATAAGTCAAGTAATTTGTTTTCGGACATAAAAGCACCTTCTTTCATCAGTATTATATCATGAAATGTTATGTTTTTCAATGATATATCGCTGACGCGATATGATATACAGCGTTGCCGTATGATATACTTGCTTCGCAAGCATGATATAATATCCGTTCCCTTCATACGCGAAGCGTATATCATCTGCGAAGCAGATATCATAGCGTCAGCTATATCGTCCGTGACCACAGGGAACGGATATCATTGAAAAAAGTCACCTTTGTCGGTAGACAAAAGTGACTTTTTTCATGCGAAAGAGCGACTAAAAGTGGTATAAATAGGGGTAAGAAAGCCTAAAAGTAGTGTAAATCATCTCTGATTTACCGATCCAACTTTTTGAATATTTCAAGAATACAGTATTCTCCACGCTCCGTCCATTCTTCAGACAAGTATTTTACCATGTAATCATGTGCGGATTTCCAATCATCAAACAATCCATTGTCGTTCAACTTGCTAAACTCAGGCATAAAGAGTACGCCTTCTTCATCGCAGCCATGCCAACGGCAAATAAACATACAATCACAAATAATGGAGAAGCTGCCGGAATAATCGCAAGGATATGATATATCATAACCAATAAATTGGTAACCCTCAGGGATAGCATGGTTTGTTCCACTATTGCGCACCCAAATCAGTTCGAAATTATCGGACTCCTCGAACAAAGAAACAAACTGTAATGCGGTGCTTTCCGTTTGCATTAGTTCATCTGCAAAATTGAAATCATCGAGAAACTTTTTAGAAAGGTGTTTTTGTAAGACTGTAAGTTTTTTGCGTTGTTTATCCCCTAAATCAAGTCCCATTCTCCCTGTTCCGTTATAAGTCTTATCAGGTTGATCATCATATGGAAGTGCATATATTTTAAGAGGCTGTTTTCTAAAACGGGGCAATTCCTCAGCATACAGTACATTATATTTCTTTACTGTTACAAATTGAGCAATATCATATATCTCTTTTTCTGTTATACAACCTGTTTCATAACACTCATAGCAAATATTTTTCAATAATTTCACCACCTTTTTGATTATTATATCACATAAGCATCTCTTTTTCAACAGAACCCAAAAACCCTCTCTTGTCTTGGCAGACAAAAGAGGGTTCTTTTCTGAGAAAGAGCGACTAAAAGTAGTATAAGTAGTGGTAAAAACGAACAAAAGTATGCTAAGATATATGTCATCCCCGGAAATAGCTCTTATATTCCGGCTCCGCTTTTAATTCTTTAAGCAATTCATCCATATTTTCAAAAACAGATTTACCAACAATCCCTCTGAAAGGTTCCCACATTGCAGGTAGCACATTGTTGTGTGAGCAAATATATTTCCATTCATCTTCATCGTATTG
>JAZRZU010000125.1:0-5015 GCA_045601465.1 Acutalibacteraceae bacterium
TTTTTGTCCGGTGAGTACACTATCAATCCTCTTGAACCAAAAGCGTGGACGGACGGTGCAGATGAAAACGATTTGGCGGCTCCCGAAGCCTTCCGCAAGGTAACAAGACTCAGTCAGCACATTGCCTTCCTTAAAGACTTTTTTAGAAGCTATAAGGATTTTACAGATGCACAGATCGACACAATTGAGATACTTCTCTCTAAGCTGTATGCAAGATTCGGCATCACCGATACCACAGACTACAGTAAAATGAAGCCTACCGACTTTCCCATTATGAGTGATTTTTATAAGTTATGTGAAGAAGAATTCATGACTTATGATAAGCAGAGAAAATACCTCTACACAGAAGAAACTCTGCAAGAGGTTTGTCTCGGCATCAACTCTATGTGCGTAGGCGCAGAGTCAAAGTATTTCAACGGTCACACCAATATCGTGGACGATGCATTCCTTGTGTTCGGTGTAAAGGGATTGATGGATACCAACAAGCGACTCAAGGATGCGATGCTTTTCAATATCCTTTCCTTCATGAGCAATCAGTTGCTCGGTAAAGGTAATACAGCAGCATCCATCGATGAGTTGTATTTATTCTTAACGAATATGACGGCAATTGAGTATATTCGAAACGCTATGAAACGTGTAAGAAAAAAGGACTCATCCATCATTCTTGCATCGCAGAACATTGAGGACTTCTTGATTCCGTCCATCCGAGAGTTTACAAAGCCATTGTTCAGTATTCCTACGCATCAGTTCCTCTTTAATGCAGGTCAGATTAACCCGAAGGAGTATATGGATGCCCTACAGGTAGAACCGAGCGAATTTGAACTGATCAAATATCCCGAACGTGGTACCTGCCTATATCGTTGCGGTAACGAGCGATATCTCTTGCAGGTCATTGCACCCGACTACAAGTCGGCACTCTTCGGCAAGGCTGGTGGTCGCTAATGGCAGCACCTGCTGTAGCCGCTGTTGCAAAAAAAGTCATCGTCTATATCCTAACAGACGAAAAGGCACTCAAGGTCGTGCTTGGTATCGTACTTGGGATAATCATCATTATTTTACTTCCGCTCGGAGTAATCATCGGAGTGCTGAATGGCGATGTGGAGATAGATGCAGATCGAATGCAAGAGATGATAGTCCAAAATCTATCCGCTGAAGAACAGGCCATGCTTCAAGGTATTGAAGATACGATGTATGGTATCGAAGACGGAATGACCGAAGCCGGCTATGGCAATCAAAGAGTAACGGAGGCGCAGGTGCTTTATGTGCTTGCGCTTTCGTCTCACTCTGCTGAAGACGGATTCGTGGATAAGCTCGTTGGTTGCTTTGCTGAGAATCAAACCGATGAGCAATTAATCTCCGCAGTCAATTCTGCATTCGGCACAAGTATAACGGCTCAGGATTTCAGCAATGTAATGTCCAATATACGAAATGCCTATATCGACACCTCCGACTACACAGATCCTAACACAAAGAACAATCTCGACCTTGTAAAATGGGCTGAATATGCAGCCGATAAGGGATGGGGTTATGTGTACGGCACTTATGGAACGGTGCTGTCCGAATCAATGCTCACAGCAAAGATGGAACAGTATCCCGATGAGGTTGCTACGAAGGAACAGTTCATCCGTGATACGTGGCTCGGTAAAAGAACCGCTGACTGCGTAGGTCTTATAAAAGGCTACGGTTGGTTCAACACGGCAAGTCAGGATACGGAAATCGGTTCAAACGGTATGCAAGATTTAAGTGCAAACGGCATGTACGATGCCGCAACAGTCAAAGGAGAAATATCCACTATCCCCGAAACACCCGGACTCGCCGTATGGAAGGACGGACACATCGGAATTTATATTGGCGATGGAAATGTCGTTGAAGCTTACGGCACGGAACGTGGTGTTATTCGCTCAGTGCTTGCTGACGGTGGTTGGACACACTGGCTTGAAGTGCCGAGCATTAACTATGTAGAACAGGAGGAAACATCGTGACAGACGAGAGAAAAACAAAACTAATTGATGAATTCCTCGGTTGGATGATTGAACATCACAACAATGACGAGGATCTCTTCCATACCCTTCATACTGTAATAGGTATGACCAAAGAGGAATTAAATGACTTCTCCATCGAGAGCTTGGATGAATACTTCGACAAGGCTGTGGGAGAGGACGTGCTGAAGAAGCTCACAAACTATTGCGTAAATGAAGGAACGGAACACACCGAAGATGGCAATTGGGCAATCTCGTACAACGAACTGTATTATCACTTCGGCGTGGATGTGAATGACACCAACGGCAATGGAAAAGCCTTGGCAGAAGCGCTAAAAAAGCGTGATGAAATCGCCGAGTTGATTATGACGGAAGACTGCATCGAGATTAACTTCCATCTGCAATACTGCGAGAACTGTCAGAACGGCAATCCGGCAAGTGTGTTATCCCTTATCGGATGCAACATCTATGATGAGCATCTGGACCATGAGGACAGCCATGCAGAGAAAGAAGATGAAATCCCAAAGTTGAAGATAACCTTCTTGGATAAGGAATGGGAATTACTCCCCGAAGTTACGGCAATCATTGCTCCCGATTTTATGGGAACAGAACAACTGAATATCGGGTTGAATCTATACACCGAAGGAGAAAATGGTCTGGAACCGTTTGCTGAATTGACCAAGCACTTCGGTGAGTTTATTGGTCAGAAAAACTGTGCGTATATCGATACAAACAACTGTCCCTTCGCCGACCAACTCCTCGCTCAAGGTATTGCTATCGACACCGGACTCACAAAACAGAGTGGCTTCTGCACCTATCCGCTTTGGCAGTTCAATGAAGACTTTCTCAAGGGTGCAAATGCAAAGATCTATGATTTGTATTCGGAAAACTTTGACGAGTATATGGAGTCGGTGAATCCGAGTGATGACGAAGGTCAAACTTTCGGAATGTGAGGTGAAAACAAATGGATTATATCTACTTGAACGAATATGTTGAAAAGATGAAACAGGTTGCACAGGAATGCGTAACGCGCGTTCTCAACGCTCATGAAGACGGAAAGTATCTTATCAAAATTCCAAACTTGAAACGAGAGTTCGGAATGCAGTCCATAGACGAAACCTTGCTCATTGATATGCTTTCGGAAAGAAGTGAAATCTCTATCATTGAAGAAGACTGCGACAGTATTTATGTGGAGTTATCGCCGGAGTATATTGCTGAAGCAAAACAAACCAATTTGAAAGTCGTATCGCCTCAGGAACTGAAAACTATGTTAGCAAAACATTACCTATGGTTATATGACGAGTATGGTGGTGTGCAAGCAGATCTTAGCAATTGTTATATTGAGAACTTCAACTTTGACAACCAAGATATGTGCAGCGTTGTGATGAATGGTGCCAAATTCGTTAGTTGTAGTTTTTGGCACACCTCAATGTGTTCGGCTGAGTGTGCCGATACAAAATTCAATAGTTGCAATATGATGGATATTACCGCAGAGGAATGCAACTTCTACGGTTCGGAGTTCCGCTATTGCAGAATGGAGAGAGGTGTCTATACACACTCCAATTTTCATAACGCTAAGTTCGTGCAAAATGACATGGCGGGTGTGAGTTTGGTAAATGCTTGTGTCGCTGAGTCGGTGTGGGTTGATAACGACAACGAAACAACTGACATGAGAAACACGGTGGATTCAATCGAAGATTGGGAAGGTCAAGGTGATGTCCCCGGAATGAAAATGTGAGGTGAAAGTATGTCTGGCAAAATTAAATCCGTTCACGGCATTTATAAAAAGCACGGTCGTGATGCCTTCCTCAATGCAGCGGAGTATTACAGCGACCATGTAAATCATAACAGCGTTGATAAAACCATTGATGAAATGGAATCACGATGGTATGACTCAACGCACGAACAAACCGAAGCTGAGAAGATGGTCGAGGACTACAACAACGGCCTCACAGTTCTCAACAACCCAAGCCTTGCTACTTCTGATGAAGGGCAAGGCTTTACTATGTGAAAGGAGAATCAGAAATGAAAACGGCAACAATTACAGTATCCTTTGACGAGGAAAAACTGAATGCGCTAAAACTGTACCTCGATCAGAAAGGTACAAAGACTGAAGACGAACTCAGCAAAGCTTTGGATTTACTCTATACCAAGACCGTCCCTGCCGGAGTTCGTGAATTCATTGATATGCGTTCGGGTGTAACACCGAAAGCACCTGCTCAAAGAACGAAGAAGACGAAAAGCAATATTTCTCCTTCTTCTGCTGTGGGCGAAGCCAAGCCGGAGGTGAAAGAGAATGAGGTTTGATGAAATATCTCTCTTCTTTCCCGAAGCACGTCTTTCGGCGTTGCAGAAACACTTGGATAAAGAAGGCACAACCGTGAGCGAAAAACTCTGCGATTATTTTATGGTGTTGTACGGACAGTATGTTCCGGAGGATGAGCTCAATCAAATCGAAGCTGATATAAAAGCTCAAGATGAGATTGAGAAAGCTGAAGTTGAAGCAAGAAAACGCTTCGGTGTTTTCCATATCCGTGACGGTGGTGAGGACTCGTACTTCAAGAGCGAACTGTTTCAGTCCTTCCGTGCGGTCGGACAACGCTACCGATTATATGACAGAGGTGAATTGAGTTCCGAACCGAATACGTTCCATAATGCATTCGGTGAAACCATTCCCATCAGTGAAGACGAATACAAAGAGTTCCGTGCAGATATCAATACCGACAGCCGCGTTCTTGCTGTGTTCGATTTAGATCTTGATGAAGGAACTGCGGCGGTATGTCAGAACACGGATAACGAGTGGTCGATGTACAATCTTCATCATGTATCTACAGCAGCATATCAAGCACACCGTGGTGGCTATAAGCCAACTGAGGAACGGGATGCATTGTTCGAAAACTATCTCAGCGGAAAGGAAATCGAAATTCCCGATGATAGTGAAGCACCTGTTATACAGATGTAAGCCAACGTGTCGCCCTGTGTGCCACGTTTGACACACGGACGAACAAACACCCGTCCCACCAAAATTCGAGCGAA
>JAZRZU010000126.1:0-19604 GCA_045601465.1 Acutalibacteraceae bacterium
CAAGGATTTGTCTCCCTAAGACCGCTTGGCCTCCGACTTTAACGGAGGAACAAAACCATGTTAAAACCAACCGATATTGAACGTTTAAAAGGGAAAAACAGCCGCTATGCCGTGGTTATCGGCATTGCCAAACGGGCACGCACCATTGCGCAGGAGGCTGAGGATAACAACGTTGTGTTGACCGAAAAAACGGTCAGCATGGCGATTTCGGATTTTACCGAGGGCGACTATCGTATGGTAGCCGGTGACGACGCCGAATAAGCAAACGGTGAGATTAAAAAACGGTGAGCAGGAGGTGGTAGGGTGCAAACGGTCGTGGTAAAAGTCGCCGTTGAGCAAACGGCCTTTCATTTTGATAAGCCATACAGCTACCGCCTTCCCCCCGAACTCTCTACCGTCACGCTGGGTTGTCGAGTGTTGGTGCCGTTTGGAAAGGGCAACCGTTTTCGTCAGGGTATCGTGATGGAAATGGTAACCCAAGAGGAGTCCACGACCACATTCAAGCCGGTGATGGCGGTGTTGGATGAACAACCGTTACTTTCCGAGGAAATGCTATCTCTCATTCGTTGGATGAAGGAACGCACGTTTTGCACCGTATTTGATGCGGCACGGGCAATGCTTCCGACGGGATTGTATTGGAATGTGAAGCCCATCTATCGACCCGTACAACCGTTGGACGACCATCAAAAAGCACGTATGACGGCGGATGAGCAACAGCTGTATACGTTGGCGACAGCGCTGTGCAGCCGTTCACCCGACGGAGTTGCCGGGGATAAGCTGTTATCCTGTGCCGGGTTATCGGCGGGCGATGAGCTGCCGGAACGCATGGTGAAAAAGGGTTGGTTTGTGCGGGGAGAGGATGCTTTTCGCCGTACAAACGACGCTACCCAACGCATGGTGAGGTTGTTTGTGCCGCCCGAACAACTGGAAACGGTACTGCGAGAGCAGCGTATCACCCCAAAACAACGGGCGGTGGTTTCGTTGCTTTCCGAGGTCGGCTCGGCATCCGTAAAAGAGATATGCTATTTGGCGGGTGTGACGGTTGCGGTCATCACCGCATTAGAAAAGAAAAAGTTGGTGGAATGTTTCGACAGAGAAGTGCTGCGTTCCCCTTGTGAGAGGTTGTCGCCGCACGCAGTCGAGGTCGATTTGAATGACGAACAACAGACCGCCTTTGACCAAATCAAGGCACGATACCAACAGCCGGATGCGGCTTGCGCTTTGTTGTACGGTGTGACCGGTAGCGGGAAAACGCAGGTGTATATCAAGCTGATCGATGACGTGATCGCAGACGGCAAACAGGTGTTGGTGCTGGTTCCTGAAATTTCGCTCACTCCACAGACGATGGATTTGTTTTTACGCCGTTACGGAAACCGTGTAGCGGTGTTGCACAGCGGGTTATCGGTGGGTGAACGGATGGATGAATGGAAACGTATCCGACGGGGAGAAGCGGACATTGTGGTTGGCACTCGCTCGGCGGTATTTGCTCCGCTTGATCGTCTGGGGCTTTTGATCATGGACGAAGAACAAGAGCATACGTATAAATCGGAGAATTCTCCCCGTTATCATGCACGTGACGTGGCAAAATTCCGCTGTCATTATCATAAGGCGCTGTTATTACTCACGTCGGCTACGCCCAGTATCGAAAGTTATCAAGCCGCGCTCGACGGTCGGTATTCGATGCATACCCTCACCACTCGTTACGGCGGGGCGGTGCTTCCACAGGTTACCGTGGTGGATATGCTGGAAGAAAACGGCACGTCTTTATTCAGCGAAACGCTCAAACGAGAGCTTGCCACTTGTTTTGAACAAAAACAACAGGCGATCTTGTTGTTCAACCGCCGTGGATACCATACCTTTTTATCCTGTCGGTCGTGCGGCAAGATCATGACCTGTCCTTCATGCAGTATTTCGCTGACCTACCACCATGCCAATGGTCGGTTAATGTGCCACTATTGCGGTCATTCTCAACCGCCGACGGTACGGTGCCCCGAGTGCGGATCGGAAAAGGTTCGCTATTCGGGTATGGGTACGCAGCGTGTGGAGGAGGAGTTGGAGCAGCTGTTTCCCGACATTCGTATTTTACGAATGGATGCGGACAGTACCTCCTCTCGCTATGCGTATGAGGAAAAATTCCGTCAGTTTGCAAACGGTGAATATGACGTAATGATCGGCACCCAGATGGTTGCCAAAGGGTTGGATTTCCCAAACGTGGCGCTGGTAGGGGTCTTATCCGCCGACCAAGCCTTGTATGCGGAGGATTACCGATCGTTTGAAACCGCCTTTTCCTTGCTGACACAAGTCATCGGCAGGGCGGGTCGTCGAGGTACACCGGGCAAAGCCATTATCCAAACAACGGTACCCTCGCATTACGTCATCGAATTATCTTCCCAACAAGACTATCCCGCTTTTTACGAGGTGGAGATCGCCGCACGCAAGCTCATGAAATATCCGCCGTTTGCGGATATCGGGATGTTTGGTTTTGTCGGCGCCAATGAAACGGCGGTTAAAACGGCGGCAGTGCGGTTGTTAGCGTTGCTGCGGCAAACAGCGGCACAGCCGGAGTTTGAAAGGCTGCCGTTGATCGCACTGGACCCCGCCCCCGCAGCGGTATCTCGTGTAGCCGGAAAATACCGCTATAAAGCGATTGTGAAGCTGACGAATACCGCCCGCACACGTGCATTGATCGCACAGGTGTTGTCCGATTTTGCCACGTTGCCGGAAAGTAAGGGCGTGACGGTGTTTGCGGATATTAATCCGGCTACGATTTTATAAAGGAGTAATCGAATATGGCGATTCGCAATATTTTAAAACAGGATGATCCCGCATTGCGCAAGGTTTGCCGACCGGTAACCGAGTTTAACGAACGGTTATGGCAGTTGTTGGACGATATGGCGGATACGATGCACCAAGCGGGTGGGGTCGGTCTTGCCGGCCCGCAGGTCGGTGTGCTGCGTCGGGTGTTTGTGATGGACCTTGGCGACGGTGTGATTGAGGCAGTCAACCCTGAAATTATCAGCACCCACGGCAAACAGACCGGTCAAGAGGGTTGTTTGTCGTTTCCGGCACAGTGGGACGACGTGACAAGACCCAAACGTGTCAAGTTCAAAGCGCAGGACCGTTTCGGGAAATGGTACGTGATGACCGGTGAGGATCTCAAAGCTCGCTGCATTTGCCATGAAACCGACCATCTGGATGGGATTGTGTTTTTAGACAGGGTAGGAGAAACAACATGAAGGTCATCTTTATGGGAACGCCTGAATTTGCGGTCCCTTGTTTGGAAAGACTGATAGAGGACGGGCATACCGTTTCCATGGTGGTGACGCAACAGGATAAACCCCGTGGACGTGGACAAAAGCTGTTGCCGCCACCTGTTAAGGCGTATGCGATGGAACAAGGGATACCCGTGTTCCAACCGACTTCTTTGAAAACGGCTGAGGCGCAAGACGAGTTGCGGCGGCAACAAGCGGATGTCATCGTGGTGGTCGCATATGGTAAAATTTTACCGAGAGAAATTCTGAGTATGCCACCGTACGGCTGTATCAACGTTCATGCGTCGTTGTTGCCACGGTACCGTGGCGCTGCTCCTATTCAGTGGGCGATCCTAAACGGTGAGTCGGAATCGGGTGTTACCACCATGCTCATGGACGAGGGGTTGGACACGGGGGATATGTTGCTCAAAGCCACCTGTCCCATTACGAAGGAGATGACTGCGGGCGATCTGCACGATGCGCTGTCAACCCTAGGCGCTGACCTGCTGTCGGACACGCTGAAAGCGTTACAAGACGGTGTGCTGAAACCTGTTCCGCAGACGGGGGAGAGTTGTTATGCGCCCATGCTGGATAAAGGATTGTGCAGCATGGATTTCACAAAACCTGCTGCGCAGCTGCACGATCAGGTGCGGGGACTCAACCCGTGGCCGATTGCAACGGTCATGCGGGACGGAAAACGGTTAAAGATCCATCGCACCCGTATCGGGGCAACCTGTGAAGCTGAGCCTAATCGAGTGGTATGCGTCGCACCGTTTACGGTTTCTTGCGGTGGGAATACCACCTTGGAAGTATTAGAGGTACAGGGTGAGGGCGGCCGACGCATGGCGGCGGACGACTTTTTCCGAGGACATCCCGTGCCGCTCAACGCTGTGTTTGCGGAGGACGAGTAGATGGCACAAAATCCCCGTATGGCGGTGGTGCAGGCGCTTAGTAGTTTGCATCGGGAGAAACGGTATTCCAATATTGTGTTGGATGAGCTTATTAAAACCGCTTCATTTTCCGCACCCGACCGTGCGTTGGTGTCAAGGCTGTTCTACGGTGTCATTGAACGGCGACTCACCATTGATTACGTGTTGCAACAGGCTTCCCGTATCCCGCTTTCAAAACTGCATCCGTTGGTACTCGAAACCTTGCGGGTAGCGGTGTATCAACTGTTATATATGGATAAAATTCCGGCTGCCGCCGCCGTCAACGAGGCGGTGTCGGGTATCCGAAAGTTTAAACAGGGCAATGCATCGGGATTTGTCAACGGTGTTCTGCGTGGCATTTTGCGTCGGAAAGACAATTTGTTTGATGGCTTGCCCACGGGGGACGACGGGTTGTCCATTCGACATTCCTGCCCAAAGCCGTTCCTTGCTTTTTGGCGGGAGGCATACGGCGAGTCGACCATGCTGGCGTTGCTGGATGCTATGAACACCACACCGCCTTCGTACGTACGGGTGAACACCCTGCGCACGACCGACCAAGCGTTTGAAGAAATGCTGCAAAGCAACGGTATCGGGTATGAAAAGTATGACGATATTCCGCACTGTTTTGCGTTAAACGGTGTATACTTGGGAAATAAACTTGAATCTGCGGACAAAAACTGTTATTATTATCAAGATAAGGCATCGCAGTATGCCTGTCTTGCGTTGGGCGCACAGCCCGGGGAATCCATTATCGACGTGTGTGCGGCGCCCGGCGGCAAAAGCTTTACGGTAGCACAGGATATGCAAAACCGTGGGCGGTTGGTGTCGTGTGACATATATGAAAATAAATGCGATACCATGAAACGACGTGCCGACGAGCTGGGTATTACCTTGATACAGACGGCGGTGCGGGATGCGCAACAGGCCGATGCCGCTTCCAAAGGGGCTTTTGACCGTGTGGTTTGTGACGTGCCGTGTTCGGGGTTGGGTGTCATTCGCCGTAAACCCGAAATTCGGTATAAGTCGTTGTCTGAGTTTGAGGGGCTGCCCGCTTTACAATATGCCATTTTAGAGAGCAGCGCCGCACTGGTAAAGGACGGCGGAGTATTACAATATTCCACCTGTACGTTAAATCCGGCGGAAAACGAAGCGGTTGTTGACCGATTTTTAACGGAGCATCCGGAATTTTCGCCTCGGATTCTCCCGCTTCATTCTTGTTTCAAGGCAGCCGGCCGTGAGCCGTCGCATTGTATTACGTTATTTCCGCATATTCATCACACCGACGGATTTTTTATCGCCGGGTTTGAGAAAAAATGAGGAGCCGATTGCATGGCAGAGGATTTAAAATCTCTGACAACTGAACAGCTGACACAGCGTATTGTGGCGATGGGATATCCGGCTTTTCGTGGGAAACAGATCGCCGGATGGCTGGACAAGGGGGTTCGCTCGATTGACCAGATGACCAATCTGCCACAAGCCCTTCGGGAGCAACTGAAAACGCAATTTGTGATTCCCGGTGTTTCGATTTTGCGAAAACAGCAGTCGGCTTTGGATGAAACGGTCAAGTATTTGTTCGAATTATCCGACGGCGAAACGATTGAATCGGTGCTGATGTGTTACCATCACGGTTGGTCACAATGCTTATCGACGCAGGTCGGATGTCGGATGGGTTGTTCGTTTTGCGCAACCGGTATGGGCGGATTGTTTCGTAACCTCGCCCCGTCCGAAATGATGGCGCAGATCGAGGCGGCTGAACGAGACCGTGGAATTCGGGTGTCGTCAATCGTACTGATGGGTATGGGCGAGCCGCTGGACAATTACGATAACGTGTTGCGGTTTTTGCAGATGTTGTCCGAACCGGGTGGCGTGCATATCGGTATGCGGCACGTTTCACTTTCTACCTGCGGATTGGTGGATCAGATCTATCGGTTGATGGAAGAAAACCTGCAAATCACCTTATCCATTTCGTTGCATGCACCGAACAATGAGATTCGGTCCAAGCTGATGCCGATCAATCGGCGGTATCCGGTGGAGGATTTACTCAAAGCCTGTAAAAAATACGGGGAGGTTACCGGCCGCCGTATCTCGTTTGAGTATGCGATGATTGATGGTGTCAACGACAGCGATGCATGTGCACAGGAACTTGCCTTACGGTTGCGGGGTATTCTTTGCCACGTGAATTTAATTCCCATCAACGAGGTTAAGGGGAAAGAACATAAACGCAGCAGTAAACAACGATTACAACAGTTTTCACATATTTTGGAGCAGCAAGGGTTGAATGTGACCGTTCGCCGTACGCTGGGAGCCGATATTAACGCTTCTTGCGGTCAGCTCCGTCGTCAAAACAGAGAGGAGGAAACACCATGCGGACATTAGGAGCATCCCATGCGGGGCGTATTCGGCCCAGCAATCAGGATGCGTATGTTTGCGGTATGCTTACGGAAAACACCGCTTTTGCGGTGGTGTGTGATGGAATGGGTGGCGCCAACGGCGGAAATATCGCCAGTGCCATTGCGATGCGGTGCATCGCTGACCATATTGTAGACGAATACCGTGAGAATGCCACCCCCGCTACGGTGCGTCGTCTTTTGGAAAAGGCGCTGTTGTCCGCCAACCAAGAGGTGTTGGAGGCAGCGTTGGAGGATGATGAACTGCGGGGAATGGGCACAACTGCGGTTGCGGTCATTGCCAACGAGCATGACGTGTGCATTGCTCATGTGGGGGATAGCCGTGCGTATATGGTGACTCATTCGTCCATCGAGCAGGTGACACGTGACCACTCGGTGGTACAGGATATGGTGGAGAAAGGGCAGATCACCCAAGAGCAAGCCCGTTTCCATCCGCAAAAGCATTTTCTTACCCGTGCGTTGGGTGTGGATAACGATGCACAATGTGATTTTACGGTCGTACCCTTCCCCGAGGACGGCACGGTTCTGATCTGTACCGACGGTCTTTCCAATATGGTGGAGACCGAAACCTTGCAATCGTTGGTTCGCACCTTCCCGTTTGAGGAGATCCCGCAAAAACTGATCAATACGGCAAATCTGGCGGGCGGTAGCGACAACATTACGGTAGTGGCGATTACACGACAGGGAAAAGCGGAGGATAGATGATGGATAAGTATGTTGGAAAACGGTTAGACGGACGTTATGAGATCCAGGAGATCATCGGCGTCGGCGGCATGGCTCACGTATACAAGGCATATGATAACGTGGATGATCGCATCGTTGCCGTCAAGATCCTGAAAGAGGAATATCTGCAAAACGAGGAATTTACCCGTCGCTTTAAAAACGAATCCAAGGCGATCGCTATCTTGTCGCATCCCAACATCGTCAAGGTGTTGGATGTCAGTTTCGGCGACAGGATGCAGTATATCGTTATGGAATACATCGACGGTATTACGCTCAAAGAATACATCGATGGTCAAGACGAGTTTAAATGGAAAGAAGCCGTACATTTTACGATGCAGATCCTGCGTGCGTTACAGCATGCGCATGACAAAGGCATTGTTCACCGTGATATCAAGCCTCAGAACATAATGTTGTTACCCGACGGTACCATTAAGGTTGCGGATTTTGGCATTGCACGGTTCTCCCGCCAAGACATGAACGCTACCCGTTCAGGGGATAAGGCGATCGGTTCGGTGCATTATATCAGCCCTGAACAAGCACGTGGCGAGATCACCGACGAAAAAGCCGATATTTATTCGGTGGGTGTCATGTTGTATGAAATGCTGACCGGTCAGCTTCCGTTCGAGGCGGATAGTGCCGTTTCGGTTGCCATTATGCAGATGCAATCCGAAGCAAAACCGCCCCGTCAGATAAACCCCGGTATCCCCGAGGGCTTGGAAGACATTACGGTCAAGGCGATGCAGAAGGATACTTCCAAGCGGTATCAATCGGCGGCGGAAATGTTGTGCGATTTTGACGAGTTCAAGAAAAATCCCAGCATCCACTTCGAATACAAATACTTTATTGATGACAGCCCCACACGCTACATGGACAGCATTGGCAAGGTACGTGACGGCGAGGCGGGGAAATCCGCAGGACGGCAAAAGTCTTCCAACGAGGGGAAAAAGGGTGAAAAACCGTTCCCCATCATCCCGGTGTTATCCGCTATCATGGCGGCGGTCGTGTTGGCTGCGTTTATTTTCGTGGGTGTTGTGGTGTATAAGAATTTCCTCAATAACACCTCCGAACAGGTGGAGGTACCGAACTTTGTCGGTATGACCATAACCGACGTGTCGGCGCACCCCGAATACAAGAAATGGTTTACGTTTGAAACACCGTTTGAGCAGTATAGTGACGAGCCGGTTGGTACGATCATCGATCAGTCGTTAGAGGCGGGCATTTCGGTTAAAAAAGGTGTGAAGTCCATCATCCTGACGGTGAGTAAGGGACAAAATCTCGTACAGATCCCCAATGTTGTGGGTCAGCACCGTGATGCAGCACAAGCCGCACTGGAAAATGCCGGATTTGTGGTGCAGTATAAGATGGAGGTCAGTACCGAGGTCGCCATTGATTTTGTTATTTCGCTGACACCCAGCGAGTATCCCGAGAAATTAAACTACGGTTCCGAGGTGACGATGGTGGTCAGCAGCGGTGAATATTCCACCGAACCCGTGCCTATGCCGGACGTGACCAAGCTGACAAAAGAACAGGCGCTCACCAAGTTGACCGATGCCGGCTTCAAGGTGACCGAGGCGGATATTTCGTATGTGGATGACCCCTCTGTCCCCGCAGATACGGTGCTTTGGCAGAGCATTACGCCCGAAATGCCCACCGTACCGGGTACGACCGTGCAACTGCGTGTGAGCACCGGCTATACCAAAGCGACGGTAACCATCCCGTTGCCGACTACGATGTCTACCCCCGTTGACCTGCAAGTGTTTGTCAACGGTTCGTTGCAACAGACCATTACCGGTATACTGCCTAACGAGGTGTCCAGCAAGGCAATAACGGTGAATGAGAAGATGGATTCGTATACCGTAACGGTGCGTATTGCGGATAACGGCAAAGGCAACTACGTGTTGTATGCCAAGTATACGGTGAACGGAAAAACAGGTGAAGCGGTTGCGTCCGAAGGTCCGTACTTGGATGCCTTGACCGCTTTGGCACCACTCCCGACCCCGACCCCGACCGTCGGCGGAGTCACCACAGAATGAGTAACCAGACGAAAAGCGGGATCATCCTGCAAAGTATCGGCGGTTTCTATTACGTAGAACCCGCCGATGCGGTTTATGAATGTAAAGCGAGAGGTGCTTTCCGAAAGGACGGGATTACCCCGCTTTCGGGTGACCGTGTTACTGTGACGGTACAGGGTGACGGTGTCGGTGTGTTGGAGGAAATCTTACCCAGCCGCAACCGGTTGTTGCGTCCTCCCGTGGCGAATTTGGATTGTTTGGCCATTGTGGTATCGGTGGCGGACCCCAAACCGAATCTCCTGTTACTGGATAAATTGATTGCGCTGGCGGAGGATAATGCCATTGAGCCTCTGGTGGTGATCACCAAATCCGATTTGGACGATTCGGCCGAACTGGAAGCGATCTATCGGCAGGCAGGGTTCCCGTTGTTTGTGGTCACTAATACCGATGCCGAGTCAGTTACCCCTCTTAAAGCGTTTTTAAAGGGGAAGATTACCGCCTTTACCGGCAATTCCGGTGTGGGAAAATCCAGTTTATTAAACCTAATCGACCCCGCCTTATGTCGTGAGACGGGCGAGATCAGCAAGAAATTGGGACGAGGGCGGCATACCACCCGTTCGGTGATCTTGCTCCCGTGGTCGAACGGCGGGTATTTGGCAGACACACCCGGTTTTTCTGCTTTGGATATTGAACGCACGCAACCCATTGACAAGGACAACGTTTTTCATTGTTTTCGGGAATTTGCTCCTTATTTCGGGGCGTGTCGGTTTACGGGTTGTTCTCACGTCCATGAGCCGGATTGCGCCGTGCGTGCGGCAGTTGATGCCGGTGAAATTCCGCCTTCTCGGTATGACAGTTACGTTAGCCTGTATAAAGAGGCACAGCAGCGCAAACCCTGGAAAACGTCGTAATCGTATTGGCAGCAACGATTTTTTGTCACCTTTTTGCAATTTCAGAATACCCTGTTAATACAGCCAATGAATTGGCGGACCATGGAGGAGTGGGTATGATGAGAAGACATTGCACGATAGGCGGATACTTTGTTGCGTTTGGTATCGGCGTATTGGTGGCGCTCACTTTTCCTGTTCGTTTCATTTTAATTGTGGCGGCGGTCGCTTTGGTTCTGGCTGGATTTTCGCTGGTTCGTTGCTGATTATGAAGGAGGAACAGGTATGAAAATTGTGATTGTGAAGAGCCCCAAATTTGTCGGCAGTATTTTACGGCGATTTTTCAAGATTAAAAAAACCGAACCATTTGAATAAAGACCACGAAAAGGCGCCGAAGGCGCCTTATTTTTTTGGAATATTCTGTACGTCAGGGGCATAGAGTGGAGGTAGATGGATACGCTGAAAAGGAGAGAGAGGAATGGAACTTCAAACTACCAGTCGACGGATCGGTCTTGCCGAAACACTTTTTGATGATTTCGACGAGCGCCCGCTGGATTGCGATTTCGTGTTACCGGATTTTTTACCGGACATCGCCGCTATTTTAAAATGTATGATCCGACCTGTGGTGCAATCACACCAGATCACCGGAGATCGTGTGATGGCAGACGGTACGGTATACATACAGGTTTTGTATCTGGACGAGGAGAGAAAATGTGTACGCAGCTTTGAGTCATCACAGCCGTTCACCTCGGTATTTCCTGTAAAAAACCTGCAAAATAATAACACCGTATCGTTTTCAGCCAAGGTTAATTATGTAAATTGCAGGGCGACCGGCCCTCGCCGTGTGGATATTCACGGCGCATTTAGTGTGAAGTTGACCGTTATGGGTCAACAGGATATTGAACTGATTGAATCGGCGTGCGGTGAGAATCTGTATACAAAGGGATGTACGGTTACCTGTACCGTACCGAGTGGGAACGTCGAGAAAACTTTTACCGTGAACGAGGTGCTGGAACTGAACGGCGCACAGCCTGCCGAAACGCTGCTGCGACATGAAACACATATCTGTCTGACCGATTGCAAACAACTCCCCGGCAAAGCAGTGGTCAAGGGAGATCTCTTACTGAAAGTGGTGTACGTCACCAATACCGAATCGGGTGCGGTCGAACAGCAAAAATATACCATCCCGTTCAGTCAAATTCTGGACGTGGACGGTTTGACCGAGGAAACCATGTGTGACTGCCATGCGGATATTTTATCAGCAGACGTGCGATTGTCACAAAATCCCAACGGGGAAAACCGCTTGCTGTCGGTCAGCATAAAGGCGGCTTTGGGCATGGATTGTTTCCGTGACGAAACGGGAGAGATGATGACCGACGTATTCCATACGGTATATCCGCTGACGGTATCCACTTGTCGCATTGCGCCTTGCCGTATCACGGACATTCGCCGTGAGGTGCTGACTATACAACAAAACGTGGAACTGTCAAACGGTGGGGTTTCGGAAATACTGGACGTGTGGGCTCAGCCCCTTGCGGTAGCGTGTGAAAACACGGAAAACGGGGCGGCCATTACAGGGCAAATGCTATTGCATCTGCTCGTTCGAGATGAAAACGGGCTGGTGTGTTATGAGGAGAAGACCGAACCGTTTACCTTACCGCAAGATGGGGTATGTGGGTCGGCAGACGTCACGGTTTTGCCGCTGGATACCGAATATACCTTAGCCGGTGGGCGGTTGGATGTGCGGGTCAAGGTTTTCGTCTGCCGTCGTCTTTGTTTGACCGACAGCCAATTAGCGGTGACGGCATTACAGGCGGATGAAAGCGCCCCGTTCCCGTGCACGGAAGGGATGGAGAAGTGTCAGCTGAAAGTGTGTTTCGGCGAGCCCGGCCAATCGGTGTGGGAGATCGCCAAGGCGGAACACGCATCCCCCGACGCTTTAAAAGCAGAGAATGACCTGTCAGACGACTGCCTTGCCGAACGCACCATGTTATTGATTCCGTTGCGATAAAGAAAAACCGTCCGTATTCGGACGGTTTTTTTGCGTATGCTAAGTCAATGCGGTAAACAGCATGCAAGCCAATATGCCGATGGCGGTGGGCAGCGCAAAGGCAAGCAGTGTCCACCGAATACTGCCGGTTTCTTTTTTGATGGTGAGCAAGGTGGTGGAACACGGCCAATGCAGTAGGGTGAACAACAACATACTGATAGCGGTGTTCACCGTCCAGCCGTGCTGCACAAGCAGTTCTCGCAACGCACCCAGGTTATTGGCTTCTACCAGCGTACCGGTTGCTTTATACATCATGATAATCAGCGGTATGACGATCTCGTTGGCGGGAAATCCTAAAATGAAAGCTAACAAAATCACACCGTCCAGTCCCATTAAACGGGCAAAGGGATCCAAAAAGGCGGCGGTGTGGTGGAGTAAACTGCCGCCGTCAATCGTGACGTTTGCCAGTATCCAAATCAGCAGACCGGCGGGGGCCGCAACGGCGAGCGCTCGCCCTAATACGAATATGGTGCGATCGAGTAGCGAACGAACCAGTATTTTCCCAATCTGGGGTTTGCGAAACGGGGGCATTTCCAGTGTGAAAGAGGAGGGCAACCCTTTGAGCAAGGTACAAGAGAGTAGCTTCGTTACTCCAAAGGATACGAAAACACTTAGTACGATCAAAGCGGTGAGCAACAGGGCTGACCACATCGTTTGTGCGGCGCCGCCCGTCGCACCGATAAAAAACATGGTCAAGATGGCAATCAGGGTGGGAAATCGACCATTACACGGCGCAAAATTATTGGTGAGAATGGCAAGCAGACGTTCTCGGGGCGAGTCGATGATGCGTGCGCCCACCACACCGGCGGCATTACAGCCAAATCCCATCGACATTGTGAGAGCCTGCTTCCCGCATGCGTGGCATTTTTGAAAAACGTGGTCGAGGTTATAAGCAACACGAGGGAGATAGCCGATATCTTCCAGCAGTGTGAAAAGTGGGAAGAAAATCGCCATTGGCGGTAGCATGACCGAGACCACCCATGCCAGCACACGATAGGCGCCCAATACCACCGAGCCTATCAGCCAATCGGGTGCGCCCATGGCGGTAAAAGCGGCCTGTAACCAGCCTTCCACCCGAAACAGCAGGGTGGATAGCAGTTCTGAGGGAACATTGGCGCCGCTGATGGTCAGCCAAAACACCGCCGCTAATAATAACAGCATGAGTGGGTATCCAAGAAGGCGGCCGGTTAAGATACGGTCGGCACGGCGGTCGGCGACATGGTATGTTGGACGTTTGTAGCGAACCACACCTTTGCACAGTTGTTCAGCGGTGGTCACCACGGCGGATACGATAGCATCCCGTAAAATATCGGGGGTGATGCCCGCTTGGTGTAAGTCGGCACGGGCGGAAAGCAGGGCTTGTTGGATGGCGGGGGAATGTTCGATGGTTTGGCTATGGTAGCGGGACAGTTCTGCTTGCATCCCGTCATCTTGTTCTAAGAGTTTGAGCGCCGTAAAGCGACTGCTTAACGCATCCCCCAGTTCGGCACGCAACACCGGCTCTAACCGTGCAAGCGCACTTTCCACCGCCACGGGATACGCAATCGCAAGCGGGGGGTTCGGTGGGGCATCCACCGTGTCGTCCAAAAGTTCCAATAAACGGGCAAGGTCTTTTTTGCGGCGGGCGGATATGCCGACGACGGGGACACCCAGCCGTTTCGATAACAAGTTAAGATCCAGCGTGATGCCTTTGCGTTCAGCTTCGTCCATGAGATTGACGCAGACGAGTACCCGCTTTCCCGTTTCAATCGCCTGTAATACCAAATTCAGATTGCGTTCCAAGCAGGTGGCATCGCACACTACCAGTACGGCGTCGGGGTTACCGAAACAAATGAAATTACGGGCAACCTCCTCCTCGGCAGAGTGCGCCATCAGGGAATAGGTTCCCGGGATATCTACCAACTGATATTGTGTTTTAAAAGAACGGCAGAGCCCGACGGCATTGGTGACCGTCTTTCCGGGCCAGTTGCCGGTATGTTGGTGTAAGCCTGTCAACCCGTTGAATACGGTGCTTTTGCCGACGTTTGGATTTCCCGCCAGTGCAATAATCTTCTTCGTTTCACAAAAGGATAAACCACGGTCAAGCGCTTGTACGCCGACCGCACGACGTGTCAGTCCCATAACGTTACACCCTCCTAACCCGAATACCGCAACAATCCGAACGACGGATGGCGATAACCGCACCTCGAATGCCAATGGCGATGGGGTCGCCGCTTGGGGCGTGACCGACACATTCAATCTTGGTATTCTCCACAAGTCCGATATCTAATAACCGACGACGGATGCCGCCGGAGAGTTGTAGTGACTCTACGATTGCGTGTTCTCCGATTTCCAGTTCTTGCAAACCGATATGTGATTCCATTGCGGACACCTCCATTGTCATGCTATGCTGCCGCCAAAAAGATGGTGACGTATAGTTGACTCTGTACCACAAATGTTGTAGAATAAAGATACTTTCAAAGCAAAGGATGGGACTGAGTATGCCGCCCAGAAAGCATGTACGTCAACAAAATCGAAAAATTTTACTGCGCCGTATGGTGATACTCGTAGCGGTGGTATGCGTTCTTGCCCTGCTCGCCGTCGGTGTTTCCGTATTGGTGCGTTCACTCGATAACCCGTCAAGCGGTGATGGCGGAACCACCACCACGACCGGTCCTCGTGACCCGCAGGTGGTCGCATCGGCGACGGTGGGAAGCTCGGGTGATATTTTGATTCATAATCCGGTGCGTGTTTCGGGGTATAACGCCGCCACCAAATCCTTTGATTACACCGAGTCGTTTGCGTTTTTACAGCCCTATGTTTCCAAGCTGGATTACGGTGTTGTCAATGCCGAGTTCTCGGTCGCAACGGGCAGCTCGTATGCTTCGCTTCCGTTTCGAGTACCCACAGCGGTGGTCAAGGCACTCAAAGACTGCGGCTATGATATGGGACTGACCGCCAATAACCACATCGCAGACGGCGGTGTGGCGGGTATTAAAAAGACGATGGACACGCTGCAAGAGTATGGCATGGATTTTACCGGTAGCCGTTATAAAGCGGACGATACTCGTTATTTTATCAAGGACGTAAACGGTATCAAAATCGGATTTTTGAACTACACGTATGGCGGATACTGGAACACCAACAGCTTTTCCAATAATAATCTCCCGGCGCTGTATGCCGATGCGGAGAAGTTAATTACGGCGATGCGCAGCGAAGGCGCTGACCTCGTTTACTTGTATATCCATTGGGGCGAGGAGTACTCGCTGACACCCAACGACAAGCAACAGCAGATCGCCCAGAAAATGTGCGATCTCGGTGTAGACGTCATTGTGGGCGGCCATCCGCATAAAATTCAGCCGTTGGAGATGATCACCAGTACGACGGGCGATCATCAGACCATCTGCTTATATTCCAGCGGTAACTTATTGTCGGGACAACAGATCGAATGTATGGCGGGCGGTACACGGGCAAACAGCCCCAACTGCTTCCAGGATTCGTGGCATCATGCCGGTTGTAATTATCCCGACGTCGCCGATCGCACCAAAGACACCCATCGGTTGGAGCATGGCGTCAACTGTAACGATAACGGTCACACCGAGGATGGTTTGGTGTTCAACGTCACCGCCGAAAAATACGAGGACGGGACCGTGATGATCACCAAAGTCGACGTTTTGCCGGTATGGTGTATGGGTCGTGGATTTGTGCGTGCGGGGTATCCGACCAACAGCTCGTTTAAAGAATACATTCTCATTCCGTTGGATAAAAGTGTGGATTGGAAAACAACCTACACGCTGACCGATGCCGAAAACACCGAGGCGGGGTATTCGTATGACCGCACGATGAAGTTGGTACAAAACGGCATGACCACCATTAACAGCACCTACAAAGCCAAATTGGATGCGTACGTTGAGGCGTTCCGTCAAGCGCAGTTGACCACAACATCCACCAATACCACAACGGTACAGTAAAGATAAAAGAAAAGAGCAGACACAAGACATTTGTCTTGTGTCTGCTTTTTTGTATAGTGAGGTCAGCGGCTTTCCAAATCGTTCCAAAACGCTTTTACAATGGATTCATAGCCGTTTTTATCGGTGAGGTAGGACAACCCATGGTCGGCGCCGGGGACGACAAACAGCCGCTTTTCGGCGGTGCACGCTTTATAGTTTTCATAGGTCATTTCCACCGGTACAAATTTGTCGTCGGTTCCGTGAATAAACAGAATCGGAACGGCGCATTGTTTCATGGCATCGGTGCAACAATAGTCATCGGCGCTGACCTGAATTTTTTGGCGGCAAAGTTGATCTGCCGCCGATTTATACAGGGCATACGGCAATCGCAGATTTTTTTCGATGACGTGTTTCCAAATAGCGGAGGGGGAGGTAAAGCCACAGTCGGCAATGATGCCACGCACCGAATCGGGGAGAGAGAAACCGGCGGTCATGAGCACGGTAGTGGCGCCCATGGAGATCCCCACCGGGTAAAGCGGCAGTTTGCCTTCAAATTTGGCGTCCAAATAGGTGATCCAGTCACGGCAGTCGTACCGTTCCAGCAGTCCAAATCCCATGTATTCACCGCCGCTGTCACCTTGTCCTCGTTGCTCGGCATACAGCACGGCGCAGTCGTTTTGATACCAAAAATCAGCAATGAGTCCAAAGTCCTGTGACCAGGACGAACGCCAACCGTGCATTGCCACGATAATACGTTTCGGGTTAGGCGGGCAAAGCCAATGTCCCACCAGCGGGATACCGTCGTGCGCTACGATTTCCACTGTTTCACAGTCACGGGATTCCAGCACGGCGGCGGCATCCATGATGGTGCTCATCATGGAGGATAGCTCGTCCGAACCCATTAACAGGTTACGGCTTTTTTCCATGTCCAAAGGCATGGGCGGTTGCTGACGGTCCAGAGCGATGGCGGTTAAGTGCTTGACGGTTTGATGATACACAGCGGCGAGCGCCGCAACACCTGCCGCAACACCCGAACCAATTAAAAAAGATTTTGTGGATTTTTTCAAAAAAATTCTCCTTTCGACGGGATAGAAAAAAGCCGACCGCAACAGGCGGTCGGCTTTTGAAGGTTTATTTTTGCTTGATCAAGCCGACCGCTTTGGCAAGTTCCATGACCGCTAACGGGATGAGAACCAAGCCGATGCAGATAACGTAATCAATCAACGGTAACAGTTCCAGTTCAAACGCTGTACGGACACCGGGGACTAAGCACACCGCCAGCGTCAAGATAAAGGCGGTGAGGGCTGCCAAGTTCAAGGTCTTATTGCCGAAGAATCCCACCTTAAACAACGACTTGTCGGAACGCATGTTGAATGCTTGCACGATCTGGCACAAGGCAAGTACGATAAATGCCATGGTTTCGCCACGATGCAAAACAGGGTCGGTGGCGGCAAGGCTCATAATATCTTTGATGGAGGCACAGCCACAGCCGATCCAGAAAGCGAGCAACGTCAGCACGGCGAACAGCACACCTTGTAAAACAATGCGAACACCAAAACCGTTGGCAAAGATGCTTTCCTGTTTCGGTTTCGGTTTTTGGTCCATGACACCCGGCTCAACCGCTTCCATACCGAGCGCAATCGCCGGCAACGAGTCGGTTACCAAGTTGATCCACAACAGCTGCATGGAAACCAGCGGTGCTTGTTTCCACAGCAACATGGCAACGAATACGGTGATGACCTCACCGATGTTGGTGCCCAGCAGATAGCCCACCACCTTTTTGATGTTGGCATAAATGCCACGGCCTTCATGGACGGCATCCACGATGGTGGCGAAGTTATCGTCGGTCAAGGTCATATCCGAAGCGCCTTTGGCAACGTCGGTGCCGGTGATACCCATGGCGCAACCGATATCGGCGGCTTTCAAAGCGGGGGCATCGTTGACACCGTCGCCCGTCATGGAAACGACCTGTCCTTTACGCTGCCATGCTTTGACGATGCGGATTTTGTTTTCGGGGGATACACGGGCATAAACGGAAATGCTTTCAACCTGACTATCCAGTTCTTCATCGGTCATGGCATCCAGCTGAGCGCCCGTAATCGCACGGTCTCCTTCTGCCAAAATACCCAGTTCACGGGCGATCGCCGAGGCGGTGACCACGTGGTCACCGGTGATCATAACGACCTTGATGCCGGCTTTGCGACAGACCGCAACGGCTTCTTTGGCTTCCGGACGGGGCGGGTCGGTCATGCCGACCAAGCCCATGAAGGTCAGTCCGTTTTCCAACTCCTCGGAGGTGGGAACGGCGGGAACGGTGTCGATTACTTTATAAGCAACCGCCAATACACGCAGTGCATCTTCGCTCATGGATTCGGTCATCTGTTTGGCGGTTTCCAAATCGCCCGCAACACAGCGTGCGGCCATCATATCGAACGCACCCTTGACGATGACGACGTTTTTGCCGTCGATTTGATTGACGGTGGTCATGAGTTTACGGTCGGAGTCAAACGGGATCTCCGCCAAACGGGGATAGGCTTTATTGAGTTCGTCTTTCGGCAGACCGTTTTTGTGCGCCGCCAGTACAATAGCGGTTTCGGTGGGGTCGCCGAGGTGCTTTTCTTCACCATCCTCAAATACGACCGAACCGTCGCAGCACAGTGTGCCGTACGTTAATAATTGTTTGATGGCATCGGTGTTGGAAGCCGAGATGGTCTCCACGTTAGTGGCGCCGTCCACGTACGCTTTGACAAGCGTCATACGGTTCTGGGTGAGGGTACCGGTCTTATCCGAGCAGATGACCGAGGCGCTGCCCAGCGTTTCAACGGCGGGCAAGCGGCGGATGAGGGCATTGCGTTTGACCATGCGCTGAACACCGATCGACAACACGATGGTAACGATTGCCGGCAGACCTTCGGGGATAGCCGAAACCGCAAGCGAAACAGCTACCATGAACATATCCAGCGGGTTGCTGTTATTGAGCAGACCGATGACGAAGATGATGGCGCAAGCGGCAAGGGCGACAAAGCCGAGGTATTTGCCAAGCTGAGCCAATTTTTCCTGTAAGGGGGTCTGTCCCTCTTCTTCATTATCTAAGAGGTTGGCGATCTTACCCATTTCGGTATCCATACCGGTGGCGGTGACCACTGCTGTACCGGTACCGTAGGTAATGCTGCAACCCGAGAACACCATGTTGGTGCGGTCGCCAAGCGGCGCATTTTCACCTATCACGGCATCCGCATCCTTTTCGGAGGGGACGGATTCACCCGTCAAAGCAGCCTCCTCGGATTTTAAACCGGCGCTATGCAACAGGCGGGCATCGGCGGGGATGAAGTCGCCCGCTTCCAAACGGATGATATCGCCCGGCACCAGCTCGGCGGCATCAATGATGCTTTCGACACCGTTACGGATGACACGT
>JAZRZU010000127.1:0-9523 GCA_045601465.1 Acutalibacteraceae bacterium
GCGACGATGATCGCTTTCGCCGGTTTGGAAATGCTGTGTTCACGCAGCCAAACCGAGATGAGACCCAATGAGTATGCTACGTGCAACGACGGGCAGACGCCGGTGTTGGTGTCAAAGGTGTATAGAAAAGCGACGATATCGGTTAACAGGTTATCCCGTGGGAATACCACGGGACGCAGGTCTTGACGGGTGGGGAACAAGATATAGACGAGCATGGCGACGGTCTGTGTTATAATGATATAGGTTTGAATGTTTTTGAAGCTTTTCGGGTTATATAAAGCAAAGTACAAAAGCGTACCCACGATAAACGCATACCAGCCGACATACGGGATCACGAACCATTCGCAAAACGGGATGAGATCGTCCAACGGGGTGTAGACAGGATAGCAACGCTCAGCCGGAATCAGATTTTCGGTTAAAAAGTAAAGGGTAAAATACCAGAGCCAGCCGAGCAGGTACAACAGGTGATTATATTGTGGGTCGGTCAGGTTGGAAAAACGAAGACCACGGTAATCAACAACTGGTTTTTTCATCGGATTCCTCCTTTGCTCGATTTAGGGGATAGTATCGCTTGGGGATATTTGCATACGGCACCACACGATGTGGCGGCATCGCTTCTGCCATAGCGGTGATTTCGTTCATCAATGCCTCGCAGATGCGTTTGCGTTCCTGCTCAATCGGGGTATCGGGTGAAAAACGCACGGGAGTGCCGAACCGCATGGTACGAAGTGTTGGGGCGATGTATACGGGGGTGAACTGTACGCATTGTCCGGTGCGCCGATAATACAGCGCTGCCACGTCCACGAATTTTTGCTGAAACTCATACACAATGGCGTTGTGTGGTTTGGCACATTCCGGAAAAATAATGACATCCGTACCTTCTTTTAAAGCGCTGACGGTTTGCCGAAAGGTGGAGAGCAACCGCCCGTCGTGGTATACGGGGATGGTAGCGGCATTGTTAAACACACAGACCGAAAGCGGTGCGATGATAAAGGAGAGTAAGCGGTAAAACCAACGGCACCACGTCGGTTTTGCACTCCAAAAATCACGGTAGGCATAGTTTGGCACCTCACGCAGGTGCATCATCTGAGCGGCACACCAGGTCAGGCGGCGGCGAGGATGATAGAACTCTGCGCAGAGGGGGCCGTGCATTTGGGTGTGGTTTCCCACCACGATGGTGGGGGCGTCACCGAGGTTGTCAGCACCTTGTACGGTTATTCTCGGATAACATAGTTGGACCAGTCGACGGACAATGCGAAAGCATATTTTGGAAATCCGACCGGATGCTGCTTTATTTGCCATAAAACCCCTCTTTTTTCGGATGGTTGCGATTTGAGGACACGCCGACAGAGATTCTCTGTCGGCGTGTCGTTTACTATTTTAGCGGATGCCGTAGTTTTCGAGGACGTAATCCATGTCCTTGTCGCCACGACCGGACAGGTTGATGAGAATGGACCCTTTGCCCATTTGTTTGGCGAGCTTCATGCCGTAAGCCACCGCATGAGCGCTTTCAATGGCAGGGATGATACCTTCCAACCGAGAAAGCGTGAAGAATGCGTTGATGGTTTCTTCATCGTCCACCACGTCGTATTTGACACGGCCGAGATCACGCAGAAAAGCGTGTTCCGGACCGCTGGACGGATAATCCAGACCGCTGGCAACCGAGTATACCGGAGCCGGTTCGCCGTTCTCATCTTTGAGCATGATGCTGTTGAAGCCGTGCATGATGCCCTCGGTGCCGTATTTCAAGCTGGCGGCATGGTCGCCGAGTTTTGGCCCTTTGCCCAGCGGCTCGACGCCGTACAGGTCAACGGGATCATTCAAGAATCCCGCAAACATACCGGCGGCATTGGAACCGCCGCCGACACAGGCGACCACTGCATCCGGTAACTCGCCGGTCATCTTGGTAAACTGCTCACGTGCTTCGATACCAACAACGCTCTGGAAATCCCGCACCATCATGGGAAACGGGTGAGGACCGAGTACCGAGCCGATGCAGTAGATGGCATCGTGGTATTCCTTGGCATAGGCTTCAAAAGCGGCGTCCACCGCTTCCTTTAAAGTTGCCAGTCCGTGGGTGACCTCGATGACGTTGGCACCGAGTATCTTCATACGGGCGACGTTGGGCGCTTGCTTTTTAATGTCCACAGAACCCATGTAAATATCACATTCCAAGCCGAAGTACGCAGCGGCGGTGGCAAGCGCCACACCGTGCTGGCCGGCGCCGGTCTCGGCGATGACCTTCTTCTTACCCATGTATTTGGCGAGCAAGGCTTCGCCCATACAATGGTTTAATTTATGCGCACCGGAATGGTTTAAATCCTCACGCTTGACATACAGCTGGACGTTCCCAAGACTGCCCGACAGCCGTTCCAAGTAGGAGATAGGGGTGGGGCGGCCCTGAAAATCTCGGCGGATGCCACGCAGTTCGTTGATGAATTTACTGGATTTGCAGATGGTGAAATACGCCTCAGTAATCTCCGCCATCGCTTTTTTCAAGTCCTCTGCGATGTATGCGCCGCCGTATTTGCCGAAAAAGCCGTTCTCGTCCGGATAGTGTTTGAAATAGGTATCAAAATCAATGCCGCCGACTTTCATGTGTCATTCCTCCGTTTTAAAATAAAAAATCCCTGACAGAGCTCTACCGGTTCTGTCAAGGACGAATACGTTACATATCCGCGGTGCCACCTTGTTTCACGGCAATGCCGTGCGCTTGCAGGATACACATATATCCCTGACAACTAACGTATGTCCCCACGTTGCAGATACTCTGCGACAACGCATTTGACTGCACCCTCCGCGGCCCATTTGACGAAGCGTTTCTTGCCCGATTCTCAGCGCCACGGGCTCTCTGTGAAGGCTTACTCGCCGTTACTTCCGCATCAACGGTTTATGCGGTTAGTATACACCTTCCGTTAAAACTTGTCAAGCACAATTATAGGTCTTGATTTTGCTTCATTAACGTAGTAAACTAAATTGTAAGGAAAGAGGGACGTGGCATGAACATTACACAACTTTTGAAAAGCGGCAAGTTATCGTTGTCTTTTGAGGTGTTTCCCCCAAAAACCGAGACGGTGTTTGACAGCGTGAAGGCGGCAACCGAACAGATTGCCCGTTTACGCCCGGCCTTTATGAGCGTTACCTACGGTGCAGGCGGCGGTACCAGTTGCTATACGCTGGATATTGCCAAGCATATTAAACAGGAATACGGTGTACCGACCTTGGCTCATCTTACGTGTGTTTCGTCTACCCGTGAAACGGTCCGGCAGAAGATAGCCGCGATGCAAGACGCCGGTATTACCAACGTCATGGCGTTGCGGGGAGATATACCCGAATGGTTACAAGGGGCCGACCGGCGCAGGTGGGACTACCGGTATGCGGTGGATCTGGTACGGGAACTCAAAGCGGTCGGTACGTTTTGTATCGGCGGTGCGTGCTATCCGGAAGTGCATCCGGAAAGCGTTGACCAGCATGAGGATATTCGGCGGCTGAAAGAAAAGGTCGAAGCCGGTTGCGATTTTCTGACGACACAGATGGTCTTTGATAATAATTTACTATACAATTTCCTTTATAAAATACGGGAAGCCGGTATTACGGTGCCTGTGGTGCCGGGCATCATGCCCATCACCAATGCCAACCAGGTTGCCCGTGCTATCAAGCTGTCGGGGTCGTTTATGCCGACACGTTTTAAGAGTATCGTGGACAAATTCGGTTCGGATGCGGCGGCAATGAAACAGGCCGGAATTGCGTATGCCACCGACCAGATCATTGATCTCTATGCGAACGGCATTACGAACGTACACGTGTATTCCATGAACAAACCGGACGTTGCCGAAGCCATTCAACGCAACCTGTCCGACCTGCTGGGCAAATGACGGCGGTTAAGGTGCTGGCGCCGCCGCCTTTGGATGAACGGGAAATTCGCCGGTATGCCGGGTGCCGGGACAAGACGGATGCGCTGTTGGATGAACGATTGGCAACGTGTATACAGGAACTGCTGCCGCTTTTACACTATACGGTGTGTATGCGGCAACTTTCTCCTGCGGAGATCACCTCTTTCACGATGCGTTCGGAAGCGCTTGCTCGGCATCTCGCATCCTGTGAGCGGGTGATGCTGCTGGCGGCTACGCTGGGTGTTGCGCCCGATCGTCTGGTCGTGAAATACGGACAGATCGTCCCCTCTAAGGCGGTGTTGATACAGGCGGTCGCTACCGAACGTATCGAGGCACTCTGCCAGGCGGCTTGTCGGGAACTGGAACGGGAAACGGGGCTGTCGGCCACCAAACGGTTCAGTCCCGGATACGGCGATCTGCCGCTTGACGCACAACGGGATGTGTTCGCGCTGCTTTCGTGTGAAAAGCATCTTGGTGTGACGCTGAATGACAGTTTATTGATGTCGCCCTCGAAATCGGTGACAGCGTTTGTAGGATTAAGGTGATGACTATGACATTTCGTGAGTTACTTGCACAACAGACGGTGCGGTTGGACGGCGGCATGGGTACGCTGTTACAGCAACAAGGATTGCAGCCGGGAGAGTTGCCCGAGCGGTGGAATCTGCATCACGCGTCGGCGGTTACCGCCATTCATCGTGCTTATTACGATGCCGGCAGTCACGTTGTGTGTACCAATACCTTTGGCGCCAATCGTTTAAAGTTTTCTGCGGATGAACTGGATGCCATTATCAAGGCGGCGGTGGACAATGCCCGTACGGCCGCTGTGCAGAGTACGGCGCCGCAACAGAAATTTGTGGCGCTGGATATCGGACCGTCAGGGAAACTGCTCAAACCGCTGGGCGATCTGGATTTTGAGGATGCGGTCGCGGTGTTTGCCGAGACGGTGCGCTTGGGTGTCAAGTACGGGGTCGATCTGATCTTGATTGAAACCATGAATGACAGCTACGAAACCAAGGCTGCCGTACTGGCCGCTAAGGAAAACAGCGACCTGCCTATCCTGGTGTCCAACGCCTACGGCAGCGATGGGAAGTTGATGACCGGCGCATCGCCTGCGGCCATGGTGACCCTGTTGGAAGGGTTGGGTGTGGATGCTGTCGGCGCCAACTGTTCGCTGGGCCCGCAGCAATTAGGTGCCGTGATAGCCCAATTGCTGGAAACCGCATCCGTGCCGGTCATTTTCAAGCCCAACGCCGGCTTGCCGCAGGAGAAAAACGGGAAGACGGTGTTTGACGTCGGCCCGGCCGACTTTGCCGACCAGGTGGCCGCTGCCGTGCGCAACGGCGTGCGGGTCGTCGGCGGTTGCTGCGGCACCACGCCGGCGTATATTGCCAAGCTGACCGAGCAGACGGCTTCTCTGGCGGCAAAACCGATCGTACCGAAGTTTCGCACAGCCGTTTCTTCCTATACCCATGCGGTGACGTTTGGGGAACAGCCGCTTCTTATCGGGGAACGTATCAACCCTACCGGTAAACGGCGATTCAAGCAGGCACTCGTGGAACACGATATGGCGTATATCTTGAAAGAAGGTGTCAGCCAGCAGGAACACGGCGTGCATCTGCTGGACGTCAACGTCGGGTTGCCGGAGATCGACGAGGCGGCGTTGTTGGCGGAAACCGTGTGTGAATTGCAAACGGTGTCGGATCTGCCGTTGCAGATCGATACTGCGGATGCGGCGGCGATGGAACGGGCGCTCCGCCGTTATAACGGCAAAGCGCTTATCAATTCGGTCAACGGAAAAGCGGAAAGTATGGCGGCTATGTTTCCGCTTGCCAAAAAATACGGGGGCGTGTTGATTGCGCTGACGTTAGATGAAGCCGGCATACCGGACACGGTTGAGGGTCGGGTGGCCATTGCCCAACGTATTATTGATACGGCCGCTGCCTATGGTATTGATAAATCGCAACTGGTATTTGATACGTTGGCTATGACGGTCAGCGCGGATGATAAGGCGGCGGCTGTCACGTTACAGGCGTTGCGGCAGATTCGGGAACAGCTTGGTTGCCACACGTCGCTGGGCATATCCAACGTATCGTTTGGTTTGCCGGCACGGGATGCGCTGAACAGCACGTTTTTTGCACTCGCTCTGGAAAATGGGTTATCGGCGGCTATTATGAATCCTTATGCGACCGAGATGAAACGGGTATATTACGGGTATCGAGCGCTGAAAGGGTTGGACGAAAATTGCACCGCATATATTGAGGCAATGCAGGGGACGGTGACGGCGGCACCGGCAACGGATGATACCCTCACGTTGCAGCAGGCCATCACCAAAGGTTTGCAGGCGCAAGCCGGACGGCTGACGGAGGAAATGTTGAAGACTG
Organism: Acutalibacteraceae bacterium; assembly: GCA_045601465.1. GTDB lineage: Bacteria > Bacillota > Clostridia > Oscillospirales > Acutalibacteraceae > RGIG3009. The sequence goes on from JAZRZU010000127.1 coordinate 6,275, forward strand.
TCCAACCGCTTGCGGTGATCAATGAACAGATCATCCCGGCGCTGAATGCCGTTGGGATCGGGTTTGAGCAAGGAACGGTGTATCTGCCGCAACTGCTCATGAGCGCCGAGGCGGCGAAAACCGCCTTTGAATGTATTAAAAAGGCCGTTACCATACCGACCGCTACCAAGGGCACGGTGGTGCTGGCAACGGTCAAGGGCGACATCCACGATATCGGTAAAAATATCGTGCGGCTATTGTTGGAAAACTACGCCTATACGGTGGTGGATCTCGGCCGGGACGTGCCGCCTGAAACGGTGGCGGAAGCCACACAGGCACACCGGGCGTCACTGGTCGCACTGAGCGCCTTGATGACCACAACCGTGCCGGCCATGGAACAAACTATACGGCTGTTGCACGAGCGGGTGCCGACCTGCCCGGTAATCGTGGGCGGCGCCGTGCTGACCGAGTCGTATGCCAAACGGATCGGTGCAGATGCGTACGCCAAAGATGCCATGGGAGCGGTACGGTATGCCGAATCGCTCACACGATAGCTTGCACAACTCCCTTCGTTATCGAGGGGAGCTTTTTTGGCATGAATAGACGGGGCGGGACGTGCCAACCCTTTGTAGTGGGAAAGGGGAATTTCGGCCTCCGAAAAACCGCTGTTTTTATAGGAAAATATTGCTTGACAAGTGGTTGTCCGTGTGTTAAAATAGTCATCCGTGGGACTACGCACATAGGGCAAGCTATGCCCAAAATGCGTTTTTCTGCACCATCAATTATACGGCGGCAAGCGGCGTGTTGATGGAACGAAGATGTAAGGGGGTGTTATTGTTGCCGACTTTTAACCAGTTAGTCCGCAAGGGCAGAGAAGAGATCGAGAAGAAGGCGAAGGCGCCTGCTCTGTTGAAGGGCTGGAACTCCAAAAAACGTATTCCGACCGACCAGAATTCTCCCCAAAAGCGTGGCGTGTGTACTGCGGTTAAGACGTCTACTCCGAAAAAGCCGAACTCTGCTCTGCGTAAAGTAGCTCGTGTTCGTCTGTCCAACGGTATCGAAGTTACTTCGTATATCCCGGGTGAGGGTCACAACCTGCAAGAGCACAGCGTCGTGCTGATCCGTGGCGGCCGTGTTAAGGACCTTCCCGGTGTGCGTTATCACATCATCCGCGGAACCCTCGATACACAGGGCGTTGCGAAACGGATGCAGGCTCGTTCCAAATACGGTGCGAAGCGTCCGAAGGCAGGTGCTGCCAAATAATTAAGGACATTTCATCAGCGGCTACACATGTGGCGGCAGATTAACATAACGGGTTTCTCCGTTTTGCCACTGCCACTTCTGTGGTGCCAACGGGAGTATGTCACTTTCGAGTACCTATGATATCATCTTTATGAAGGAGGGAAGTAAAGTGCCGAGAAGAGGTTCTATCGCAAAACGTGATGTTTTGCCCGACCCGCTTTACAATTCCAAGTTGGTGACAAGACTCATCAACAACATCATGTACGACGGTAAAAAGGGCGTTGCCCAGAAAATCGTATACGATGCATTTGACATCATTCGTGAGAAGACCGAAAAGGATCCCTTGGAAGTTTTCGAACAATCTATGGAAAACATTATGCCTCTCTTAGAGGTAAAAGCTCGCCGTGTTGGCGGTGCTACCTATCAGGTTCCGATCGAGGTTCGCCCCGATCGTCGTCAGACCTTGGGTCTGCGTTGGCTGACCACCTATTCCCGTACTCGCTCTGAGCGCACCATGAAAGAGCGCTTGGCCGGCGAGATCCTCGATGCGATCAATGGCAACGGCGGCGCCGCTAAGAAACGCGACGACACCCACAAAATGGCGGAAGCAAACAAAGCATTCGCACATTTCCGCTGGTAATTCAGTTGCTGTATTTTGCAAGAAGGAGGATGACTTATGGCAAGAGATGTATCGTTGGCTAAAACCAGAAATATCGGTATTATGGCGCACATCGATGCGGGTAAAACCACCACGACGGAGCGTATTCTCTATTATACCGGTGTTAACTACAAAATCGGTGAGACCCACGACGGCGGCGCTACCATGGACTGGATGGCGCAAGAGCAAGAGCGTGGTATCACCATCACTTCCGCTGCGACCACCTGTTACTGGGATAAGCAGGGCACTGCTGACAAACATCGCATCAACATCATCGACACCCCCGGTCACGTGGACTTCACCGTTGAGGTGCAACGTTCTTTGCGTGTTCTCGACGGCTCGGTGACGGTTTTGTGTGCAAAAGGCGGCGTCGAGCCCCAGTCTGAGACCGTGTGGCGTCAGGCGGACGAATATCAGGTACCCCGTATGGCGTACGTCAACAAGATGGACATCATGGGTGCCGATTTCTACCGTGTTGTGCAGATGATGCGTGACCGGTTGAAATGTAACGCTGTTCCGATCCAGCTCCCCATCGGTTCCGAGAATACCTTTAAGGGTATTGTCGACCTCGTGGAGATGAAAGCCGATGTCTATTACGATGACATGGGTAAGGATATGCGTGTCGAAGAAATTCCGGCGGATATGTTGGATAAGGCAAACGAGTATCACGAGAAATTGCTCGAAGCGGTTGCCGAACAGGACGACGATCTGATGGAAAAATATTTCGGCGGCGAGGAGATCACCGTTGACGAGATCAAGACCGTTATCCGTAAATCCACCATCGCCAACACGATGGTTCCGGTTTGCTGCGGTACTTCCTACCGCAACAAGGGCGTCCAGAAATTGTTGGATGCCATCGTGGATTATATGCCCTCTCCGCTGGACGTTCCGGCTATCAAGGGTGTGGATCCCGATACCGAAGAAGAGGTGACCCGTCCGTCTTCCGACGAAGAGCCGTTTGCGGCTCTCGCCTTTAAGATCGCGACCGACCCGTTCGTGGGTAAGCTCGCTTTCTTCCGTGTATATTCCGGTACTGTTAAAGCCGGTGAAACCGTATACAATTCCAGCAAGGATTCCAACGAGCGTTTGGGCCGTATCGTACAGATGCACGCCAACTCCCGTAAGGACTTGGACATTGTGTACGCCGGTGATATTGCGGCGGCGATCGGCCTGAAAAATACCACGACCGGTAACACGCTGTGCGATGAAAAGCACCCCGTTATCCTGGAATCCATGAAGTTCCCGGAACCGGTTATCCGTGTTGCAATCGAGCCCAAGACCAAAGCCGGTCAGGAGAAGATGGGTATCGCTCTCGCCAAGTTGGCGGAAGAAGATCCGACCTTCAAAACCTACACCGACGAGGAAACCGG
>JAZRZU010000128.1:0-4450 GCA_045601465.1 Acutalibacteraceae bacterium
AGCATCTCCGTCTCTGTATATGACCAGAATTCCTCTGCATATATCCCAAAAATCTTTCTAAACAGTTCCGCATTATTCATCGGATCCTCCTTTCATCCTCGCACCGCACCAACTGCAAAACCTCGGTTCATTAAAGTAATACATATACGGTTCCGTGTGGTATCTTCCGCATACGGAGCATTTGCAAGACTGCCATTCAGTGATTGTCTCTTTCGCTTCCTCGGCATGTATGACTTCTTTTTCTGTCCACTTCCCGACTTTTCTATCGTGGACATCGATGGGCTCTGCGAACGGCGCTATATCTCTAACAAGATGAATAAATCTGTTTTCGTCTTTTTCTGTGTCAAACTTGATCCATCTTTCATTCACACACTTCATGAGCCATTGTCTGCTTATACTGTCATTCATAGGTTTCTCCTTTCTCCATTTCGGCACCACAGTTAGGGCAGAAACTACTCAAGTCCTCTCGGTTTCCAAACGGCGGTTTCATATTTGCGAAATTGCCACATTCTGAACAACAATGGTGACCATGAAATTCTGGTGGCATCATACCTGTTGCTTTTATCCATTCCCCCTTCTTCCGTTCTGCGGGTGGAAGCTCTTTAAGGTCTTTAATGGTTGATTCAATCAATCCAAGCCCCCACGAATACTTTTCTCTTTCTGCACCAACAACATCCGTATCATCCAGTACTCGATTAAGCACTTCTTTTCCAAATGAAAGCACGTCTATTGCCGACTGTCTGCTGATTGAATCATCCATCCTGTTCACCTCACTCACACCACTCCGGCTTCGGAAATCTGTCTGAATATTTAATTTCGCTCACATTCTCAACTAGTACATCAAAAGCATCATCCCAATATTTATAAAGCGGTTCGCCCTCGGGCAGATAGCAAACAATAGTTGCGTATTCGTTTGTCGTACACGAAAATCCTGTACACCACCACGGCATTTTTATAGGTGCCATGTCAACGATCGGTCTTGGGTCTGATACTGAATTTGTTTTGAACCTATATCGAATCATTCACTCTCCTTTCTTCAATTGTTCCCTTTCGCCCATTCCCGCAGGCCTTTGTTGTACAGGTCTTCAACGTCGGCAATAAATTGTCCGTATTGGTTTTTCGGTTTGTCATCGTAATTTCCGTCAAAGATTTTTGCGAAGTTTCCGTCTTTCATCATCCAGTCAAAAGTCGCCGACCAGTCACGACCGTTTTTGCCTTTCAGAAATCCTGACGCTTCAGCCTTTTCAAAGACCGTTTTAAAGTCATCCAGATCATATGTTTTTAATCTTGCCTTTATGGTCTTCTTCCGGGTTTCCGACAAAGACTTGACCCGTGGATAGCTGATACAGATTTGATTAAAAAGATCAACCACTTCATTTGGTGATGCGGCGGTGAGGGAAATCCCGTCAGGGATCGTTTCTTCCTCTCTTTCTCCCTCTTCTTCTATATCTTTTTCTTTATCTTCTTCTATATCTTCTTCTGGGGAGTTAACGTTGAATTTATGTAAATCATCTTGTAAACGTTTACGTAAATCTTTACTGTCTGCGATCTGTGCCTGTTTCTTTCGGTATTCACGCATATAATCCCGCATATACTCTTTTCGGTTTTCTAGCTGATCAAGGTTTTGATGTTTCCCCCAGTTCGGAATTGTGATCACCCCGTCAATGACCTTGACCATTCCGAATTCTTCAAAGGTCTTCAGTGCAAGCTGTACGGTTGATTCCTTTCGCCGAAAGATCGTGGCAAGCATTTTGTCGGTGTAAGCGATCGTGTCATTCAGCATAAAAACCCCGGAATTGTTCTGTTTCCCGGCAAGGCACAACAGCTTGAACCAGATCACGATAATGGCATCTGCTTCCGGCAGACTTTCGATCAGCAAAATCTTTTCGTCGTCAAAGATATCGGTGGTGATCTTTATCCATTTTACGTCGGACATTGCTTATATCTCCTTTACTCTGATGTCGTACCGCCACAGCATCATTTTCCGTTTGATCACAAATACCGCATACGCACCGCCGCCCTTATATCCTTTTACGTCTTCAACAACGGTGTTTCCGTCTTTGTCGATGTACATAAAATCGGCAATATATGAGCATTCACGTTCAATCAGCTTCCCACGTTTTACTGACCCCCGTTTCCCGATTGTGTCAGGCTCATATTGTGCCGGGATCAGCACGAATTTCTCCTGACGTTTCAGGTCTGTGATCTCCCCCGCCCTTTCGAGCAAGAGGAGTTCACGATACCTGTTCGCTTCTTTTTTACTGTCAAAAGACTCGCCGTTTACGGTGTGCTTTACGGCATGGTATTTGTTTCTGTTAATTAAACGGTAATTCCGCATCGTCAACCTCGTCTGTGATCATCAAAAACCCGTCATTTTCGGCTTTTCTGTTTGTGTTGGTGTTATTTACTGTCTGCGTTACAGGTGCCGTATTTGATGCGTTTTTCGATTCCAGAAACTCAAAGCTGTTTGCCGTGAACTGGTAATCGTAATGCTTCACGCCGTCCTTGTCGGTGTAATTGTTGTTGCGAACTTCACCCTCAACCAGAAGCTTTGTCCCTTTCTGGATTTTCAGCTTTTCAAACCGTTCTGCGGTGGTGCCGAAGCAGACCATGTTGAAAAAGTCTGCTTCGGGCTCGTTGTCCCTCTTGAAAGTCCTGTTTACCGCAAAACGGAACCTGACGACGGGTTTACCGTCCTGTGTGTATCTGATCTCCGGGTCAGCCGTCAATCTGCCTGTAAACTGTATCCTGTTCATTCCGTCCTCACTTTCTTCAATGCTTCGTACATCGCCTTGTAAACCGTGGCGTAAATCTTCTGGTAATCAAACAGATTGTCCCGCAGAACATCCGCAAGTTTTTCGTAATCAATTGATGTTTCGCCGTGATCAGGGACAAGTTCAATCTGCTTCGGCTCCGGCTCTGGCTCTGGTTCCGGCTTCGGCTCCGGGACAAGATAATCCTCGCCCCGGATGCCGTACCGCAATTCGATACCACGGACGGCAATTTTTGTCAGATAATTGCCGTTAAGACATCTGCTCAACCACGTCTCATGAAATCCGAGTTCTTCCGACACGTCAGTCAATGACAGCCCTCTTGACGTGATCATCTTACGGAGTTTATCGCCGTCAATATTCACCGTGCTTTTTCTCATCATCTGCTCCTTTCATTATGCGAAAAGGACATCCCCGGCGGTCTGCATGACCTCTTCGGGTGTCGGGATACGATCGTCTTCTTTCTGTTCTGCCGTTGGCTGTGCCTGTACGGTGTCTTCGATCACGACTGCCTCGTCATCTAAGACCACGTCCTGTGCTTCTTTGATCTCTTCCTGTACATACATACCTCCCGCATTCTGTTCTGGAAATGCATCCCGCAAGACCTGAGCCAATGCCACCTTTCTGATCATCGTGGCGGGCTTACCCGCCCACTGGCTGTTCGGCTCTCCGTTCTTTTTCCGTCCCATGTATTCATCCAGAGCCACGGAGCAGTAAAACGGGACACGGGCGGTTTTGATAAAAACCTTTGCCCATCCACCGACAAGGATTTCGGCTTCTTTTTCGTAAAACGTCCCCTCTCTTTCGATGATCTGCCCGGTTTCTTTATCTCGGACGATAATCCCCGCCTGAAAACCGTCAAATTCCGGCTGACGTTTTGCACGCTTTACAAAGACATCCTTACCGACCACGGTGGTGGCGGGCAAATCGCCGTATTTGATAAGATACGCATCACGAATAAACGGATTCAGGTGCTGAAATTTACACAGCGATAAAAACATGGTGACTTCTTCGTCCGTCACGTTTCCGTTGCCGGACACCAGATACCGCCGGATCATATTCGGGCTGATCCTTACGACCTCACCGTTTGCTTCGTATTCGGTGACGTTCGCCGTCTTCGTGTTGTTCTTCATAATCTGATTTGTGAGTGCCATAATCTTTTCCTTTCTCTTTTAGATTTTTTTAAACTGAATGCCGTTTTCATCGAAAAAGGTCTTCAGTTTTTTTGCTGTTTCAACAGTCAGGTATGCGGAAAAATTGACCCATTGACCGGGGGTTTCTTCCTTTTTGACCTGTTCTTTTACGGGTTCCGGCTTTGTCGGTTCTGCGGGCTTCTCCTGTGCCTTTGCCCGTTCCGCTTCAACCTGTGCCTGTTTTTCGTTCTGCTCTTTCTGCCATTTGACCGCATTCAGCGTATCCCGTAAATTCAAGGTTTCCGCATAATGGACAATTGCGAAATCCTGATATTCATTCAGGTTTTCAAGAGTATCCAGATCGTCTGCGATGTTCGTCACCCGTTCGCCGATTTCCTTTTTGATCGCCGCCATGGACACGGAAGCGTTCATCCATTTCTGGTCAAAAATCTTCATTATGTCGATGCCGTACGGCAAGTTGTACGATTCCATCATGTATTTGCGGATCGCATCGGCTTTGTCCTGTTTCGTCTTTTCTTCGTATGC
>JAZRZU010000129.1:0-41279 GCA_045601465.1 Acutalibacteraceae bacterium
ATTTCGTCGGCTGAGCCGGGTTAATTTTATCTCAATATTCAGCGTATCGTGAATGATGGCTTATGGCTGAACCTTTTGCAATACTTTTGGTTGTTGTCGAATTCTTTTTTTGTATACCAACACAAATGCTATAAGCAGCATACCGAATGTCACGATCCAAGATATCGGGTACGATATATATAGCATGGGCAACGTGTGGTAACGGGGGAAGATGGTCAATACCCACACGATCCGTATACCGCAAACACCGGCAATTGAAAGGATCATCGGGATGACGGAAGAACCAAGCCCACGCAAAGCTCCTGTCGTGACGTCCATCATGCCACAAATAAAGTAAAAAGTTGCAACGTAAGCAAATCGTATCATGCCGTAGGAGATAGCGGACGGGGAATCGGTTATGTAAATGGATAATAACGACTCGCCGAATAAATGAGCTAGGTTACCGATTACGCCTCCCATAACGGCAGCGCAACAAACACAAATGATCAGCACTCGCTTGACGCGGTCGTATTTACCGGCTCCCGTGTTTTGCCCGACAAAATTGAGGGATGCTTGATAAAAGGCATTCATGCTGACGTATACAAAGTTCTCAATATTCGCTGCTGCTGCGGCCCCGGACATCGCAATCGAGCCAAATGAGTTGAGGGACGATTGAATGAGAACGTTGGAAATCGCAAAAATCGTAGTTTGTATACCGGACGGAACACCAATGCGTAATATCTTGGATAAGATTTTTCGATGAATCATCATCTTTTTGGGTTCCAATTTGATGCAGTCGGTGCGTTTCATCAAGTAACGAATCACCAGCACGGCGGATAAGGCCTGGGATGCTGCCGTTGCGATGGCAACACCTGCAACGTTCAGATCAAATACCGTGACAAAAACCACGTTTAATATCACGTTTAAAACACCGGAAATGCTCAAAAAGAGCAACGGCTTTTTCGTTTCACCAGCAGCACGTAAGAGCGATGCGCCGAAGTTGTAGATCATATTAAACATCATACCACCAAAGTATATCTTCATATACAATGCCGAATATGGTAGCACGTCTTGGGGTGTGTCCATCCATATCAACATTTGTTTGGAGAAACAGATGCCGGTGATGGACAATATAAGTCCGCATAACACGGCGGTGGGGATAGCGGTATGTACGACTTGATGAGCTGTTTTTTCATCACCCCGCCCAAGCGCATGTGCAAGCGAAACGCCGCCACCTACCGACAATCCGATGAAAAAATTGACAAACAACGCCGTCAGCGAACCGGTCGCACCCACCGCTGCAACCGATATGCTACCGCAAAACCGTCCAACGACCACCAGATCCGCAGCGTTAAATAACAGTTGCAGGATGCTAGTCAGCATGATCGGGATCGTATAGGTAATGATATTACCCAGGAGAGGACCTTCACACATGTTCTTATTGATCTTTGACATGCTTCTCACCCCCGTGTTCAAGCACATTATAATACTTTGTTTTGGAAAAGCAACAGGGAAAAGAAAAAAAGAAATTCTTTGTAAAAAGTTCACAAATTTCAACACGTTTTATTGTGGAATGAACGCTCAAAATACCGCCTTGTATAGTCGCCTTTGCACGGAATCCGACGGTGGGGACGAGAGGCATTGCTTGCTGTAAGGCATAGGCGGTTAAAAAGATAAGCCACACGTTGTGTGGCTTATCTTGTGGGAAGTTTGAATTCAATGGTACGAATAAAATATGCCTGAAAACCAATTTTCTATACGATTTTGTTTTTGTAATACTTCTTTATCAGTTTTTTAGTTTTTCTTGTCTTTGGGATCTCGCCAACCACAAAAAACAATCGTTTTTCTTTTCGTGGATAAGCAATAACATAGTGTGGTAAACCACCGCCTTTGCTAATCCAACTACCCATTAGCGAGATGCCTCGTATATCGTTCCACTTGATTATTTCTCTTTGACCAAAGTTATAAACGATTTCAATACGTTCATCAGAAAAAGCAAAATACACTGGGGATATTGCAAACACGAATACCGGCAATAAAATGAATACTGCAAACATAATGCTTAAACCGATCTTTTTTTCTATTGCACAACTTATAGAAAGAACGAGAAAGACAATAAAAAGAACAAAACAAAGAATTAAATGTGTATTAAAAGCAATACATTTTTTATTCACTCATATCACCGCCTATCGTGTATGAAAGGAAAAACGCAACGTAATAAATTAACTATGGTATTCGGCTTCTTCGTATTTTCCGGGGAGCAACTCCGCTAAGTCGAAGAATAATTTTCTTATTAAATCCAGATGTTTGTCATCGACTGCAAAAATAAGATACGAATGTTTTTCCTTTCCGTAAACCAAGCGACTGTACCAGATATAATTTCCAACGGGCATACCAAATCCGCTTTCAGATTGTCTTATTTTTGCACTTTCAATATCTTTTTTGCCAAAGCTTACACCGTTATAGATCAAATTAAGGTCATTTACAGAGTAGGGCCTTGGCACTTGCTTTACGATATTGCGTATCAGCTCGTATTCGATCTCCCCATAATAAGAAAAATCATCCGGCGAAAAGTTGCATATGGATATGTCCTCGTGGATATGAGGAGGTGTTTTTTTCTCACGGGTATACTTGTAATACGTTTCCAGTTCAGGGTGCTTGCGCAACAAGGTTTTCACAGCGTTTTTATTTCTGTTAGAATGAAACTTGCCTTCGTATTCATACTCGCAAATGAGAACGTTGATTTGAAAAAGGGATTGTGAATAGCATACGGAATATTTTTCAAAAAGAGTCTCGAGCGTTTGTATAACATCGCATGGCTTTGTTTTTTTGTTTAATCTGTAATGGATGACCGTATATTTTTGATTCATGCTTTGCCACCGCCTTTGGTTGCATGATAGCATAAAAGCGCGAAGGGTCAAGAGTTAGTGAAATCGTGCTGACGCACGGTGAAATCAAAGGCATTCGCCTTTGGTGAAATCGAAACCTGCGGATTCGGTGAAATTAAATCCACCCACCGCCGCAGCGATTTCACCCGAACGAAGTGAGGATTTCACATTGCGAAGCAATATTTCACCCACCCGCAAGGGTGGATTTAGTTGAAAAAGAAAAGACACGCTATTGCGTGTCTTTTCTTTTTCTGGCGCCTACTGTAGGGCTCGAACCTACGACCCTGCGGTTAACAGCCGCATGCTCTACCGACTGAGCTAAGTAGGCAAATCTGTGGACGCACCGGTCCACAAGTGGTGACCCGTACGAGATTCGAACTCGTGTTGCCGGCGTGAGAGGCCGGAGTCTTAGGCCACTTGACCAACGGGCCGGATGGTACACCATCAGGGACTCGAACCCTGGACACCCTGATTAAGAGTCAGGTGCTCTACCAACTGAGCTAATGGTGCGGATTGAACTGCTTGACTATCATACACTATCATCCGACCGTTGTCAAGGGAAATTTTAAAAAAATTAGAAAAATTATGCGAGACGTTTTCGTAACTCGGAAGGGCGCACACAACCCAACAACCAAAGTGAGAAAAGATACCCCCCACATAAGCATATCGTGCCCAAAATTATCTGTACAATTCCTTGTATGTGTAAGAAATATGGCAGACGACACACAAGCTGTGTCAAGGACATGGAGGTGATGGCACCAAGCAAGGGCCCTAATATCCATTTATACCATTGTATGCGGACACCGGTTACGGTGAGCAAGCGATGCGTGTTGAGAAAAGAGGTCATGACGTTGCTGACCAGCATAATGAATAAAAAGCCTTTCATGCCGAATTTTGGTACCAGCAGGATGATGAGCACAATGCGTAAGGCGGAATCTTCTACGCTGTACCGTAAGGAACTGACCTGTTGATTGAGGCCTTTGAGTATACCATCTACCAAGCTTTCGGTATACATGATCGGCGTAAGAGGGGCCAGCACCGCCAAATATCGCCCCACGTTCGGGTCATGGTATAATACCATACCAATCTCGCCCGCAAAGTTGAAGAATACGGTACCGATGAGAATAGAGGAGAGTAATGTGATCTGTAAAGTGCGCTCGATGGCACGGTTGATCTTGCCTTGCTGATTCAGTGCATTGGCTGCGGAGATTTCCGGAATAAGCAAGGTGGAGAGTGCTGATAAAAAGGAGGCGGGAAAGAAGATAAGCGGTAACGCCATTCCTTTCAATGCGCCGAATTCGGCAAGTCCTTGCTCGGTTTTTCCGCTGTATTTTGCCAAGCTGTTCGGTACTAAAATGTTTTCAACGGTACGCAAAGCGGTATTTAGATACCGCCCTGCTGTGATCGGGACGGCAATGCTTAGCAGTCGTCGCATGACGGGTTGCTTGGTATGTTGTATGTGCGAGGGTAGCTCTTGACGCATGCGGCGGGCATCCCATTGATAGCGCAGCGCTAAATACCCGCACGACACCCATTCTGCGATGGTATCACCCAGCATGACAGCGGCACAAGCGGCGGCAAGCCCTTTTGTTGCACAGCGGTCGATAAGCAGTGCAATCACCCCGATACGTACCCCTTGCTCCAATAACTGGGCATACGAGCTTCCCGCCGCTTTTCGGCGCGCAATCAAGTATCCACGTAAGCAAGAGGATATCCCCATTGAGGGTAAGCTGAACGAAAGCATACGCAGCGCAGGGGCAGCCCGCACGTCCCGAATGGCATATACACTGATGAGGTCAGCGCCACCATAGATAAGCGCTGTGGATAACAGTCCGATGGTGATACTCAGCAGCAGAGAACGGTACAAAATATGCCGTACGGACCGTGCGGTTCCGCAAACCGCCTCGTCGGCAACCAAACGTGTTACCGCTGTGGAAATACCGGATGTTGCGAAAGTAGACCCTAGCACGTATACCGATATAATGAGTTGATACAATCCCATACCCTCGGCTCCGAGCTTATCCGCTAAAAAGATGCGGAATCCGATACCAACGGTACGTAAAATGAGCGAGGTAACGGTTAATACGGCGGCATTTTTCAAAAAAACAGCGTGTCGCATGATTAACGGTTGTTATACAAGACTGCTAAGTGATCCCACGTAATGCGGTCCACCTTGCCGGTTATGGGAAATTCGGCATTTTGTTGGATTTGCTTGACCCGTTGTACAGTATCTTCATCATAGATGCCGGTGATGGCGATTGCCTCGCCGCCGATGGCATTTAACATCACCTGCAAAATGTTGACGAAAGGGTCGATGGCTTCGGGTTCTAATATAAAGGCGGGATCGGAGAACGGTGAAATGCAAAGAGGCGGAACCGTGACCAGAAGTAGGTCGTTATATTCCCGCACGATGTGTTCCCAATCGGCACGTTTTACCGTACCGGTTATGGGTGAGCGAGTGATTTGCTGAAATACCCTCACCGCCTGTTCGGTTTCGGGACCATAAAATCCATCTACCCCCAATAGCGGGTATCGTTCGTCGGTTTCGGATAATGCACGTAAATATTCTTGCAGTTCACGAATGTGATCTTGACGTTGTTCCTCCGTGTACATGCTCTCAGCCTCCCTGTGTCATTTCATAACCGCCGAACTGTCCGATCTGCTTTTCGGCGCCAACTGCCAGATCCTCATACGTACTGGCAATGCGGTCCCAGGTTAGCGGTCCTACCAACCCATTAGGCGATAACCCAAACTGACGCTGAAAAGCGATGACCGCTTGTTCGGTCGCCTGACCGAATATGCCATCCGCTGTTATGGTCGGTATCACGGGATAAGCTTGTGCTACCCGATTCAGATACGTTTGTAATACGAAAACAGAGTCCCCCTCGGAACCAACCGCAAGTGGGGTGCCGGGGTAGGGCACAATGCGGTTTTCGGGTACGGTTAACGTGCTGACAATACCACGATAATCGTTGTATAGCGCGTCCCTCGTTTCCTCTCCTACAACGCCGCCTGGATTTAAGCCCGTATAGGTTTGAAAGCTCTTGACAGCATTTTCGGTTGCTTGGTCAAACGTGCCGTTGATGGCGACTGACGGCACCGCATCGTTAAAGGTGCCGACCACCGCCAGGAAATACTGGATCACTCGTACGTTATCTCCGGTATCGCCGAGTTGCAGTTGCTCGGGGAACTGCTTGCGGATATCCTCTAATGCGATCCCCTCGGAATCCAATTCGGCAAGCCGTTTTACACTATTGTAGATAAAGGCGATACGGTACCAGGTGTCTTTGCCGATGATACCGTCCGGCGTCAGTTTAAAAATTTCCTGAAACGTTACCACCGCATCCTCTGTTGAAGTGCCGAACACACCGTCCACTGTATCGATTTTCGGGATAGCGGGATAGTTGCGGGAGATGCGGTTGAGTTGTATCTGTTTGGTTAATACGTCGTTGCCGGTCGAGCCGAGCTGCAACGGGGTACCGGGATAAGACGGCTGATTGTTACGCACCGGCGCATTGGTTACCACTTCAATGGTATCGCCATAGTAGTTGCGCAAAATATCGATCGAATTCAACCCTTGCTGTGCCAGCTCCACCGTTCCCCATTGGGATAACCCGTTGCAGGTGGATGTAGTACCGTTGCAAAATTGTGTAAAATACGGTTCGATAAACCCTTGTTGTCGCACGTAATCGTTAAACAGATCGTCTACCAAGAGACTGATATTATCAAAGATATCCCGCCCCGGCACAAACGCCTGGTCGAAGGCGGTGGAATTGGTAATATCGAACGCATAGCCACGACTGGGGTACCACTCGGTATAAATGCGGTTTAACGCAAAGGAAATTTGTGCTAGAATGTTCGCACGCAGGGCGCTGACGGGCCAGGTAGGATAAATTTCACTGGATGCTACGTTTTTTATGTAGTCGGGAAACGAAATGGTCACGTTCTCGGCGCTGGAATCGGGCGGGCCGAGATGCACCACAATGTTTTCCGGGATAAAAGGCAGATCAGGCATAAAGACCCTCCTATGTTACAGGTTTAACGGCGGTGTCACATATTGAATTTCGGCATCGGGATCGTCGGTCCGTTCGGGTAACGGGATCATGGTAACGGGCAAAACGGTCGGGATGCCGCCGTACAAGGGGATATCGCTTACTCGTGTACGATAATAAGACGATGCGGAAACCGATACCTCATGCACCAACTTCGGAATGGTATTCCCAGGTTGCAAGGTGAGCGATGGATCAACGGCTAACAAGATAATGGGTTCGGTTAATCCGCTTTGGTCGGTCAATCTGGTGGCTTCGACGATGGTCTCCTCACCCTCACGCCGTGTTACCACCACCAACGCATTGGGGATCGGAATCGCATCGGCAGCCGCCGTCACCCTAACTTGAAGCGGGGCAGTGAAGTTTCCGACGGGTGCTGTTGACTCCAATGGTAATGTCGATGGTGTCGGAACAGGGGAGTCAGGAACAGGTGGCGGTGTGGGGGTCGGTTCGTCAGAAGGAGGTGTCGATTGCGGGGTTGGCGCTCGCTGTTGCATTTGTAATAGTTCTTGATTATATCGTTCCATCATCGAACGAAAATCACTCATTTGATTATCCAATGGCTATCACACACCTTTCGTCATAATTCTATGCGACTGCAAAACGGAACATACCATGTAAAAAGCCGCCCACCGATTACTGAACAAGTCCAGTAAAAACGGACAATAGAAAAAACCACCCCCTTATGGTAGAATTAAGAAACTACCATAAGGGGGAATTTTTATGTCAAGAGGATATGGATACATTAAGCAATTTGAAAATGAAATATTAGAAATGAAAAGCAGAGGGTTAGCACAAAGAGAAATTGCAGATAAATTAGGCTTTAGTAAATATCAAATAAAAGAGTTTTTTCACAGATACAATAAAAGCCAAAGAAAACTTGCAGCAGGAATAGCAATCAAGCCTAAAGGCAGACCAAGAAAAGACGGTAGTGCTTTGCCGCCATCCGTACAACAATTGAGCAAACTCACCCGGTTACAATACGAACTCGCAATGAAAGAGCGACACATTAAGCGGTTAGAGATGGAAAATGAATTGATGCGGGATTTTCTCTTGCTCGCAGAAAGGAAGTGAGAACAAGCGTAAAATATATGGTGATCTATCGGCACAAAGACAAATATTCCATCAGTGAAATGTGTCGTTTCTTCGGCGTATCGCGCAGTGGTTATTATGGTTACGTATCACGAATGAATATACCTGCATGGGATCTACCATTGGCTGAAAGGATACGGGAATGCCAGGACGAGTGCGGCAACACCTATGGATACCGCAGAGTACATATATGGCTTGAAAGGAATGGCATATACCGCAATCCTAAGACAATACTAAGAGTTATGCAGAAATATGGGTTGTTATCGGTAATTCGAAGAAAGAAATACCGCAACTATGGAGATTGTCTACACAAGTATCCCAATTTGCTAAACAGAGATTTTTCTGCCGAAAGACCAAATCAAAAGTGGGTTACAGATATTTCATACATACACACAAAGCAAGGAGTGTTGTATCTCTCGATCATTCGAGATTTATACGACAACAGTATTGTTGCATACAAGACCGGCACCGAGCAGAATGTTAATCTTGTGTTAAGTACCATTAAAGAAGCCAAGAAAAAAGAGAAGGTCACCGCAGAGCTGCAACTCCACAGTGACCAAGGCTTTCAATACACATCCCATCGGTATTTCAAGCTAACACAATCATACGGCATAACTCCGTCGATGTCAAGACGTGGTAATCCATATGACAATGCTTTGGCTGAAAATTTCTTTTCTATTCTTAAAACAGAGTGTATTTACCGAACCAAACTTCAGACCTATGAGGAGGCTCGCCTCCTCATAGGTGAGTACATTCATTTCTACAATCACCAGCGCATTCAACTAAAAACAAAACTGACACCACTTGAAAAGCGATGCCAGTTCGTTGCTTAAAATTTAATTTTAACTACCATAAAGGCGGTTTTGTACTGTCCGCACAAATTGGGGCAGTTCATACATTCGGTGGGCGGCTTTTTCGACTTTCTTATTTCGTCAGTTCTTCTAAACAAGCAGGGCAAATATTTCGTCCTTTGAAAGAAATAACGCCCTTGGCATCCCCGCAGAACAGGCAGGACGGTTGGTATTTTTTCAAAATGACCATGTCATCTTCTACGAAAATTTCAACGGGATCTTTTTCTTCAATCTGCAACGTGCGACGAAGCTCAATCGGCAACACAATTCTCCCTAAATTATCCAGCTTCCGCACAATACCTGTTGATTTCATAAGTCAACCTCCTTATTGAATTATCCATATTGTACCACAATTTCAAAAAAATGTCAATCTCTGAAATTTTATGAAAAAATATAGGGGTTTGTCGGGAATTGTGCAAGAATGGGTTGAATCTTTTCATAAATAATGTTAAAATGAATCTGTATATTTGCATGCAGGAGGTGGGCGCTGGTGGGTTATAAACAGTGGTCTTTTTTACCGGTCGATAAAGAGCTGGCAGGTGACCTGCTGGCGGAATGTGGATTCGACCCGCTGCTTTGTTTGCTGATGACGGGACGGGGCATCAAAAGCGCCGAGGAAGCCGTGGAGTTTTTGACCGGAAACGAGTTGCAAAGCGACCCGTTTTTGTTTGCGGATATGGACGTAGCGGTTGAGCGTGTGCAGCGTGCCGTTGACCAAGGCGAAAAGATTTTGATATACGGTGATTACGATGTCGATGGTATAACTTCGACGGTTTTGCTGTATTCCTATTTACGGGATAAAGGTGCGTTTGTATCGTATCGTTTACCCCTGCGAGAGGGTGAGGGATACGGGCTGCATTGTGACGGTATTGAAGAGATGGCGGCGCAAGGTGTCAATCTCATCATTACGGTGGATAACGGCATCAGCGCCGTAGAGGAGATCGCACTGGCCAATGAACGAGGCATGGACGTGGTGGTAGTCGACCATCACCAACCGCAAGAGAAGTTGCCCCCTGCGGTGGCGGTCGTGGACCCGCATCGTCATGACTGTCCCAGTGAATTTAAAGATTATGCCGGTGTCGGCATGGCATTTTATTTGGTATGTGCGTTGGAAGGCGACGCCGAATGGGCGTTGCGTGAATACGGCGATTTGGTGGCACTGGGCACCTTGGCGGACGTGATGCCGTTGCGTCAAGATAATCGTATTTTTGTACGCTGCGGCTTACAAAACATTAACGCACAAAAGCGTATGGGCCTTCATGCATTACGTCGGCAGATTGGTGTTGACGGTGTCAATCAGACCTCTACCGCTGTCACCTTTACGTTGGTCCCCCGCCTGAATGCGGCGGGACGGATGGGAAATCCGGCGACAGCAGCTTCTTTGTTACTTTGTGATAAGGAAGAGGTGGCGGAGTGCCTTGCCGGCGAAATTTGCGAACTCAATGCAAAGCGACAGGAAGCCGAAACCGCTATTTTGACGCCATTGCTTTCGCAACTGTCAGCGGATCCCGTCCGCACGGCTCAACGAGTGCTGGTGGTGTGGGGCGAAGGCTGGCACCACGGTGTGTTGGGTATTTTGGCATCCCGTTTGCAGGAACGGTACGGCAGACCGTGTGTTGTGCTGTCGGTCGAAAATGGCATTGCACGTGGTTCCGGTCGAAGCCTGAAAGGGTTTTCACTCTTTAAAGCACTGCAAGCATGCGATTCTTGTTTGCTTGGCTACGGCGGTCATGAATTGGCGGCGGGTGTGACGTTGGAAGCATCCCGTTTAGAAGAATTTTGCTCGGCGATCAATCAATATGCCGCCGAAACCATGCCGGAAATGCCGACGGCGCAGGTGCGGATGGACTGCCGTTTAAAACCCAGCCAGATCAAAGCGGAACTGTTGAACGTTTTGTCGGCGCTGGAACCGTTTGGTGCGGGTAATCCGCAACCGTTGTTCGGTTTGTATCGCATGACGCTGGAACGCATCGACCCGGTGGGCGGCGGTAAACATCTGCGGCTGACCTTCGTGCGTGACGGTGTGCGTGTAACGGCTATGCAATTTTCGACTACACTTGATAAATTCCCGTTTACGGTGGGGGATATACTAAACCTGTCGGTTTCGCTGGACCGCAACGAATTTCGTGGTGCGGTCAGCGTATCGGTGGTTATCCGAGATATCCGTTATGCGGCGCTGGACCAGGAAGAAATGTTGCACACGTTACGTATCCACGATGCGGTTGTGCGGCGTGATTTTGAACAAAACGGAACGGTTCAGCCCAATCGTGACGCAGCGGCTTCGGTTTATCGTACACTCAAAGCCAATTCGTTTTGTGGAACACTTGAAACATTGGTTCATCAGTTGTCAAAACCGCCGTATACCGGTATCGACGTTTTGATTTCGTTGGATATGCTGCGGGAAGCCGGCTTGATTGACTGGTATGATTACGGCAACACCGTATCCGCCGCCGTTCGTCCGGTAGAGGGAAAAAGCAATTTATTCAGTACCGCCACCGCACGGTATTTACAGAAAAGCGAGGGGTAATCGTGCAACAAAGCGACATTATGTATCAAGACCAGGCGATTGCCGCCTTAAAACAAGCAATCGCCGACAGTGGCAAAAAATACGATAACGAGCAAATCCACCGTGCCGTTACCCTGGCATGTGAGGCGCATGAAGGGCAAAAGCGGTATTCCGGCGGCGATTACGTGTGTCATCCGTTACAGGTAGCGTGTATTTTGCTGGAACTCGGCATGGATAACGAAACGATCGTGGCAGCGATTCTGCACGACGTCGTGGAGGATACCAAAGTTGAATTGGACGACATCCGTCGGCAATTCGGCGAGGATGTGGCATTGTTGGTAGATGGCGTCACCAAAATTACCAAAATGCCGTTTTCGACCCGTGAAGAAGAGCAGGGAGAAAACGTCCGCAAGATGCTGTTGGCGATGGCGAAGGATATTCGGGTTATCATCATCAAGCTGGCTGACCGCTTGCATAATATGCGGACCAGTTCCGGCTGGTACCCGCAGAAACGGCGGGATAAAGCCAAAGAAACACTCGATATCTATGCCCCCATTGCGCACCGTCTGGGTATTCGTGCCATCAAAGAGGAACTGGAAGATATTTCGCTTCACTTGTTAGACCCGATGGCGTGCGAAGAAATTGAACAAAACTTGCAGATGCGCAGCGATGATCGTGCCGCCTTCTTGGAAACGATCCAACAACAGATCCGTGACCGACTGGGCGAATACGGTATGCAACCTTACGTGTGCGGCCGTATCAAGAGTATAGCGGGTATCTATCGTAAAATGTATATGCAAGGCCGTGCATTTGAGGAAATCTATGACGTATATGCTGTCCGTATTATCGTGGACAGCGTAAACGATTGCTATAACGTGCTGGGTATCGTTCACGACCTGTTCCATCCGCTTCCCAATCGGTTTAAGGATTATATCTCGACACCGAAAGCGAATATGTATCAGTCGTTGCATACGACGGTCATCAGCCATGAAAAGATTTCGTTTGAGGTGCAGATCCGCACGTGGGAAATGCACCAAACGGCGGAATACGGTATTGCGGCGCATTGGAAATACAAACTCGGTATTCAGAAAAAAGATCGATTAGAGGAAAAAGTTGCGTGGGTACGGCAGTTTATTGAAAGCCAGCAAGACGTAGACGATGCACAGGACATCGTACGGTCGATCAAAACCGACCTATCCTCCGATGATGTGTTTGTATTCTCCCCTCGTGGCAGGGTGGTCAGCTTACCCCGTGGCGCAACGGTCATCGATTTTGCCTATGCGATTCACTCGGAAGTCGGCAACCGCATGGTCGGTGCCAAGGTCGACGGACGCATCGTGCCGATTGACTACGAAGTGAAAACCGGCGAAGTGGTGGAGATTTTAACCACCTCCGCTGCAAACCACGGCCCCAGCCGAGATTGGTTGCAACTGGTTAAGACCAGTGAAGCGCGCAATAAAATTCGTTCCTGGTATAAACGGGAGCGCCGTGATGAGAACATCCAACAAGGTCGGGAAGAACTGGAACGGGAAATGGCACGGAACTTTATCCGTTTATCCGGTCCCGATTTGAATGACTTTTTGCTTACGCAGGCGAAACGTCAGCATTGTGATACGGTGGATGATTTTTATGCAGCCATCGGGTATGGCGGTATCCAGCTGTCACGCCTTGTTTCTCGTATGAAGGAGGATGCGGCGAAATATACCGCCACACCGGAGAATATCACACCCCAAAGCATTACGGCATCCGCTAAACCCCATCGTCATCACAACGGCGGTGTCATCATCGAAAATATGGATAACTGCCTTGTCAAATTTGCTCGTTGCTGCAACCCCGTGCCGGGTGATGACATTGTCGGATTTATCACCCGAGGATACGGCGTATCCATCCATAAATGCGATTGTTCCAACGTGCCCAAAGACCCGTCCAAGAGCGCCGAGCCGGAGCGTTGGGTTCGGGTATCGTGGGAGGATAGCGTCCGTGAAGAATTCAAAGCGGAACTGCACATTTTGGCAACCGACCGCATTGAGTTGTTGGCGGATATTACGGCGCAGCTTGCCGCTATGCACGTCATGATCTACGGCATGCAGGCACGTGGTACGAACGACGGGCACGGGGATATGTTTATTACCATCGGCGTTAACAGTCTGCAACATCTGCAAGAAGTGATCACCCGCCTGAAACGGGTAAACGGAGTGGAAAATATTACACGTGGAGGAACGAATTCATGAAAGCCATTTTCCAACGTGTCTATGATGCCTCGGTTGAGGTCGAGGGTCAAATCGTAGGCGAGATCGGCAAAGGTGCGTTGATCTTGCTCGGCGTTGAGAAGGACGATACACCGGCGCACGCAACGCTCATGGCACAAAAGATTGCCAATCTACGGGTGTTTGTGGACGAAAATCATAAAATGAACTGCTCGCTGCTTACGATTGGCGGGGAGGCGTTGGTGGTATCCAATTTCACGTTATGCGCCAATTGCTCTCACGGCCGTCGCCCCGAATTTATGGCAGCGGCACGTCCCGAACAGGCGGAGCCTTTATACGAATTATTTATGGAACAACTGCGTGAACAGGGTGTTTGCAAGGTGGCAGCGGGTCGGTTCGGCGCCGATATGACGGTTCATATGCGTGGCCATGGTCCGGTCACCATTCCGCTGGACACAAAAGACTGGATGTGACTGCATGACGTATGAACGATTGCCGGTTGGCGCCTATCAAGCCAACTGTTGCTTGGTGTATGATGAAAGTGGTCGAGCCATCGTCATCGACCCGGGCGACGAAGCGGCTCGTTTGCTTGCCAAGATACGGGAAAACGGATTACAGGTGGAGGCAATTTTGCTCACCCATGTCCATTTTGACCATATCGGAGCAGTACAAGCGTTGCAGCATGAAACGGGAGCCCCTTTATACGTGCACGAAGCAGAACAAAAAGCGCTTACCAACCCTGTATACAGCATGGTGACGGAGCCGCTATCCTTCGTTGCCGACCACGTGTTGCGGGATAACGATACGGTTACGGTCGAGTCGATGACACTCACGGTATTGCATACGCCGGGACATACCGAGGGAAGCGTTTGCTATCTGTGTGAAAATACGCTGTTTGCCGGCGATACGCTGTTTGCGGGCAGTGTTGGCAGAACGGATTTTGCGGGCGGTAGTTTTACCGCCTTGCGTGAAAGCCTGGTGCGATTGTCCGCCTTACCGGATCAGGTTGTGGTGGTGCCGGGCCACGGCGCCGAAACCACGATTGGAGCAGAAAAACGGTCAAATCCTTTTATGACAGGACTGTAAACAATGGTTTTATATCTATACGGACACGATTATCACTTTGAACTGCAAAACGTCTGCCGTTTATTCTTACCCCAAGAAAAATTGACGGTAGCCGATTCAAAACATACCCCGTCGGATGGCGCTGCCTTGACGGCACGGTTGGAAAAAGGGGAGCAGAACACCGCCCTTAGCTGCCGCTTGCAGCTGGATGACTACGATGAGCAGCGTTTTGCAACTGTAGACAATGCGGTAAAAAACTATTCCGACGAATGTGAGCTTGTGTTATGCCAGTTGTTGTATGACCTTTTATGTGATGCGTTTCAAACATCACAGGACTGGGGTATCGTCACCGGTGTTCGACCGATCAAACTTCTGCGCCGCTTGGTAGCGCAGGACGGGGAGGAGGCGGCGGTACGTTATCTGCGTGAGCGCCTTTATGTCAGCGAACGCAAATTAGCGCTTTGCTGTTCCACACTTCATGCGGAAAATCGCATTTTATCCCTCTCGAAACCTCGCTCATTTAGCCTGTATATCTCCATTCCGTTTTGCCCGTCACGGTGTGATTATTGCTCGTTTGTATCCCAAACCGTCACACGTGCTGCCAAACTCATTCCCGCATACGTTGATGCGCTTGTGCAGGAGATTGCCTATACCGGTGCTTTGGCAAAAGAGCTGGGACTACGGTTGGAAACGGTGTATTTCGGCGGTGGAACTCCTACCACCCTCACGCCCAAACAACTCACACGGCTGACCAAAGCGGTGGAGGATGCCTTTGACCTTTCTACGGTACGGGAATACACCGTTGAGGCGGGCCGTCCCGACACGGTCACGGAGGAAAAGTTACAGATACTCAAAACCGCAGGGGTGTCCCGCATCAGCATCAATCCGCAAACACTCAGCGATGCGGTGCTGTGTGAAATGGGACGAAAACATACCGTACAGCAGTTTTATGATGCGTTTGAGATTGCTCGCCGTACAGGGCATACGAATATCAATACCGATTTAATTGCGGGTCTGCCCGGGGACGGATATGAGAGTTTTTGCCGTACCATTGACGGGATTTTGGCATTATGCCCCGAAAGTATTACGGTGCATACGCTTTCCATGAAACGTGCCGCCAACCTCATGCTGCAAAAACGTGCGGACTATCGTCGTGCGGATGAGGCAGTGGACATGGTTCGTCATACCGCTGAACGCTTACCGACGGCAGGGTATCATCCCTACTATTTGTATCGGCAGAGCCGAACGGTCGGCAACCAAGAAAACGTCGGCTGGGCACGTGACGGGTTTGAAGGACTGTATAACGTCTATATCATGGACGAAACGCACACGATTTTGGGATGCGGTGCGGGTGCGGTCTCCAAATTAAAGCAACCGCATGCGGATTATTTGGAACGCATCTTTAATTATAAATTCCCGTATGAATATAATGACGGATTAGCGGAAATGCTGAATCGAAAGAATGCCGTTCGAGAGTTTTATGAAAGGGTGGGCTTATGAATCGATTTTTTGAACAGCGAGCGTTACACATTGAGGATATTAATGCACGTGTAAAAAACGACCCCCAAGCGTTTATCAAAGAAGAATGTGATCGTTATTATGAGAACATTCGTCAGGTGTCAGCTTATATGGCACAGCAGATGACGGGCCGTTTTCTGGTACTGTTATCCGGTCCGTCGTCGGCGGGCAAGACCACCACGGCAAACAATCTAAAACGTGAACTGGAAGCCAACGGCAAACAGGTCAGTATCATTTCTCTGGACGATTTTTACCGTGGCAGAGGCCTTGCGCCACAGCTTCCGGACGGTTCGTTCGACTATGAAGCGATTGAAGCGTTGGATCTGCCGCAACTGCAAAACTGCATGAAAGAGCTGTTGACCGGCGGTGTTACCATGCTGCCTCGCTTTAATTTCAATACCCACCAACCCGAACCCGAAAAATACGAACTGCGCATTGACCAAAATGCCGTCGTTATTTTTGAGGGCATCCATGCGCTCAATCCGAAACTGGAAGACCACCTGCCGGACGATCGGGTGTTTAAGATCTTCATCAACGTCATGTCCCGTGTATATGACCATGACGATACCTTGCTGACCAGACGCCAATTACGGCTTTGTCGGCGTATGTTGCGGGACTATCAATTCCGCAGCAGTTCGATTGAAAACACTCTGGATATGTGGCCGCAGGTCGTGCGTGGTGAAAACTTGTATATGTTCCCGTATGCCGGCATGGCAAATGCGGTGTTTGATACCACTCATGCCTTTGCACCCGCTATGTTAGCACCACGGCTGTTACCGCTTCTTAAAGAAGTGCCGAAAGACAGTCGCCATGCGCAAGTGGTGGAGGCGCTCATCGAGGCTTTGTCCCAATTTGAACCGCTGTCCACCGACGCATTACCGTCGGATTCGCTGCTCAGGGAATTTGTGGGGCCGTAAAATTTCTATTGTCTTTTTTGAAAATAGTTCTTATAATAAAAATAGAGGAATAAAAAGGAGCGATGAATGTATGGCAATGTTCGAAGATGTAGTCTCCCGTGTAAAAAGTGTTGCAGAAACTGCCGGCCGCAAAACCGGTGAATTGGTAGAGCTCGGTAAGATCAAAATAAAAATTGCCGACTTGCAGCGTGAGGTGAGCAGTGCGCAAGAGGGCTTAGGCCGCTTGGTGTACGATAGCCGCATCTCCGGTCAGTCGGTGGAGGATATGATCGATGCCTGTGTTGCTCATATCACCGAGCTGCAATCGGAAATTGAAGAATTGGAAGAAAAAGTATTGGAAAGCAAAAATGCGGTTCGCTGTGCCGATTGCGGTGTGCTCAATGAGTCGACGGCAACGTATTGCAACCGTTGCGGTGCAAAGCTTTGATGGTGAATGAAACGATTGCCTGTATCGAGCAGGCAGCAGCATACGTGCGCCGTCAGATCGAACAAGCAGGGGCGGTATTGCCAAAAACGGCGTTGGTGCTCGGCTCAGGGCTCGGCTATTTAGCGGACGAACTGACGGGGGCGGTTCGCATTCCGTACGGCGAAATCCCGCATTTTCCCGTGTCAACGGTATCGTCCCATGCCGGTTTTTTAGCAGCAGGAAAATTGGAGAGCGTACCGGTGTTTGTGCTGTCCGGCCGTACCCACTATTACGAGGGCTATTCGTTTTCCACCGTCACGTTTTACGTGCGGGTACTGCGAGCGCTCGGTGTACGCACGCTGATCTTAACCAATGCCGCCGGCGGTGTCAATACGACCTTTTCGGTTGGTGACCTCATGTTGATTACCGACCATATTAAACTGTGCGCCGACAGTCCTTCCAGAGGGCCGGCGGATGATCGTCTGGGCGCACGGTTTTTTGACATGACCCATACCTATACGACTCGATTGCAAGAGCTTGCCCGAAAAACGGCGGCAGAGCAGTCGCTTGACCTGAAAGAAGGTGTCTATTTTTATATGGGCGGCCCGCAGTTTGAAACGCCTGCCGAGATTCGCATGATCCGTCTGCTCGGGGGAGATGCTGTGGGAATGTCTACTGTCCCCGAAGCGATCGTTGCGGCGCAATGCGGCATGGAATTGCTGGGTGTATCCTGTATTACCAATATGGCAGCCGGTATTGTCAAAGACACCGAAGTCAGCGATGATGAGGTGGTTGTAGCGGCGAAGGCGGCATCCACCGCTTTCGGGAACTTCATGAAAGCTGTCATTGCAAAGGTGTGAAAACATCATGATTTTTGAAAAAATTGCGGTTTTAAAAGCGGATGGTTCGTATCTTCCGTCTTGTTATGTGGCGGTGCAAGGTGGCCATATCCGTTATGTAGGGGAAACACCCCCAAACGAAGATTTTGGTGAACGTGTGGACGGCACCAATCGGTTACTGTTACCCGGTCTTGTGAATGCCCACACGCACGTGGCAATGACCCTTCTTCGTGGTTATGGAGAGGATCTGCCGTTGCAATCTTGGCTTTTTGACCGCATTTTCCCGTTTGAGGACAAGCTGTTTGCGGATGCGGTGTACTGGGGAAGCCAGTTGGGGATTGCCGAAATGCTCATGACCGGTACCACGTCGTTTACGGATATGTACTATTTTTGCGACGATACCGTCAAAGCGGTGGCTGAAAGCGGTATCAAAGCGAATATCGGACGTGGTATCTCTTGCTTCGACCCCACCAAAAAACTCAAAGACCTACCGGCATATGCCGAAACAAAATCATTGATTGAAACCGCACACGGAAGCTGTGACGGCCGTCTGCTGGTGGACGTGGCACCTCATGCCGAGTACACCACCCGCCCCGACCTGTTGCACGATGCCGCTTGCCTTGCGGCCGAGTATGATTTGCGTATGCATATTCACCTGTCGGAAACCGAAAGCGAGCATAAAGCGTGTATCGGTCGGCACGGAAAAACCCCCACCCGCCTTTTGGAAGCAGTGGGGATGCTGGATCGACCGCTGACGGCAGCGCATGGTGTGTGGCTGACCGACGATGATGTTTCGTGCCTTGCACAACACCATGCCACGTTGGCACATTGCGCCAAAAGTAACTTAAAGCTCGCAAGCGGTGTTGCACCGATTGAAAAATACCGTGCAGCCGGATTGTCGGTCGCCGTGGGGACCGACTCGGCGGCAAGTAATAACACGTTGGATATGGTGGACGAACTGCGTATGGCGGCATTGCTTGCCAAAGGTATCGGCCGCAATGCGGGGGCACTGCCGGCGGGTGACGTGTTGCAAATAGGCACACGGTTTGGCGCTTTGTCACAGGGCCGTACCGACTGCGGCGATATCGTGGAAGGGTATCGTGCCGACCTCGTGATGGTGGATACAAACGAGCTGCGTCTTTGCCCGAATCATGCGCCGCTGTCTAACTTTTTGTACAGTTCGGGCAGTCGTGCGGTGTGCATGACCATGGTCGACGGACGTGTGTTATACCGTAACGGTAGCTTTTTAACGTTGGATATCGAACGTATTCGTTTTGAAACACAACGTACTGTCAGTAAAATTTTGGAAAAATGAAGCCATTTTTTTGGACAAAATAGCCAAAAGTTTTCACATTTTCTATAATTTTTGTGGAATTTTTATTGTATGCCGTATTTTTTCGGAAAATGACTTGCAAAATCTTTTCGAAAGGAATACAATAAATGTATGTTGTGGATTCTATGCGGACAACATCCGTTGGAATATAAATATTGGAGGTTATTGATCATGAACAAAGTTGAACTCGTCGCTTCTGTTGCAGAGAAATCCGGATTATCCAAGAAAGACGCCGAGAAAGCGGTTGCTGCCGTTTTAGAGTCGGTTGTCGAAGCTGTCGCAAATAACGATAAGGTTCAGTTGGTTGGTTTTGGTACGTTCGAGACCCGTACCCGTGCAGCTCGCACCGGTCGTAATCCGCAGACCAAAGCTACCATCACCATCCCGGCTTCTAAGGCTCCTGTCTTCAAGGCTGGCAAAGCGTTCAAAGACGCTGTTAAATAATCGAATTTCGATTATGATCCAAAAGCCGCCCGCAAAGGGCGGCTTTTTGTATGCGGTTTTGTCTATTCATGGGAGGATTTTATGCGGTTAGATAAATATTTAAAAGTGTCCAGATTGATAAAGCGCCGTACGGTAGCGAATGAAGCGTGCGACGCAGGACGTGTATGTGTCAACGGCAAGGTGGCACGTGCATCGTATGACGTGAAGATCGGCGATGTTCTGACCATTACTCTTGGCATGCGTGAGGTAAAGGTCGAGGTGGTCAGCGTGCAGGAAACAGTAGCCAAAAACGACGCCGTGCTATTATATAAGCTTTTGTAATATCCCGTCATCGCCCCCCATACACATAGTGATAGGTTGGCAGGTCTCAAACCTGCCAACGCCTACAAATGTAATTTTTTGATTTTCCTGTGTCTTAAACCTTGACATACGGAAGTATGCCTGCGGTTTGCAACTTTGTAAAATACAAAAAATTTCTATTTGTAGGTTCAAAGAATTTTCTGCCGCCGGATTTTCCGGAGGATGACGTGTGAGTTTGCAGGAAGGCTAACGCCTTTTAAAAACGAACACAAAATCCTACGGATAAAGGCGGCGAGCGAAATCGTGACAGGTTCGAGCCCTGTCAACCTAATCTTTTAACCCTTTGTTTCCAAAATACCGTGCATACTTCTTAAAATAACTTGCCTGATTTTTTTGGAAATATAACCACCGCTTAAAATTTCGGTCCTTTTTATAATAGAGCGACGAACACCATTTCCCCCGACGGATCAGATCTTTTACCTTCTTTTTCAGTTCGGGGTCGCTGACATACTCAAAGATCAACGCTTTCGGAATGATACTCCACAGCGTCTCTCCTGTTGCGATAGTACAGTCGGCGGGTTTATCCAATAACACGTCGTCCACCAGATACTGTGCCAGATTATACCCCGCCGCCGTCACAAAGAAGCTGCTGCGTCCTTGGCGGGGATTCATTTCAAAAAACTTATACTGCCCGTCTCGGCTGTCGAGCTTCAAATCAAAATTGGCAAAACCCTTGTATCCGATATCCTCTAAAAAGGTTTTCATCTGCCGTGCCAACTGACGGTCTTCCGTCGGAATAATGGCGGCATAACTGCCGATCCCCTCCGGCGAATGTTCCTCCAAAAGGGCTTGTCCCAACGCCATCAGACGCACCTTACCATCTTTGCCGCAATAGCAGTTCATCACCCGCATATGGCTGTCGTCCCCAGGGATATACTCCTGGACGATCAAATGATCTTGATACGAAGACCCGTAAACAGCAGCTAAGATCGCATCAAACTCTTCTCGATTTTCCGCTACAAACACCTTTTTCTTGTGCGGAAAATGACAGTTCCAATAGGCAACGCTGTTGGACGGTTTAATCACCACCGGGAACGCAAACGGCAACTCCACCGTTTGATAAGTATTCACCGTCACCGTTGTTGTTTTTGGGAAAGCAAACCCATGCTGTTCACAGAGCGCATAAAACGTTTCCTTCGTGCTCAGTTGCATCAGCAGCGATTCGTCAACACAAGTAAACTGATAGGCATCGCCAAGGGCCTCTTGATTGCGTGACAGCAACTTCATATAGTTATCGCCGCAAGGAACCAACAAGAGCGTCACGTCTTTCGGATACCGTTTTGCGAAATCCAAAAGCGTGCGGCAAAACACCTCATCGTCTTCCAAGTTCGGTTCCACGATCTCTACCTTGACGATCTTGCTGTTAGAGGTTGCCCCTAAACGTCCCTTACCAATGGCAACCGAGCAAACCCCGTATGCCTCATGGAAAGAACGTGCCATACCATATACGTTAACGTCGCTGCCGAGTAACACCGGAACAAACTGCGCCATGCAGAGCACCTTCTTTTTGATAAAGATTTACACGCCGGTCGAATAGTTCGGCGCCTCTTTGGTAATGGAAATATCGTGGGGATGGCTCTCTCGTAAACCGGCTCCGGTGATACGGATAAATTGTCCTTTTTCCTGTAACTCCGGAATGCTATGACAACCGCAATATCCCATACCGGAACGAAGACCGCCCATCAGCTGGAATACGGTATCCGACAACGGCCCTTTGTAAGGCACCCGTCCTTCGACACCTTCCGGAACAAGTTTTTTGTTGTTTTCTTGGAAATAGCGATCGCTGCTGCCTTTGGCCATAGCGCCCAAGCTGCCCATGCCACGATATACCTTGAACTGACGGCCTTGATACAACTCGGTCTCACCGGGCGACTCCTCACAGCCGGCAACCAAAGAACCAACCATCATAACGTTAGCACCTGCGGCGATGGCTTTGACCAGATCACCGGAATATTTCAAACCGCCGTCGGCGATAACCGGAATTCCGTATTTTGCCGCAGCGCATGCCACGTCGTATACCGCCGTAATCTGCGGTACACCGATACCGGCAACCACACGTGTGGTGCAGATAGAACCGGGGCCGATACCAACCTTGACCGCATCTGCGCCCGCATCGATCATCGCCTCAGCAGCGGCAGCAGTCGCAATGTTACCGGCAATCAGCTGAACGTTCGGGAACGCCGCCTTTACCTTCTTAATGCAGTTGAGAATGTTATGGCTGTGACCGTGTGCGGAATCCAGTACCAGCACGTCCACCTGTGCTTTAATAAGTTCAGCCGCACGCTCCAATACGTCGGAGGTAGTACCGATCGCAGCGGCGCACAGCAACCGTCCGCCGGCATCCCTTGCCGAATTCGGATACTTAACAGCTTTTTCAATATCCTTAATGGTAACCAATCCTTTGAGCACACCGTCGTTGTCCACGATCGGCAACTTCTCAATGCGGTGTTGGCGAAGAATTTCCTGTGCCTGCTCCATGGTGGTTCCCACCGGCGCCGTCACCAAATTTTCTTTGGTCATAACGTCTTCAATGCGCTGAGAAAAATCGGTCAAGAAACGCATGTCACGGTTAGTTAAAATACCGACCAGTTTACCGTCACGGCAGATCGGCACACCCGAAATACGGTATTTGCCCATCAACGCATTGGCATCCTCTACCAAATGATCGGGAGAAAGGAAAAACGGATTCACAATAACACCGTTTTCAGAACGCTTCACACGGTCAACCTGATCTGCTTGTGCCTCGATGCTCATGTTTTTGTGGATAACACCGATACCACCCTCACGTGCGATAGCAATGGCCATACGTGCTTCGGTAACAGTATCCATCGCTGCCGTCATCAACGGGGTGTTCAGCTGAACCTTTTTTGTCAACTGTGTTGTCAGACAGACGTCGGCAGGTAATACGTCTGATTCTGCGGGAATTAACAACACGTCATCAAATGTTAACCCCTCTTTTAAGAACTTTTCGCCGGCATTTCGATTCACCATACATCTCTCTCCTTCTCTTTATTCATCATCGCCGAGTTTGAGTACCGCCATAAATGCTTCCTGCGGCACCTCTACACTTCCCAGCTGACGCATTCGTTTTTTACCTTCTTTTTGTTTTTCCAACAATTTCTTCTTACGGGTAATATCGCCGCCATAACACTTTGCAAGCACGTCTTTGCGCATCGCACGCACCGTTTCACGGGCAATGATCTTGCCGCCGATGGCTGCTTGGATAGGCACCTCAAACAATTGTCGTGGGATATTGTCCCGTAATTTCTCACATAACCGCCGACCCCGTGCATACGCATTGCCGGCAAACACGATAAAGGATAGGGCGTCCACCACATCCCCGTTTAATAGGATATCCAATTTCACGAGTTCCGATTTACGATATCCTTTCAGCTCGTAATCGAAACTGGCATATCCCTTGGTACGGGATTTGAGCACGTCAAAGAAATCATACACAATTTCATTCAGTGGCAACTCATAATGGATATCCACCCGGGTTTGATCCAGATATTTCATATCCTGGAAAACACCCCGTCGTTGTTGGCACAGCTCCATGATATTTCCCACGTATTCCGTCGGTGATAAAATATGCGCCTCGGCAATGGGTTCCTCCGCAAACGCAATATGCGCCGGATCGGGATAGTTGGTCGGGTTGTCGATATACTCCACCGTTCCATCCGTCTTGGTAATATGATAAATAACACTGGGGGCGGTGGTAATCAGATCCAAATTATATTCTCTTTCCAACCGTTCTTGGATAATCTCCATGTGGAGCAATCCCAAAAACCCGCAACGGAACCCAAACCCCAGCGCCACCGATGTTTCCGGTTCAAAGGTAAGGGACGCATCGTTAAGCTGTAACCGTTCCAACGCTTCCCGCAGATCTTGGTAATGCGCTCCGTCCGCCGGGAACACGCCGCAGAATACCATGGGATTTACCTTACGATAACCGGGCAACGGCTCAGCGGCAGGTTTTGAATCAAGGGTAACCGTGTCACCGACACGGGCATCATGCACCGTCTTAATGGAAGCGGCAATATACCCGACCTGTCCGGCATGTAACAACCCGCACGGTTCCAAGGCGCCTGCCCGCATAATCCCAACCTCCACCACGTCAAACGTGGCGCCGGTCGCCATCATACGGATGGTGTCACCCACCTTCACCGTGCCGTCCATCACCCGAATATACACGATAACACCTTTATAGCTATCGTAATAACTATCAAAGATCAACGCTTGCAAGGGCGTATCGTCATCCCCTTGCGGCGGCGGGATCTGCTCAACGATCGCCTCCAACACATCTTCAATGTTGGTACCCATTTTCGCCGAAATCAGCGGTGCTTGCTGCGCATCGATGCCGATAATGTCCTCAATTTCCGCCCGCACCTCCTCGGGCCGTGCCGACGGAAGGTCAATTTTATTGATAACGGGCACGATCTCCAACCCGTGTTCTACCGCTAAATAGGTATTTGCCAGCGTCTGCGCCTCAATTCCCTGAGACGCATCCACGATCAAAATAGCACCCTCGCAGGCAGCTAGCGAACGAGATACCTCATAATTAAAGTCCACGTGTCCGGGGGTGTCGATCAGGTTAAAGATGTACGTCTGCCCGTTCTTTGCATCATACGACACGGTGACGGCATGGGCTTTAATGGTAATGCCTCGTTCCCGTTCCAGATCCATGCTGTCCAACAGCTGGTTTTCCATGTCACGCAAAGCGACCGCACGGGTCTTTTCCAAGATTCGGTCGGCAAGCGTGGACTTCCCGTGGTCAATATGCGCAATGATACAAAAATTACGAATGTGTTCTCGTGAAATGGCCACGTGCTTCCTCCTTGCAAAAACTTATGAAATCTGTATGCCATCCGCCGTATACGGTGCGCCATCCTCGCCGATATGAAGATCCACAATATCCGAATGGGTATACTTGCGGATATCCCGCATGCGATATTGGTCGCTCGCCGTCATAAACGTAATGGAAATCCCCTGCCGCTTTGCTCGGCCGGTTCTGCCGATACGATGGAGATAATATTCATTTTCATCCGGGATATCGAAGTTAAAAACCGCTTCCACATCATCCACGTCAATGCCCCGTGCGGCAACGTCGGTTGCCACTAAAATTTCAAACTTTCCTTTGCGAAACCCTTCCATCACACGGTTTCGCTGTGCCTGCGGAATATCCCCGTGTAAACAATTTACCGATAAGTTGCGTTTTTTCAGTTGCTTGTCCAGCCATGCGACGGTACTCTTTCGGTTACAAAAGATCATCACACGGTGCAGATCCCACCACTTTAACAACATATCCATCGTATCGATTCGATCACCCTCGGCGGCCTCAATCGCATATTGCGTGATCTGCGGTCGTGCATCGCCCTCGGACTCTACGGTAATTTCCACCGCATCGTGCTGGTACTCCCACGCAACATTCATAACCTCCCGTGAGATGGTAGCACTGAACAGCACCACTTGGGTATCGCCGGGGGTGGCGTTAATGATCTTGCGAACATCCCGAACGAACCCCATTTTCAGCATTTCATCCGCCTCATCCAATACGACCGTATAAACGTCGCCCAGCCATACCGAACCCCGTTGGATATGGTCCAACAGCCGTCCGGGTGTGGCAACCACAATGGTCGGTTTCTTTTTGAGAGCAGTCAGCTGGCGATTGATCGGTTGTCCCCCGTACAGCGCCACAATACGAATCTCCGGCATAAAAGCTGCCAAATGTTGTAAATCATCGGCAATCTGCATGCACAACTCTCTTGTCGGACACACCACCACCGCCTGAATATCGGCACAATCGGGACGATAACACTCCAATAACGGGATACCGAAAGAACAAGTTTTTCCCGTACCGGTCGGCGCTTTGGCAATAACGTCACGCCCTTCCAGCAGCGGCAGAATCGCTTGTTGTTGAATGGGGGTTGGCTCTGAAAATCCCATCTTGGCAAGCGCCTGCATCAATTCCGGACGCAGCTCAAATTTCTCAAATCCCGACAACCGTGCCATTCATACGTACTCCTCTGAAGTGTATATTTGGATTATTATAGCACAACAAAACGTACGGGGCAAGCAAAAAATCGCTTTTTCTAGCAAAAAAGCTCCCTTTTGACAAGGAAGCTTTTGGGAAAATCGCCGTCTTGAATCCCTTTATCCTTTATAATAGCGTATCATCATAGGTTGCACGGCATCCCCCGATAAAACGAGGCCGTGTGCGTGCAGCATTTACGGGAGCCTCTCCGATACAAGACGCTTCCAGACGAAGCGGAACCGCAACCTCTTTGAGATGCATGCCGATGAGGGTATTGCCAATATCCAACCCCGCATCCGCACGAATATGCTCGATTGCCACCGGATCACGGAACAATCCGTAAACAGCAGTCGCAAAAGACCCTCCGGCCTTCGGCTGAGGAACTACGTTCACAACCTCTTCCCCTTTGAGCGCTGCTTTCTCCACGATTAATGCCCGATTCAGATGCTCGCAACACTGCGCCGCTAAAAAGACGCCTTTTTCTGTAAGTGCTTTTAATATGCCGCGGGCAAGTGCCTCGCCTGCCTCCGGGCTGGAAAAACTACCTACCGTGTGGCCCAATACTTCGCTGGAAGAACATCCGACCACCACACGGTCACCTGCCTGTAATCCTGCACGCACACACAATTCCTGCGCCGCTTCATAGGCTTGTTGCTCGATTGCTTTAAGCATCTTGATCACCTCTTGTCGGTAGTATACCACACTCATACGAAAAAAGCCAGTCATTGCCAAAAGAAATGTATTGATTTTTTTCATAACTTTCGGTAAACTGATAACCGAGGTGAGATTTATGAAAACCCGTTTCATCCCGATATTGCTGGCGCTCGTGTTCACGCTTTGCTTGTGTGCCTGTTCGGACGGCCCGCAAGCGACCGTTATCACCAAAGGCCAAACGACCACGACGACAGCAACAACGACAACCGCCGTAACAACGACTACTGCCGAGCCGGATACCACAACCGTTTCCGACGATGCCCAAACGACGGACACCACTACGTTACCGTCCATCGGCACTGCCGAGGGTAACACCGAAACCGGTGATGCGATTGCCCGCTTGGCTATCTCCTTGCTTGACACTCCCTACAAAAGCGGTGGCAACGGACCGGATGCTTTTGACAATCCCGGCTTCGTGGCTTACTGTTATAAGCAAAGCGGCTACACCGTTCCCCGCAAAGCGACCCAAATCATTACCTACGGTTTGGATGTCAACCCGGAAGAAATTCAGCCGGGCGACATTTTGGTGTTTGCGAATGAGATTGGTGAAGATGCCGGCTTTGTCGGCATTTACGTCGGTGATAATCAATTTGTAGCATCCACCAACCCCACCACCCCTACTAAACTGCATAAACTCAACGTGACCTACTGGTCAAAGCGGTTCTTATCCGCCCGACGTTTTATCTAAACAAAAGCGTGGCATCCCATCGAATCCAATGGGATGCCACGCTTTTTATGATTCTGTCCTTGATAAGAGCAACCGCCATAACATCGCCTCGCCCTGCGGCAAGTATAAGAATGCCCGCAACTGCGCCGGTAACCAACGCACCCCCAGGTCATCGGTATCACCCACCGCCTCGCCCAAGACTGCCGCCGCCATTTCATACCGTTCTCCAAACAATGTGCGCCCGCTGCGTATCCCGACCGCCATCAACCCACCTGCTGTCAGTAATACACACATCGTCACACAAAATGCGGATATGGCGCTCTTGACCGCTTGCTTCAACTCCCTAACCCCTTTACTGTTTCCACTAAACTGTTGCCTAACAATTCGGCAGCATATATTGCCTCCGGCAGGGTGTTCACGTCGCTGCCCACCTCTACCAAGATCATCCCGGTACTGAGCTGTTGATTATATCGTGCATCCGCCAACACCATCGGCCGCATCAGCCCCGCATAACGGCGATGGGCAACCTGTTGCAGCCGTGCGCCGAACGCTAAATTATCCGCTGTATGCGGATTTGGCACCGACTTGGTATTCATCATGCCGACAATGATCATCATCTGTGCCGCTTTTTTCCCATTTATCACCGCCGTGGGCTTCACCCGTTTTCCGTCGGATTGATAGATCGCATCCCGATGAATATCCAACACCACACAGATGGACGGATACTGCTTTAAGTATTTTTCCACCGCTTTACGTGAATGGGAATAAGCACCGTTGTACGGCTTGTCATGAATTTCGGTATCGTGTATCACACCGATGCCCGCTTGCCGCAATACCTCAGCGACCTGTTTGCCCACCGCTATCATATTTTTCTGCGCATCATCGGTACGGCTCTTGTCGTCCGGATTAAAAAATCCTGCATCATAGTCAAGATAGCACTCGGTGGTGTGCGTATGCGTAATCAGCACCTGCACCTCATCCGACTCCGCCGAAAACGGGATGGCGGGTTTGTGGCGGAGCGCCGTCGCCATGTTCACCGTCTTTTTGGTATTATTTTTAATTGCCACACCCTCTGTGAACGTCTTACCGGCTGATACCTGTTGGGTCAATACCACCCCGGCGCCGGGTTTCTTTTCCGGAACCGTACCGGCGATGTTACCGGCAACCGCTTGTACCATCACCTCGCCCAGTAATACCTGTTGTTGCAGCGCACCTCCCGGAGCCGTTACCGGCTTTTGCGTCACCCAACCGTTGATAAGCTGAGCACTTTCCTCCGGTTTCTGCAACCCTACCGCCAACAAAGCCGCCTGTTTTGCAAAGGCAATGACGTTTTCAGCGGGAATAGATGCCGCCATCGCCACCAACACCGAACACGCCGCAAGCCAAACAACCGCCTTTACGATCCTTCGTTTCATTCTTCTCACCCATACTACCCTATGAGCATTTTGCGAAACATATTACAACGTAAGACTCAAAAGTTCCAGTGGCGAATAGGACGGCTGTAAGGCAGCGTGGATGGTCATCGCCAGCAGCTTAGACGCCCGTGTAATCATAAGGTCAATTTCCCGTGGTGTCACCATCATCAACGCCCCTCTTGGGGACACCGCCTGTTCATCACCCCCGGTCAGCGCTTTGGCTAACGTTCCGGCATCCACAACGGTGGGAACTCCCAGCCCGATAACCGGTACACCCAACGTCTCTTGGTTTAGTGCTTGCCGATTGTTTCCTACCCCTGAACCGGGCGCAATGCCGGTATCCGAAAGCTGTACCGTACATCCTAATCGATCTAAGCTGCGTGCCGCTAGCGCATCCACCGCTACCACCGCCACCGGCTTGATCATCCGGCACACCCCTGCCACGATCTCACTGCTTTCCATACCGGTGTTACCCAACACATCGGTCTTGACCACCACCGTCTGCCGCAAATCATCCAACCCGATGCTCCTCGCAAGCTCCCCTTGGATATGTCGGGTCGCTAATACCAGCGAAGCGGTCTGCGGTCCGAGCGCATCGGGCGTAATCGCTCGGTTTCCCAAGCCTACCACCAAAATGCACCCTGTTTTCGGCAGTAACGCTCGAAGCTCCTTGCCAATGACATAAGCCTTGCGCTCCAAGTCATGCTCGTTATCGGTAAGCGGCGGCAATGTCGCCGTAATATACCGACCGGGCGCTTTTCCGCTTTGCCGAGCGCCGTCTTCATCCAACGTCAAACTACAAATCTCCACATTTTCACGGCATCGTCTTTGCGTTACCGCACCGGCAACCGTTTCCAAAGCCAAATCGGTTCGCATCTGCATTTACATCACCCACCCTCCATAGTATCGAAATAAAAAAACGCAATATTCTAAAAAAAAGTATTGATTTTCCAAAAAGTTCGTGTTATGATAATCCCTGCGTGATTTAGAGTAAATCTTTTTTGAGGAGGTGTGACCATGCCCAACATTAAATCCGCCGAAAAGCGTGTAAAGGTTATTGCTGCCAAAACGGCTCATAACAAAGCCGCCCGTTCCGAACTGAAAACGGAGATCAAGAAGGCAAACATTGCCATCGAGACCGGCGCCGACGACAAAGAAGTTCTTGTCAAAGCCGCTGTCAAGAAAATTGACCAGGCCGCTGCCAAGGGACTCCTGCACAAGAACACTGCTGCACGGAGAAAGTCCGCCCTCGCCAAAAAAGTTAACGGTTAATGCCATAACGCTCACAACTATTTGGTAGTTGTGTTGTTCCTGCGAGGTAGCAGATCGGATACGAGTAAAAAACCACCATGCCGTAAGGCTTGGTGGTTTTTTGTGTTCTCTCACTGCGGATAACGCACGGTTTTGTCGCTACTTGACCTTTTCTGAAAACCTTGCTATAATATATACTAAATAATTATGCTCTTTTGAGCAGAAATGAGGCGCATTATGTTAGTATCCCCTTCCATTTTAACTTGTGATTTTGCCCACTTAGAACAGGAGCTGCTTTTTGTTAAACAAAGCGGCGCTGACATGGTCCATCTGGACGTCATGGACGGCGTATTTGTTCCCAACATGAGCTTTGGTCCTCCGGTCATTGCCGGTTTCCGTCCTGTTTCGGATATGTTTTTTGATGTCCATCTGATGATGGAATATCCCGACCGCTTAATCGATGCGTTTGCAAAGGCGGGCGCTGACTTGATCAACTTCCACGTAGAAAGTCAGGCACCGATCGAGGAAACGTTGGACCGCATCCATGCGCTCGGCAAAAAAGCGGCGCTCACCATCAAACCGAAAACTCCCGCAAGTGCGGTATTCCCCTACCTCGATAAAGTAGAAATGGTTCTTATCATGACGGTGGAACCCGGTTTTGGCGGTCAAGCCTTTATGGCAGACATGATGCCGAAGCTCGGTGAACTGCGTGCCGAGATAAAACGTCGCGGCCTGTCGGTACAGTTACAGGTCGACGGCGGTATTGCCACCGCCACCGCCCCCATTGCAGCGGCAGCCGGTGCCGATATTGCCGTGGTCGGCAGTGCCTTCTTTAACGCACCCGATGCGGCGGCGTTGGTTGAGGAGATTCATAAACTGCCCGTAGGCGAATAAGCGCATCTCCAACCGCCAGAACGGTTGCGTACTCCTCTATATACGCTGCAACGGGATACCCCTCCCCCAGCGGTGTTGCAAATTCCTTGAACAACGCATAGCAATGGCTTGACGGACGACCGTCGGCAAAGACGATCAGCACATACTCCTCACCCCGACGATAAAGCGATGCCCATGGCATGGCGGTGGAGGGAAGTGTTGCTAATGCCTCGGCAAATTGCAGTAGCGTTTCCGCCGCATCAAACGTATATAAAAGCGGCTTTTCGGTTTTTGTCAGTGGTAGCACGGGTGCAATAAACGCAAACACACAGCCGCCGTGAAACGGCACAACTTCAACCGAGATGCGCCCTGCTGAGGGGAACGGAATTCGTTGACGTGCCAAATTCAGCAGTCGGCGGATTGCTCGGTTGGCAGTCGGTGTGCCCGCCCGAATATCCTCCAAGCATAATCCAAACCGACACAATTCATCATCCGTCATCCATATATGCAAATCTCCGCTATCCTGCGGTTCTATTTTCATTCAAAACGCCTCCTTTGCAAAGGGCTTCCATTCACCATCATATTACCCGTACAAGCACTTTGCAAAAGGTTATTTTTCAGAAAGGTTGTGGCAGTATGTTGTCCCGACACGGGGTTCGCTTGCCGTTCCAAAAGAAACCGGCAAGTTCTCTACCAACAGCTGAATTGACCGACATTTCACAGGTCATTCTCCCCTTTGCCTTTACAACCGAAGCGACCGTAACTCCCTCTGTTTCTTTGTACGACACCGTCAACAAAGGAACACCCTTGTCGGTCATTGAACAAGACCCCCTCGCTACCGTTTGTTCCAGCGTAATGGGAGCGGTCAGCGGTGAACGGACCATTCAGCACCCGTTATACGGCACGTTGCATTGTGCCGTCATTGACTGTATGACCGACACGCCTACTCCCGACGTTCCGGCACCGTTGCCGGAAACCATTACGCCGGAACTGATTTTGCAAACGGCAGACTTTGCCGATGTCATCGATGAGTTAGACGGTGTCCCGCTGGTACTCAAACTGCAAGAATGGCAAAAACACGGCTGTGATTTTCTGGCAGCCGATGCCATCGAGATCGAACCGTTTGCTTCCAGCGCTTGGGCGGTATTGCGGGACAATGCCGAACAGATCTTGGAAGGATTGCGGTTAGCGGCGCTTTGCGTCGGTACCAACCGCTACCACATTGCGGCTTGCCTGTCTGTCCATCGTCGCCATCAGATCGCTCAGCGCATCGGAAAAGAAGCGCTCTATCAAACCGATTCCTATTATCCGAAAGCCGAACCGGTTCGATACGGTGGTAAAAACAAACCGCAAACTGTCAAGCATGGCTCTCGGGTACGTAAAATCGGTGTACAAGCATGCCTTGCTTTGTATCGTGCTCTTTATCTGGCGGAACCGCACAGTCGTTGCGTGGTCACAGTTGCAGGCGATGCGGTTCCGTATCCGCAAAATGTGTCGGTCCCGTTTGGCACCACCGTTCAGCGGGTATTAGAACATTGCGGCTTGATCGAACCACCGGACTATCTCATTTTAGGTGAGCAAATGACCGGCACCGCCGCCCTGTCCTCGGATATCCCCATTCTCCCTGGCATGACCTGCATTTTGGCATTCACCTCAAAAACCATCCGACCGGTGGTGACCCGCACCTGTATCGGTTGCGGTCGTTGCGTGCAGGCCTGTCATAAAGGCCTTCTCCCCTTTGAAATCAACCGTCGTCTGCGAAATATGCACTATGAGCGATTAACCCCTTTGTCCGTTGAGCGTTGCGACGGATGCAACGCCTGTTCCTACATCTGCCCCTGCGGCATTGATTTAGCCGCTGCGGTAAAAGAAGCGGGAGCCGCCGACAACACGATTCTTTTGAATTTGGAGGAGGATGACGATGCTTAAACCATCCGTTTCCCCGCACCTGCGTCAAGCACAGCGTCCCGCCTACCAATCGTTCGGCGTACTGCTCTGCTTAATACCGCTTGTGGGTTTTTCCTGCCTGCATTACGGGCTTCGTCCCTTGTTACTTGTCTTGTGCGGTATGTTAAGTGCCTTTGCCGTTGACCTGGTATGCGGACTACTTCGTTTCGGGCGTCCCTCCATATCGGATGCCACCGCACTGGTAACCGGCGGCTTGATCGGAGCAATGATGTCCCCCCTCACACCGTTTTGGGTACCGGCGATCGGTTCAGCCTTTGCAATCGGCGTTGCTAAAATGCCGTTTGGCGGCACCGGCCGAAACATCTTCAACCCGGCAGCATCGGGCATGGCTTTTTGTGCCATTTGTTTCCCCACCCGCCTGTTTGTGTACCCTGACCCTTCACTCACCAATTCCTTACCCCTTTTTGATACGTCTTCTGTCATTACTGCCGCATCCCCTACTGCACAACTCAGCAGCGGCGGTACCACGTCGTATGACGGCATCTCGCTTATCAGCGGTACTTTTCCCGGCGCTATTGCGTCGTCGGGCGTGTTGATTTTACTCGCCTGTGCGCTGTACTTGTTTATGCGCCGTTCTTCTTCCCCGCTGATTTTTATTCCGTACGTCGTCGTATGTGCTATCGGAGCAGCATTGTTCCCCCGTGCCACAACCGTGAGTGTTTTAAACGGTGTCTTGTTGGAGATCGGCACCGGACTGCTGCTGTTTTCCGGTGTATTCTTGTTAAGCGACCCTGTCACAGCGCCCCGCTTTTGGCTGGCACGTGTACTATACGGCATCCTTGCCGGTATTTTTACCATGCTATTACGGCACTACGGTCGTTTTGAGAGCTGCGAATTCTTTGCCGTTATGTTGGTAAACTCTTTTTCTCCGCTTTTGGATCGTTTCTGCTGGCAGATCACCAACCACCTGCGCAATCGACAAAAAAGGAGGACAGTATCGTGAGAACATCACACCGCACCTGCCTGTCCGTCTTTTGGAATGCATTCCTACCCAACAACGTCGTGTTGGTACAAGCGCTCGGTCTTTGCCCCATTCTGGCAATGGGCATCAACCTGCGCTACGGCGTTACGTTGTCGGTATGTACCATTGTCACCATGGGAATTGCCGACCTCGTTTTTGCTTTTTTAGCGAAACGCCTTGCTGCTCATCTGCAACCGCTCGTGTATGTGTTGTTATCGTCCATGCTGTTGCTTG
Organism: Acutalibacteraceae bacterium; assembly: GCA_045601465.1. Taxonomy (GTDB): domain Bacteria; phylum Bacillota; class Clostridia; order Oscillospirales; family Acutalibacteraceae; genus RGIG3009. The sequence continues at coordinate 34,569 of JAZRZU010000129.1, forward strand.
GCACTTCGGTTTTATTGCATGAGCTCATCTCAACGGAAATCTATGCCCATTTATATTTGTTCTTACCGCTGATGGCGGTTAACACGTTGTACGTCTATCGTTCTACGCTGTCACCCTCTGCGACCAGTACCCGTCTTGCTGTGGTCATGGCGGATTCTCTGGGCTCATCCTTAGGGTTCAGCTTGGTTTTGTGTGTGGCATCGGCGCTGAGAGAAATGGCAATTTCCGGAACTTTGTGGCAGATCCCGCTTGGCTATGACGCACGCTTCCCCGAAGCGGCTCATCCCTTCATCGGATTTGTACTTCTCGGATTTATGGCAGCTACACTGCAATGGTTAAAGCCGATGTTCCGTCGCAAAGAAAAGGAGGATGAGTTGTTATGAATTCGTTTGTAACCATATTCCTTGTCTTTTTTGTCGCCGGCACCATGCAAAACCTGGTGTTAACAGCGGGTTTTGATTCCTCATTACTCATTAAAATCACCAAAAACCCCCGCCAGTTATCCCGCCTGGGCATTTTGCTGTTGCTCTTTTCCTTGTGTACCACTGCTTTGTTTTACCCCATCGATATTCTTTTACCCACCACGTGGTTGATGCGGATGCTCCGTCCGGTCATTATCGTGTGCATCGATGGGTTGTTGTATCTGCTTTCCATCGTTATTCTTCGCCGCAGCCCGACCCTTTACCGCCGCAATCGCCACCTATTGGCGCTTGCCGCTTTTAATAATTTGGTGGTCGGCACGGCACTACTGCTCAACTTACAGGTATCGGTTTCTTTCGTTACGGCGCTCAGCCTGTCAATCGGCGCTTCGGTGGGTTTCACGGTGGTTTGCGCCATGACGGCCGAAGCCGTCGAACGCATGGATAACCCCGACATTCCGGCTGCTTTCCGTGGCCTGCCTGCTACGTTGGTATACCTAGGGTTGTTGGCGCTGGCACTCATGGGATTTACCCCCGTATTGAATTTGACGTAAAGAAAGGGTCGTTTTTGTGCCTTTTGCTGCTTTCTTTGATTTGGACGGTACGTTGGCCATTCGCAACGGACCGCCTTTTCCCGTAGACGTTGCTGCGATGCGAGCATTCCAAGCCGACGGAAACTATCTGTTTCTTTGCACCGGCCGTTCGACGGGGTACCTCTATCCGGCGATTTTGGATATTGGCTTCGACGGTATTATTGCCGGAGGCGGCGCCTATGCCACTATCGGTGATCGCTTTGTCCACCACGTCTGCGTGGATAAGTCGCTTCTGCCTCCGCTTCAACAAGCCTTTGAACACTCTGCATCCACTCTGATTATGGAAACCGAGCGATACATGATCCAGCTCGCCTCCCCACAAGCGACCCACATCGTACCGAACTACCCCCGTATTCTAACCGCTGCCGAATGGCAAGCAACCTACACCGATGAATCGGTCTCCAAGTTTACAGTATACGGTCCGATTCCCGATACCATCCGTCCCTTTGTGGATGCGCATTGGACGGTGATTGAACACGGCCGTTACGAAGAGGTTGTGCCCATTGGTTGTTCCAAAGCCGATGCCATCCGCCGTGTCTTACAAGATTTGGGACTGCCCCGTGAACAAAGTATCGGCTTCGGCGACAGCATGAACGACTACGATATGTTACAATACGTCGGTGTCGGTGTCGCCATGGGCAACGCTACCGATGCCATTAAAGCCATCGCAGACCGCATTACCGCCCCGTTTGACGAGGGTGGTGTGGCAATGGTACTGCAAGACTATCTGCATACATAAAAAGTCAGGTGTTCATTCGAACAACGGACTTTTTATTATCTTTTATGACACAATAATACCGCCGCCAACCACCACGTCATCTTGATAAAAGACAACCGATTGACCGGTCGTGATTGCGCGTTGCGGTTGCGAAAACCGCACCCGTACCCGTCCTCTATCCAACGGTTCTACAACCGCCGAGGCTTCCCGTTGTGAATAGCGGGTCTTGGCGGTCACCTCAATGGGGGTAGCCAACTCCGGTATGGCAATCCAGTTCAGGGCATCCGCCACCAATTCCGTGGTAAACAAATCCTCGCTTTTGCCCAGCGTCACCGTGTTGTTGACCGCATCCTTTCGTACCACAAAGCGAGGTTCTCCGAACGCAACCCCCAATCCCTTTCGTTGACCGATGGTGTATCCCATCATACCGGTGTGCGTACCGATGACACACCCATCCATATCCAAATATGCGCCGGGTTCTCGTTTGAGCCCCATTTCCCTTTCTAAAAAGGTAGCGTAATCCCCGTCGGGAACAAAACAAATATCTTGACTCTCCGCTTTGTGAGCACTCTCCCAGCCCTGTTCTGCAGCCAGATTACGCAACGCTATCTTCACCTGGTCACCCAACGGAAACAAGGTGTGCGCCAGTTGATGTTGCGTCAGGGAATACAACACGTAGCTTTGGTCTTTTTGCGTATCAACGGCTTTCTTCAAAAGCCACCGTCCGTTGTCTGCCTGTTCCACCCGTGCATAATGGCCGGTCGCAATGGCATCAAACCCTTCGGTTAAAGCCTGCTCCAATAATTTTCCAAACTTAACCTGTTTGTTGCACACAATACACGGATTCGGCGTGTCACCGTTTTGATACGTGTCAGCAAAATTTTGTATCACCGTCTGCCGAAACCACGTGCGGTAATCCAATATCCGATGCGGGATATTCATCCTTTTCGCAAGAGCAACGGCATCCTCCACGTCACGGGAAGACCCGCAAGCACTGCCGTCGGTCAATAACAGCGTCGCCCCCTCGACCGTATAGCCTTGCTGTTTGAGCAACCATACCGCCGCCGAGCTGTCCAAGCCGCCGCTCATGCCAACCAACACATGTGTGTGCATCGTCTTCCCTCCTTGTATCTATCTCCCGTTTACTATACCACATTTTTCAGTAAAGTACAAGACGTGCCCGAAAAGCACATAAAAAACCCGTTCACTTTCGTGAACGGGTTTTTGGAGCTACCGATCCGATTCGAACGGACGACCTGCTCATTACGAGTGAGCTGCTCTACCTGCTGAGCCACGGTAGCATTTCGACAGCCCTTGTATTATAACAAACATCCGCCTGGTCGTCAAGAGGTTTTTTTGATTCCCGTCTTTTCTACTTTCCCCTTGTATCCGAGCTTGTTTTATGCTACAATACATAAGATATTGGAATATTGAGGTGTTTAACTTTGGGATTGTTAAAAACCCTGTTTGGAGATTATAGCAAGCGTGAAATCAAACGTGTCCAACCGCTGTGTGCCCGTGTGTTGGCGCTGGAAGAAACCTACCGTGCGATGGATGAAGAAACCTTAAAATCACAAACCAATGTACTGCGGGATCGCCTTGCCTCGGGAGAAACCACCGACGATATTCTTCCCGAAGCTTTTGCGGTGTGCCGAGAAGCATGTGACCGTGTGCTCGGTATGCGCCCATTCCCGGTACAGATCCTCGGCGGTATTATTCTGCACCAAGGCCGAATCGCCGAAATGAAGACCGGCGAAGGAAAAACCTTGGTCGCCACCTTGCCCGCATACCTCAATGCCTTGACCGGTAAAGGTGTTCATGTCGTCACCGTCAACGACTATTTAGCACGCCGTGACAGCGAATGGATGGGAAAAGTATATCGGTACTTAGGATTGTCTGTTGGTTTGATCGTCCACGATTTAGACAACGACGACCGCCGTGCCGCTTATCATGCCGACATCACGTATGGCACCAATAACGAGCTGGGCTTTGACTATCTGCGGGATAACATGGTGATCTACAAAGATCGTAAAGTCCAGCGTGAACATCACTATGCCATCATCGACGAAGTAGACTCGATTTTGGTGGACGAAGCCCGCACCCCCCTCATCATTTCGGGACAGGGCGATAAATCCACCGACCTGTATAATCAAGCGGACAAACTCGCCAGAACCCTGCGTGCATTCAAAATCAAAGAAATGGATGCGAAAGAAGAACAGGATACCGTTGACGGCGATTACATTGTAGACGAAAAAGCCCGTACCGCCACCTTGACCCAAAGCGGCGTCAAGAAAGCCGAGCAATTTTTCCATATTGACAACTTAATGGACCCCGACAACGTCACCCTGTTACACCACGTAAACCAAGCCATCAAAGCCCGTGGTGTCATGAACCGTGACGTCGATTACGTTGTCAAAGACGGACAGGTCATCATCGTCGACGAATTCACCGGCCGTTTGATGTTCGGTAGACGGTATAACGAGGGCTTGCACCAAGCCATCGAAGCCAAAGAAAACGTAAAGGTGGAACGGGAAAGCAAAACACTCGCTACCATCACTTTCCAAAACTATTTCCGTTTGTATCATAAATTATCCGGTATGACCGGTACCGCCATGACCGAAGAAACCGAATTCCAACAGATCTATCATCTGGACGTGGTGGAGATTCCCACCAACCGCCCCATGGTACGTGAGGATCTGCCGGACGTTATCTACAAAACCGAAAACGGTAAATTTGCAGCGGTCATTGATCAGATTGTCGAATGTCATCAGAGATCCCAACCGGTACTGGTGGGTACCATTTCGATTGAAAAATCCGAAAAACTCTCCCGTATGTTAAAAGCCAAGGGCATCCCGCACGAGGTGCTCAATGCGAAACACCACGAAAAAGAAGCCGAGATCGTTGCACAAGCCGGTAAGATCGGCGCCGTCACGATCGCCACCAATATGGCAGGACGAGGCACCGATATTCGGCTTGGCGGTAATGCGGAATTTTTAGCAAAAGCGGAAATGCGCCGCATGGGCATCCCCGAACAGCTTATCGTGGAATCCACCGCCTTCGGCGAAACCACCGATGCCGAAATTCTGTCGGCCAGAGATACCTTCCAAGCGTTAGAGAAAAAATACCGTGAGGAGATCCGTTCGGAGGAAGAGGCGGTCAAAGCCGCCGGCGGTTTGTATATCATCGGCACCGAACGTCACGAATCCCGTCGAATTGATAACCAGCTTCGTGGCCGTGCGGGTCGTCAGGGTGACCCCGGCACCACCCGTTTCTATTTGTCAATGGACGATGACCTCATGCGTCTGTTCGGCGGTGAACGCATGAACAACATCATGAATGTTTTGGGTGTGGACGAGACCATGCCCATCGAAAACCGCATGTTGTCAAGCGCCATCGAAACGGCACAAAGCCGTGTTGAGGAACGCAACTTCGGCATCCGCCGTAACGTGTTGCAATATGACGATGTCATGAACCGTCAACGAGAATTGATCTACGACCAACGCAATAAGGTGCTGGACGGTGAAGACGTGCGCCAGTCTATCATGGGCATGATTCGAGAATCCATTGAAGCGACGGTGAACCGCTATACCCAAAACGATATGGACCACAGCGAGTGGAATATGGACGGCCTGCGTGAATATTTCCTGGGCTGGCTGACCACGCCGCAAGACCTTCACTTTACCTTACAGGAATTAGAAGACCTGGAACGTGCCGACCTCACCGAACAAATCGTCGAACTGGCCGAAACGGTGTATGCCAAAAAAGAAGCGGAATACGGCGAGTCCCTGATGCGAGAATTGGAACGTGTGGTACTGCTGAAAACCGTCGATCGGTACTGGATGGACCATATCGACAACATGGACGAACTGCGCAAAGGCATCCATCTGCGGGCATACGGCCAGCATGACCCGGTCGTACTGTACCGCAAAGAAGGATTTGATATGTTCGACGGCATGATTGCGGCAATTCGTGAAGATACCGCCCGGCTGATGCTCACCGCACAGCTCCGCCGTGAAGAAGAACCAAAACGTGAAGAGGTTGCCAAACCGCTGGCTACCTCGGCGGACGGCACCGATGCCCCCCGAACCGTACGTAAAACCGAATCGGAAAAGATCGGGCGTAACGACCCCTGCCCTTGCGGCAGCGGTAAAAAATACAAAAAGTGCTGCGGAGCCGCACAAAATAAGGAATAAGAAAGAAGGCTTTTTGCATTGAAACTCGGAATCGTTGCGCAGCGGCCTATTTTCATAACTCCTTATAAATCCATAAAACCCCGATAAATCCTTGCGGCACAAGGACTTTCGGGATTTGAAGAAAAATGTATCTTCACGTAACTCCATGCATCTGCCTGCCAAAAAGGTGTACAAAAGGTGTATAAAAGGTGTGTGGAAAAAGTGAAACTACCGAGAAAAATCCAATGCAACAAAGCCTATAACAACACCCCGTCTTCACAAAAAGACGGGGTGTTTGCCGTTCATTGTATATTGATTACTTAAGAAGGACCTCAAGAATCTGTGATATATTCTTCTTTCCAAAAGATACTTTCTCGTTATTGATCACAAGGCAAGGCACACTCATCACGTTGTATTGATTTTTGAGATTCTCAAAATGGCGAATGTCATACACATGGGCTGTTACATTGGGATTCTCAGCAGCGATCCGTTGGGCAGCCACCACCAGATCTGGGCACATGGTACACGACAGTGTGACCAGAATTCTCATATCTGTTTTGTTCGTAATGGCTGCGATCTGTTCCCGGGTGGCTTCATCCAGTGCCTGTCCGGGGCCTGCGGCATTGTACAAACCCAATACAAAGGAAGTAAACTCATGACCGCTGGGAACGCCGTGAAAGGCAAGGCCCGTGGGCGTGCCATCTGCCTGACACACTTCTACGCAGGGGGCAAAATTTCCTTCTACCTGTCTGTCACTGACTTCCATCTCCAGCTTATCAGAAAGTGCCACGAGAGCCGTGATAAACTGC
>JAZRZU010000130.1:0-6743 GCA_045601465.1 Acutalibacteraceae bacterium
TTAAGAACTCAAATATTTTTTAAAAAAGCTGCCCGCCCATCGGTTGGGTTGTTCTGCCTCTTTTTGTGTTATGCAATACGATTTTCATCTAAATACTTGCGCCATAAGAGATAGTATTTTGCTTTAATATGAATACCGTCACCCGCAGCAGCTTCGGCCATCAGGCAGTTGTGTTCATCGTCAAACATGGGGTTCATATCCAAATACCGTACGGTGGTGCCGTTGGCAAGTTTTTGCAGATGGCTATTCAGGTTATCAATGCGTTCGTTATTAAAATAGCCCTTTTTTGCGACTTCCTGTTGGTTGCGTTTTTGGGTAACGTGCAGGGTGGATTGTACCACTACGATCGCATTCGGTTGTGCGCCGTGCACCAGGTCGATTATTTTTTGGTACTTGTTCGCAATACCGCTGAGCGAACCGCCGATCTCGTTGATACCAAGCATAATGTATACCGTATCAAACTGCTTTTTCTTTAAGAGATTACCCAGCGTAATATCTCCGTATCCGCTCACTGAAACGGCTTTTGTCGTGACGTTATTGGAGCTTAATCCCACACTGCAAAAGAAAGTAGCATCCGAGGTTTTTCCATAGTCACGTAAGCCGACCGTGCGGGAATCGCCAATGAACAACACACCCGGGAACGAAATTTTTTCGGATGCGTCAGGGAACGTAACCGTACTGGACGGTTTTTTGCTGGTGCTTGGTTTAACAGATGTTGTGGTCGTCGTAGGCGCCGTGGTCGTTGTTACCGTCGTTGTGGTCGTCGTAGAGGTCGTTGTTGCCTCCGTGGTTGTGACAGTCGTTTCCGGTTCATCTGTTGTACATGATTGCAACACCAGGGTGGTGGGTACAATAACGATACAGGTCAGAAGTAGAAAGAACAAAAAAGAATGTTGCCATAGTTTTTTCATGTTCGCATAAGCCTCCTAAAAGCGGAAATATAAGAAGGGATCGTTTAAGCCGAGATAGAGATAATAAACGGCTCCCCAGAAAATAGCAAGTAACAGTAGCGTACCCCAAATGGAGTGTTTGATACGCTCATATAATCGGCGTGGGAGGGGCGTGCAGAACACAAAGCCGATCAACATAAGATGACCGTACATTTTCCCCCGTTCTATAAAGTCTTGTTCGAATACGTTGATCGGTTCCCCGGGGAGAAAGGGGAAAAGCCGTTCAATGTAGATGCCCAGTTCAGAAAAATCGGTGATCGCAAATACCAAAAAGGTGAGAGGAATTAACAAGATAATATAAGCATGACCGACGGCACGGAACTTGTCAAAAAACGGTTGCAAGGCATATTTTTCCAATACCAGCAAGCAGAAGAAGATGAAACCCCATAGCAGGAAGTTCCAGTTGGCGCCATGCCAAAAACCGGTGGTACACCATACGATGAGTAGGTTGAAAATATGACGGGGAACGCTGACACGGTTGCCGCCGAGCGGAATGTATAGGTAATCACGGAACCAACGGCTGAGTGTCATGTGCCAGCGATGCCAGAAATCGGTTACGCTACAAGCGGTATAGGGATAGCGGAAGTTTTCCGGCATATCAAAACCTAACATCTTGCCTAATCCGATTGCCATGAGGGAATAGCCGTAGAAATCAAAATAAATTTGTAAGGAGAAGGCGAACATACCCATCCATGCCAAAGGAGTGGAGATGCTGTCAAAACCGATATCCGCAATATCGGACCAAAGATTTCCGATTTGGTTGGCAAGTAACACCTTTAAACCAAGACCAATGGTAAATTCTTTTAACCCGTCGTTGACATTGGCAAGAGAGATTTTGGGGGCGGATAGTTGGTCACGTAACTCGGGGTAGGTGACGATAGGGCCCGCAATCAATTGGGGAAACATGTACAAAAAAGTAGCCAGTTTTAAAAGGGAACGTTCCGCCGGGATGGTTTGACGATAGACGTCAATCAAGTATGAAACAATTTGGAAGGTATAGAAACTAATACCGATCGGTAAGAGTAGGTCAACGTACGGGAGTGTGATGTCGATGGTGGGAAGGAAACGGTCAAACGCGGATTGCAAGGAGGACAGGAAAAAGCCGGTATATTTAAAGAGCAATAGCCAACTAAAATCATATAGCAGACCCAAAATTAACCACAATTTGCGGGATTTCTTTGCATTTTGAATGCGTAATCCCACAAACCAGTTGAATACGGATGAGAAGAGAAACAGAAGAATATAGAACGGTTGATTCCAAGTACCGTATACGTAAAAAGCAATACTGCCGATGAGTAAAAGCGGTGTGCGGAATTTTTGGGGAACGATGTAGTAAATTGTAAAAATAAGGGGGATGAAAACAAACAAAAATTCCAAGCTGCTGAATACCACTGCGTATATCCCCCTTTTAAATTATCTCCTTATAAGGATACCATAATTAAAAGGGGAGCGCAACGGGGAAATACACAAAATCCAAAAATAAATTCCTGCAAAAAAGGAAGAGAAACTTTTATAGTTGACAAATATATTGTCGAGATTTATATTAAAAACGAGGTGATTTTTATGAAAAAAGTTATCGCAATTATACTGGCGCATGCCATGATTTTTACGGTGGTCGGTTGTGCCAATGTGAAAGATAATGAAGCGGACAAAAACGTTCATACTGAAAACGGTGTGCAAATTTCAACAAGTGCCTTCCCCGAAGATACCGTTTTAAAGGTTGAAACCGTGAAACAAGAGAATAAAAAAATGGATACGATCAAAGCCGCCTTGCCGGAGGCTTTAAAAATTGACGCATATGAAATTACTGCCCAAAGCAAAGGGTTAAAAGTACAGCCAAACGGTACGGTAAAGGTAACGTTCCCGGTACCCCAAAGCTATGACAGTGCAAAGCACGATATTGAAGTGTATTTTGTGTCCGATGACGGTAAGACCGAAAAGATTACCGCTAAGTTGGGAAAAGAGGGCGTCGTAGCCGAGCTTTTGCATTTTTCCACCTATGTTGTTATTTTGGTTGAAAAGAAGACGGTAACCGGTTCGGACACCACAACATCCGAAAGTGCAACCACGACCACGCCTTCCTCTACGTCTTCAAGCACAAAACCCAGTGCTTCCACCACGACCACTGTGCCTGCCGTGATAAAAGTGCCGAAGCTTACCGAAACAAAGGTGAAGGATATGACCGATACGTTCCTTTGGGCGGGCAAGTATGCTCACAATGTAAACGGCAGACAGTTTACCGATTTTTACAATCAGAGTTTCCAAAAGTTAAGTGACCTTACGGTGCTTTCGTTCCTTTATCGGTATTGCCAAGACGACCTCCAAAAGTATAAAGCCCAAAGTGAAATGGGGTTTGTGACCACTGTTCCGAAAAGCGTTTTGGACAATCTTGCGAAAAGACATCTCGGTTATACATATAACTTTACCAAGAGCTATACCGAAGAAGATTATGTAATTCTTATTCAATATGACAGCGGTTCGGGCAACGTCATCTTTACCGAAATGGCGGGTGGCTTCGGCGATCCGGACGGATTCCGATATAAAAGTTTTCGTCAAAACAATGATACCGTGACGGTCGACCTTATCTATTACTCCCATACCGAAGAAAAACCGAGTGGCGTTCAAGGCAAGGATTGGGACGATGTCTCGGAAGACGGTTATGTCTGCTATGTTGAATACAAAAACCCCTCCACCTTGACCTTCCAATATGTAAACGGATACTGGCGGATTATTTCGTTCAAAGCAAAATAAAATTAAAAAGAAGGCTCAGATGAGCCTTCTTTTTTTATTCCTGTTCAAATGCGTCTTTGCCGAGTCCACAAATGGGGCAAACCCAATCTTCGGGAACGTTTTCCCAAGGCGTACCGGCCGCCACTCCATTATCAGGATCGCCAAGCTCGGGGTCGTAAACATAGCCGCAAGGGCAAACGTATTTATCCATAGAAATTCTCCTTTTTATAATTTATTTTCAAACTTTTTATAAATGCCGCATATTTCTATGTGGCATTTACGGTTAGATTTTACGTAAACAAGCAACCGCTTGCCGGGTACCAATTATTTGAAATAGCGGTTGAGAAGACCTTCAAATGCTCTGCCGTGGCGAGCTTCATCTTTTGCCATCTCGTGCACAGTGTCATGGATTGCATCATAGCCGAGTTCTTTTGCTTTGCGGGCGAGAACCATCTTGCCGTCGGTGGCGCCGTGTTCGGCTTCTACGCGCATAGCGAGATTTTTCTTGGTGCTGTCGGTGACCACTTCACCTAACAACTCGGCGAATTTCGCCGCATGTTCTGCCTCTTCGTAGGCAGCTTTTTCCCAGTACAGACCGATTTCGGGATAGCCTTCACGGTGTGCTACACGGGACATGGCCAAATACATACCGACTTCGGAGCATTCACCGCTGAAATTCGCACGGAGCATTTCGACCACTTCCGGGTCAACTCCTTGGGCAATACCTACACGGTGCTCATCCGCCCATTTGTAAGCGGTGGTGCCCACAGCGTTATCGTTTTCGGCAACGGGAGCCGCAGCCACCTCTTTGAACTTGTCGGCAGGAGCCGCACAAATCGGGCAGGAGGCGGGAGCCTCATCACCGTTGTGAACATACCCGCAAACTAAACAGACGTACTTTTTCATCATTGTTTCCTCCTTGTTATTTGTATACAAAGTTAATTTTGGCAACTTGGGCAGGTGCCGGTGGTATACACATCCCACGTGTTGACGGAAAATCCATCAGGGAGCAGGGGGTGGACCGTATCCGCAGGTAACGGGATATCATACAAGTTTCCGCAGGTCGAACAACGAAAATGTCCGTGTCCGCCTATGTCTGCGTCAAAGTGTTGTTCCTCGGCATCAATCGTTACGATTCGGATTAGCCCCGCTTTGGCTAACGCACGAACGGTGTTGTACACCGTTGTGCGAGAGAGAGAGGGGTGATTCTTCATCAGCGCACGATAGATGGCGTCTGCGGTAGGGTGTGTGCGGTGGGAGAGCAGATACTCATAAACCGCTAACCGCTGCTGTGTAGGACACATACCATGATCCCGGAGCGTAGTTGCCATTTTATCGGTATTCATACGCTCCTCCTTTTTGTAATCCGTATTAATTTGTAATGATTACAATTTGAGTATATCATATTTTCAACGGATGTCAAGCCTTTTAAAAAATTTTTTCAAAAATCTTTAAAGTTCTATTCGAATATATGATTATATATGGACATATACCGTAATTCATGTTGTCATCCCGGGGATAGTTGAAAGTCATACGACCGAAAAGTAGGGCGGATGTATGAGCGGGTATGGCTATTCGTAAAAAACTAAGAAAAAAGAGTTGACAAGCCGTTAAGAATGTGATACAGTAGATGACGTTGCGTGGGGGTATAGCTCAGCTGGGAGCGCGATGCACTCAAAGTTGAACCCCATCTCATAATTTCATAAATAAAAACTTGACGAACCCTCATATGGGGGTATAGCTCAGCTGGGAGAGCGCTTGAATGGCATTCAAGAGGTCAGCGGTTCGATCCCGCTTATCTCCACCATCTGGTTCGTCAAGTTTTATTTTTTTGCCCGCTCAAAATGAGTGGGTATTTTTTGTTTGCAAAGTACTTTTTATCGGACTCATAGTGTGATATAATGTGTTTGTGAGGTGATGAAAATGATCAAAGCAGAACTGGATAAAGAACTTTTCCTAGCTTGTACCGATTATGACCATGATTTAGATAAAATCAAAAAGTTGATACAGGCAGGCGCTGATACCAACCAAACGAACAAATACGGCGGTAGCATTTTTGATTTTGTTTTAGCATACGCCTTGCAAGCCTTTGACGATGACGAGCAAAAATTATCTGAAACAGTTGAAAAGATAAAAAAGCTTATCCCTGTAATGATAAATGCCGGATGGGATATCAAAAAATTTGGGGTATCCGTAGCAAACCAGTTTACCCTTTCAACGTATGATCACTTTACATTCGATCTTTTTAAATTTATATTACAATATGATCTCACTGACAACCCCAAAGATTATGAAACAATATTGGAAAGCGTTGGTACGGAAGAAAGTTATCAGCGGTGTTGCGAAGAAAATCACGAATTAGAAAACCTATTTTATTCCGTATACGAAATAGTGGAAGCTAAGATGGATGGTAGAAGCTTTCAAGGCATTGAGTTGTACTACGATGCGATAGGGCTAACCATTGATAAGGTAGTTTATTTCGATGGTGAAGATACCACCGTTAAGAAACCGGATTTCACCGAATACAATGCGGACATCGGTTTTGTGTGTGGTAACAAACTTCTGATTTTGCGAAAAGGTGTCAACATCTTATTTATGAATGATAGATTTGGAGACCAACCGCAAATAAACGTTTCATCGAAATTCCAAGTGTGTGTCGGGGCACAAATTAAAAACATTTCATTCGAACACAAAAACACAGGAAAAGAAAACACGGAATACGGACAACCGACAATTATTATAGAATTGTCTAACGGCAAGAAAATGAAGTTTTCCCATAACTTTGGCGAGTTACCTGACAATCAAGCCCAATCTCGTTTTTGGATTGAGTAATGGCACAATCAGCCGAGCAGAGCAGTTACGCTCTGCTCGGCTTTTTTCATTGACTTTTTACGCATTTCCCTTTATAATATTAAAAAATACGTCACCGGAGGCAGAGCACCGTAGTGCTCGTATTGCCGGATTAGGTGTCCGAGTGAGCTCGGGTTATTGTGCACACAATAGCCGGAGCCTTTTCTTTTTTAGGAGGTACTTATGAAGCACACAAAGGTTTCCCTTGTTCCC
>JAZRZU010000131.1:0-27527 GCA_045601465.1 Acutalibacteraceae bacterium
GTTTTCGCGTATCAATTATAGGAGTTGTTACCACTCATCATCCGGTAGCTCAATGGAGCTTGTTCTGCCGGTTGTAGTGGTTGTTGTTGCTGTTGTAGTCGTAGACACGGTCGTCCCGTTCGAGGACGTTGTAGTCGTGACGTTACCTTTGGTAGTCGTCCCGGTCCCTTGCGGAACATCATTGAGTGTGACGTCCGGCAAGGAATCCAAGTTGTTACTTGTCGTCGTGGAAGACGTTTCAGGCTTGGTCGTGGAGTCCGGTGATGTGGTTGTCACAACCTTGTTCGGCACCACGGGAGCCTCGTCTTGCTGTCCTCCCGCCTGCTGTTTTTTGCAAGCGGAGAACGTAAACATGACAAGCATACTCACCAAAGCAACAACAATAATCCGAGAAAGGATACGGATTTTCATCTTTTACTCCTCGTCCCCGTTATCCAACGTATCCAAAATCGATTCGTCCGGTAACAGGATGCCGGCAATGCGTGTGCTGGACACGCATTGCACGATCTGAAATTCAGGGCTGCTGTATTCTTTTTTGTTATTCATATCTTCTTCCTCCTGATCGACCTTACGCAATGTAAGCTTTGACAGAATCGCCGTACTTAATCAAGGCTTTCATGAGGTTCGCCAAAGAAGAATTCTCATCGGCTTTGATCTTCGCATCGGCATACGTTGCAATACTATAAGTTATAGTGTTGCTAACCGGTGTATCACCATTGTACAGAACCACGCTAAACGCATCACGTACGTGAGACGCATCTACATCTTCGATCAAGAAGGTGTATTTGCCACCCTCCTCTTGGAATGCAGAGGAGTTAATGACAACAGACGGGAATTTCGTGGAAGTAACGACAGCCTTTGTAACCGCATCGGTGGTGGCAAACGTTAAACGAATGTTGACCGCATCGTCCAAATTCAAACCAACGGCTTTCCAGGAAGCGGTAGGTGCATTCACACCGTCTGTTGCTGTGATCAACGTAGTAACAGGTGTCAGCGCCTCGGGCTGTCTCGCAATATAGGTTTTATAGTCATCCGCCAAATTAGCGGTGGCCAGGTTTTCCGTGTTGTTTTCCGTATACAACTGCGCTTTGGCACCGTATTCCAGGATATCTGCTAACAGGTTGCACAGCTTCTCATTACCGGGAGCCTTGCGCATCATGTTGTAGCAGTAATCGGAAACACTGTACGTTTTGGTTGCAATCGCCGTTTCACCAATCTTCAACGTAGCGGTGATATCATCGTTTATCTTGCTGGCGTCAATGTTATCGAAACGATAGACATAACGACCGTTCACATCGGTTGTCGGTGCAGTTACCGTTTGTTCGGTATCGCCTTGTGTAAACGTAACCGCAGCATCGGTATGGCCAGCCAGGTCGGCCGGATTGACTTTATAGTTTAAAGCAATATCATCCGACAAAGAAAGTGATGCGCCGGAGAAAGAGGGATTCCACTGCTCGATATCGTCAATGATATACGACTTTTCAGACGTGCCACAGAGAGCATACAGATGCATGTAAAGATATATGGAGGTGGTGCCAGTGGTTTTGTAACCTGTCATACTACTTACGGGGTTGCCCATCGAGCCCAATAAAGACGCAGGAGCCTTTGCGTCAACGTAGCGTGCGGTAACCTTTTGGGGTACGCCGGCCTTGACCGATACACGCCGAAGAGCATAGGTGAACGTGGAGGTACTTGCGGTGGCGGAACCACGACTGAAACGAATCTCGAATTCCATATCCTGATCGGCCACGATCCAGAAGGAAAGACCTTCGTAGGTACCGTACGGACCACCGGTTTTAAAATATCCAAATTGCACAGCGCTGTGAACGTTGGGATCCTCGGCATCAACAGCAGGAAGGGTTACCTTTAAGGAGTTTCCGTTGGGGTCTCTGGGGTCGGTTACAGGCTCCAGAACCGGCGCTGTGGTTACCGAATCGTGCTGTGACGTTTTAGCAGTACCTGTTCCGGTCACAAACCGATCAATCGTTGCACCGGTGGGTTGTTGGATATTGTCGGAGATTTGTTTGTACTGCTTAATATCGTCAAGAATATAAGATTGTGCCTCCGAGGTGCTGGCATAAACGTAAAACTGCACGTACATGTACTTGCCCTCGATGGAGTAAGACGGGCTAACAACGTTGCCAAGAGGATTGCCCAAGAGAACGGGCAACGTTGCATCTTCATACCGTGCGCGAACCTCTTGTTCTTCGCCCGCCGCCAACGAAATCCGCTTCAGAATATAGTTCTGCTGCTCACCTTTATAGATACGAACATCCATCGTGATAGCGGTATTGGCTTTGATCCAGAAGGATATACCGTCATATCCTGTTTTAGCGGTATAGTTAAACGTCGTACAAGAAACAATTTTGTTTTTATCCGTAGTGGTCGGAACAGTAACTTCCAAAGCTTTGCCGGTAGCGCCCGCTCTCGGGTCATCCGTAATATCAAAGGTTGGGTCAACCTCGGAATGATAGCCTGTCGTGCCGGTCAGAGCTTGAGACTTATCGCCGTTACCGTCCTCGCTCTCAAAGTCTGCAATGGTTTCAGTGATTTCATCCGGAGTGTCGGAAATCGTTTTTTTAATCTCACAGATATTATCTACATAATAGGTTCTGTCAGAACCTTCTTTAGTGGACGAAGACCAAAACCGGATTCTATTTGCTCTAGTGCCGGTTCCGGGAACAAACGTGCTATCATCGTCTTCATACATAAGGGTGATTTCTCTTTCCTCACCCGCGCCTAAAGCGATGGTCTGATAGCTCTTCTTTTGTGTGGTATCGTTGATATTTTCCAATTGCACATAGAAAATAACCGCTGTTTGAGCTTTCACCCAGAACGAAATACCATTATAGCTATCTGCATGCGTGTACGTCATATAGATGTTGTTGTTGTTAATTGTTGCGATTTTTTTAACCGTAATTTTTAGGGATTGAGTATCTTTTGCGTATGCCGTGTCCGTATTAAGTGTTCGAGTAATTCTGCTAGAATAGGACGTTGCCACATTTACCGGCAAGGTTTCGCCTTCAAAATCGAAAAGAACTCTTGACTGGATTTCATTAGCCGAAGTAGTGATGCTGAAGTTGAGAATCAAGCAACTTACCAGCATCGTGAACGTTAAGAGGAAGGCTAATGTCCGCTTAAAATTTTTCTTCATAGGAACTACCTCTTTCTTTTTTATTTTTTAGCACCGGTGTAGCGAATATCGCCCCAAGTATCATCTGCTGCTGTTTGGAAGAGCTTGGAGTAGGTATTCACAGCCTCACCCGGTGTTTTTTCACCCATTAACATATCGTTGAGCATTTGGGTAACCGACGGAGTTGACCACCAGAAGCTGAGCAAGCCGGAGAAGTCGGGATCTTCTGTGGTCGTTGCGGCTTTTCCATTTCCGATCTCAACAATTTCAAGATAGTTGTTGAGGGAATCTTCATCACGCATAAAACGACCGACAGCTTCAATGGTTAAGTCTTCTTGCGAAGCATCCTCATACGGCGCATACAGGTCGTCCACCAATAACAACAAATCGGTTGTCATGTCTTGATAGGTCTTGGGGACAAAGTAGATATCGCCGGAGCCGGTACCAAGTGCATAATCGGTGGCATCGGGACCGATGGGCGGATAAACAACGCCAAAGTCATCTTGCATGGCGTTTTCTTCCGCAATGTTGAGGAATTTGTTTTGCGCAACCAAAATAGCCGAGTTGCCTTTGATAAATTCACGCAACATGGTATCCCATGCCTGCAAGCCGTTGTTGACGTTGGCGATCTTTTTGGTGACCGTCCAGTCGTAGAAGGTTTCGGTTGCACGGGTTACTTTGGGATCGGTCAAGCTTACCTTCGGTTTGCCGTCAACCAGCGGAGCAAAGGAACCGTTATTGGTGTTAATGAGCTGTGACCACAGGGTGTTGTGCATTTCAGCTAAAAGGCCCCAACGTTTTACGGATCCGTCTTGATTACGAATGGTTGCTTTGGTGGCGATCTCTTCCACCTTAGCCCAGGTCCATTCTTTTTTATCCAACATTTCCTGCACGTTGGTGATGCCGAGTTCTTGGAAGATGCGTTTGTTGTAGTACCAGATGGAACCACGGATGTAAATGTTCTGCTGTGCAAAGCCTAACACTTTGTCATCCAAGCTGACCATTTTACGTACGGTTTGGTTGTACCGTGTATCGGTAAAGTCAATTCCGGTAGCCTTGATTGCATCGCTGAAATCCGCAAACACGTCGGCTTTGTACCAATCGAGGAACTTGTTCTTGGTTGTCAGCATGATGTGACCGCTGGGTTCGCCGCCGGCAATACTGGTAACCATCATCTGCCAATACATGCCTTTTCCTTCTTTTTGAACGATCTTGGCATTGTATTGTTTAGAAAGTTTCTCGATGCGTTCATCACGTCTACGATAGTAGGGGTTCACGCCATCGGGATCCAAATAACCGTATCCGGGAGGATATACGATTACGATTTCTTGTCCGTCAAAGTCCAGGTTTCCTTTTAAGCCGTCGCCAGGTCCGCCTGTCGGTTTCTTACCACCATCACAAGCAGTCAGCGGCAACATCAACACGAAAACCGCAACGATGAACAGTGCGAGCATTCGAGGTGTGCGCATGCTTTTCATGATTACTCTCCTTTTCTTAAACTGGGCATATCGCCTGTCTTTTGTTGTTCACGCTCCCGTGCTTCTTTACTTTCGAGAAGCAGAATTGTTTTGCCGTGGGTGTGTTCACCAATCAAACGGTGTGCCACCACGGTGCTTGCATGAGCCACATTTCAATAATTGTCATTTGGCGCAACTATACAATGCGGCTGTTTTACACAATAAAGTATACTTGAAGTCGCCAAGAAAAACAACCCTCGTAGGAGATTGTTTAATTTAATGGCCGTTATTTTGTGTATTATGGCTGAAACTTTACCGCTATTGGATTTGCTTTTTTGAAATTAAGCTGTTTCGTTTTCTAAAAAGCCGCTATCGCATAAGCAGGTTGGGATAGTCTACCTATAAGATGTTACGCTTTTTACGGCGAGTAGCAGGAGCTTTTGCGAAAAACCAGCAATTCCATTTGAAAGTTTTTCCAACAGTGGTATGAATAAAACGAGTAAAACAGCGTAAGGTCAAAGCCTTACGCTGTTTTTGTAAAGTTGTAGGGCGATAACGGGAGTTCCCGCTTTTTGGAAATTCGCCCGATAATGCGTACAAACGATTATCCGACCAAGCCGCTGCGTTCGATACTCTGTGTAAAGTATCTCTGGCAGAACAGGTACAAGATCAACAACGGGATAATCAAGAACATCATGGCTGCGTTACGAACCAAGCTGAACTGCGCCAAGTTGCTGATGCCGGCTTCAACGCTGTCTGCGTTTGTCAGCAAGCGGGACAGCTCAATGGACAGCATCGGTACGTGTTGTGCAAAAACCGATGTGAACAGACTGTCGAGGTACTGCCATACGAACGAAAACAGGAAAACCGTAATAATGATCTGTGATGCACCGGGCAAGAACACAGTGGCGAAAGCACGAATAAATCCGGCGCCGTCCACGTAAGCAGCTTCGCTGAGTTCTTTCGGCATACCACGATAATACTGGTGCATTAAGAACACGTAAAATCCGTTTTTCAAACCTGTACAGGTTAAACCCAACAGAACGAACGGCCACGGCGTATCCAGAAGGTTCAGCGGTGTTCCGCCAAACAACTGAATCAAACCAAACGGGTCAAATGATTTGAAAGACAGATACAAGGGGAGCAAGCGGATATCAGGCGGAATTACCATAGCAATAATAACCAGCGCAAACAGGAAGTTTTTAAGCGGGAAGTTGAACCGCGAAAAACCATACGCTACAACACTTGCTGCCAGTGTTTGTGCAACCGAAATCAATATGGGGTATAGGAAGGTGTTGGGGAGAAGTTCCGACATATCCAAAAAGTTCCATGCACGAATGTAGTTGTCCAGCGTGAAGCTTTTGGGATAAATGTTAACGGACAGGTCATAAACATCCTCCAACGGCATCAACGACACGAGGGTTCGTGTAAAGAGTGGGTACAAAATAACAAAGGATACGCCACCCAAAATGATCAGCCGAAAGATAAAGCCAAGAAAGGCGGAGCTGTTTTTTACAAGTTTTGTTTGAAATTGTTCGCTTTTGATTACCATAATAAGCCCCTCCTTTTCTTTATTCGTAGTAGAAGATGAACCGGTTGATGATCGCATAAATGATCGCCAGAACAGCGTAGATGACCAACAGGTAGATCCAGACCATTGCATTACCGACACCAAAGTTAAAACGAGTAAAGATGGTGTTATGGATGCCATTGATCATGCTGTTGCTGGTGCTTGTGAACGAGTCAACGAGCGAGTAAATAACACAAACCAGAATCATCGGACTTACCATGGGGAAGCTAATCTTCCAGAACGTTTCCCATTTCGTTGCACCCTCCATATAAGCCGATTCAAAAATGGCGGGTGAAATGGTCTGGAAAGCGGCTAAGAAAATGACGATCGGTACGGCGGACATCGCAATGATCTGCGGCAGACGTGCTGCAGAGGAAACCATGAAGTCTACGATGCCGGTCGCTAAGTCCATGTCGGACAGGAAGGTGGCGAAAGCAGAGGCTTCTCCTCCCATACCGCCCGCCATTTTGGACACCGAGTCAACATCTGCCAACTGTACGTATATACCGGATGATAAGATTAGGGGCAGGAACAAAATTCCTCTAACGGCCCCTCTGCCACGGAACTCACGGTTCAAAAGACTGGCAATGAAGAAGCTGAAAAAGATCGTGATCGGCACGTTGATCAACATATCTTTCAGAGAACTTACCAGGCTTAACCGATAGTTCGGATCGGTAAACAACAGCCACTTGTAATGCTCAGTGCCTACGAAATTCAGATTGTATCCCGTATTTGTAATCGTCAAGTCGCAGAAGCTATACGCAAACGACCGGATAATCGGGATAATGATAAAGAATATCGCACCGATTATAAAGGGGGATACAAAGCCTAAGCCTACGAATTTTTGTGTATCCTGCCAGGAACGTAATTTCTTATTCATTTTGCTACCTCGTTCCTTCCAGTTAAATATCCACCTGCCGGGACGGTTTGCGTTCCGACGGTATAGGGGTTCACAGAATAGTTTACAATGGTGTAGAAACCATCCGAATATACCGTTTTATGTACACCTTCGCTCAAAATCTCATGGCCTGTGATTACACCGGCACGATCTTTGTAGATTTCGTTGAACTTCTTGTACATATCAACGATATTAGATTTTTGGTTTTCAAACTTGGTCGCATAGTATTCACGGTGGTTAGTACCCAGGAAGCGATCCGAACCTTCGCCGGTAACGGTATAATAAAGACCACTGCCGGTTTCGATGAGGCGCAAGATGTCCTCGTTGGAATCGTTCGAGAGGTTGATTGCCAATGCAGCATAGTTGCGACGGTTTTGCATGACCAACTGCAAAAGCGGGATGCTGCTGTTGGTGATTTTGAGCTGGTAGTTATTTACCGGCGTTTGCAACAAGTCGTTTGCATACGGCAACATCCAGCGGTTAGCACCGTTTGTTAAGATCTTGCCGCCTGCTTTGCTGACTTCTTCGACAGCAGTACGCATTTCAGCCAGATTCCCCTGACGTTCCGCAGCATTCTGCTTACGATAGTTGGAGAACAGTTCTTTACCGAGATTGCGGAGTGACACGGTGTTGCCGCCGAAGGCTTGGACACCGTTCCACACCGTGCGAATGCTGTCAGCAGAAGCGGTTGCATTGAGCAGGTAGGTGCCGACAAGGTTTTCCGCTTCTAAGGTAGCCGGATGAAGCTTTTGTTTCGTAGCAACCAAACGATTGATGAAAAATACCGCATGTTCTTTGACGGAGAAGCCATCAAAGGTGCTCTTTTTACCAATGGTTTGCACATCGGCATCCAAATACACGGTGACACCGTTTTGATTTGCCCATTGATACAAATCTTTGAGCTCTTGCTCGGTACCGACACCTTTACACAACTTAACGTTTTTGAAATAGCTGTTATCAATGCCGCCATTCACAAAACCGGTGAGTTTCAAAACAAGCGGTGAAACGCCGGCAGCATGCAATTCTTCTGCCGATTCACGCACCTGTTTCAACGTGGTCAAGGTGACACTTTCGAGGCGATTGATGCCGGCAAATTGTACGGTTTTATCCGCACAACCGATGAATTCAACGTAAACCGGAGTCTGAGCAGCGCTCGGAGTCGATTCACCGAAAATCATCTTGCCGTATTCGGATGCTAATTTGGAATAATCCGTGCCTTTATCGTAGAAACGATAGGCGATCTGCAAATTACCATCATAGAGCTTATCCTGGGTGAAGTACATAAAGTCATTGTTCTGTGAGTTGGCGCTAAGTGTAACTTTAGAGTACTCACGCACACGGAAACAAATTCCTGCATAGGCATTAAATTGCTCGGTTCCGGGGAACGCTTGCACGTCAGCCATAGCCTCACCATCTGTTAGAGCGGCGAGCATGGAACCGGTCTCACGTACGATACCCCACATGGGCAAGGAGGCTTCACCGCCTTCGTACATAACGAAATCGTACGGAATAGCGGAATCACGACCATAGACAGGGATGACGTAATCGCTTAGCGTTTCTCTGCCGTTTCCGAAGTTCATGATAGAACCGCTACCGTCGGGAAGAACAAAGTAGCCTTGTTCGCCCCATTTCGGCGCACCGAAATTCTTCAAAACATTAAGCCGCAATAACCGAGCTTCGTTGTATTCGACGATCTCGGTAACCGGTACGGATACTTCCAAGCCGTTGTCATTTAAACGCGCATAGACGTGTATCGTAAAGATGGGGTCTTGCTTTTTGCCGCTTGCCCCACTGGCTAATGCGGAATGCTTTTCAAATTCCGCCTCCGTATAGTTAAGGGATCTCAAAACACGGTCGATGTCCCGCGCCGTCGTTGTTACGAGTTTATCGGCACGTAACACGTACAAAGGTTGGTCCTTCACGGCAGGGTACTTCGACAAAAGGTCGTTGCGAGATACTTTATCGGAAATTTCTTCAATAATAACTTTGCGATAGTTTGTTGTCAGAACCGCTTTATCATACCGGGATGTGATACCGGATACCAGTTCTTCAAAACGTTCCACCGGCATGGCGGGGGGGCATAACAGATTTTCCTGCACATTACCAAGCGTGAAGGCAATATGCGCACCGTTTTCAATCTTGTCAATGGTATATTGACCTTTTTGAACACTATCGGCAGCGGCGGACATATTCGCTGTATTTCCGGTAGCACTTAAATATTCAAGTTCGATAATACCTTTATCGCCCACAGTGCTTTCGGATGCGGCAAGCGAATCCCAAACGGCGCCCGTCTGCTTATCTTCTACACGAATTGCTGCTGCTCCCTCGTCAATCAGTAGACGCAATTCGTTATTTTCAGCGTAGATCTTATAGTTGCCACTCTCTTGTGCTGTACTACCCGGCATAATCATTGCCGGTAAATCATTCGACCCGTCTCCTGTGGTTTTTTGCCCACACGAGGTTAACAGTAAGAGAACGGATGTAAGAAGGGCGGCAAACCGTATGTTGCGAAACTGATTCAAAACGAGTTTTCTCTCCTTCCATTCCACGCTAAAAGCGAAGACTTAATTCGTTGATGGTATCCGTGACGAACACTTGCATCTGCTGAACCAACGAGAAGCCCATCAAACCAATGAATAGGACCAAAACGATGACAAGCAGGATGATCAGCACGATGAAAAGGGTTCGACCCATGGAATAGTTGTGTGTTTGCATAACACTACTTACCAACAAGGCAGCCAGCCACACATAAGCCAGCACCGAGATAACCACAACGATCTCTTTTTCGGACAAGGTTAAGAAGTGCGTCAGCACGACCGAAATCGGGATCAAAATGGCAACAGGTGCCAAACTGTAAGCAGAGGCCATATAAATCTGCCGGAAGTTACCCTCGCCGTCCATTAAGGACGTCACGCACCAGTTGGCTAAGATCCATAACAAGAACGGACCCAGTACTTTCACGAGATCCATAATGACGCCTGTTTCTTGTACCGCCTGCGTTTGGAAATGGTACGATATGAACCGGCTTTGCATTACCGTAGCAATACAGGCTATCACCAAAAGGATATGCGCTACCGACATCCGTCCCAAATTTTCACGTTTTAATTCCCAGAAACCTTTGAAGGGATGCAGCATGACATAGCCAACATTCTGGCACTGTTGTTTGACGATGCCTGCCGGTTTGGTCTTAATGATACCTTTCCGTTTGAGGGCTTTAACCACAGCTAAGGCGAAAAGGAGAACCAAAACGATAATCATCATAGGAGTGAAGTTGTTGGCAATCCAATCCTGACGCACTTGTGTATAGGCCTCAGAGTAACCTTCAAAATTGCCGGTCAAGCGATAGTAATTCATAGCGGTATCCATATCACGCTCTTTGTATGCAATATCGCCCAACGTGTTAAACACGACTGTATTACTTTCGTCAAATTTTAAAAGCTCTTGCCAAGCAACCTTTTCTGCGTCAAAATCATTGATTTTCTTATACTTTTGGGTTTCTATAAGCGCTTTGCCGTAATCGGTCAGCGTATAGAAGTTTATCTCACCGGTACCGGCATCGAGAATAACGAAATTCTGATCTTGATACGAAATAGCAGTCGGGATTTTGAAGGTGCCGGTACTATTGCCGATGCTGCCGAAGATTGCCAAGTTCTTACCTTCGTGCGAATACACGAATACACGGCCTCGTTTTTGGTCAATAGCAGCATACATATCGTGGGGCATTAACGCCACGTCAACAAACAATGACGGGCCTTTTATGCTGCTCTTATTGCTGGTCATCAAATCGCCGACGATGTCACGTGAAGTACGTTTGAGTATATCGGAATCACTAGCGTTCAAACGACGAATCGGTGTACTCTCACCCGACGATGCGTTGCCGGCTGTCACATATAAGAAGCCGCCCTCGTCAAATACCGCATTGTTATATTCCACCGAAACGAATGACGTCATTCTGTCACGCATTGCCTTCGTGGAAATGAGTCTTAAAAATAATTCTGTTAAGGTATAGCTAACCTTAGAAGAACCTGCTATACGCGCAAACGATCCGTCTTGTTTTAGTTCGATGAGGCCCATATTGAAGCCACGGGAAACAACGAAGATGCGATCATTAATATCTACCGCTACTTTTGTTGGTTGGTAGTTAAAGCTCTCCGGAAGCAACCGAGAGTTTGGTTCAGCCATAATCTGAACACATTCTCCGGATGCGGAAAACACAACAACACGTTTGTTTTCAGTATCCGCTACAAATATTTCACCTTTGTGGGTCACAAAAACGCCCTGGGGATTCAAAAACTGTTCCGTTTTACCATTGAAAGAAAATTCCCGTATTTCTCTTTCCATGGTGTAATCCTTATTTAAAATAAGAATGCGGTTATTGCCGGAATCAGCAATATACATACGGCCGTTTTTATCTACACAGAGATCTTGGGGACTTTTTAGAGCACCGGAGCCAATGTCCGTGCCATCCAACACCCGAGTAGGTACTGCTGCTTCGGGTGCCTCTATTGCTTCTAACGTACCAAAATCTGTATATAAGTAGCTACTGCCAGCTGATACGACCAACATAGGGAGCACCAACAGAACGCAACACAATATTACAGTCCATTTGATTTTTTGGTTGGAAAACACCTTTTTCACCTCTCCCTACTCTTTAATACCCGATGACGTCATTGTTTCAATGATATTGCTCTGCGTTATGATAAACACCGCGATTGGTACAATCATCATCAGAACACTGACCGCTGCACTGGCGCCGGCACGTACGAGGCCGGCTGAAACGATCTGGTTAAGCGCATAGGGCAACGTTTTGAGTTCTTCACTGTACAAAAGATCGCCGCCGGTTACACCCCAAAGGTTTTGGATGGAGAAAATGATCAAGGTGAGCCATGCAGGACGAACGTTGGGCATAACGATACGCCAGAAGATGTACCATTCATTCGCACCGTCGATTCGTGCCGCTTCCAGCAGAGTGGTGGGGATTGCACCCATGAATTGCTTCATCAAATACAATCCGAGAGGCCGACCGATTGCGGGGAGAATAATGGCAGCATGCGTATCAATTAATCCTAGCTTTGCCATAATGATGAAGGAAGGAATTTCGGTAACGCCGGAACTAAACATAAGTGTATTCACAATCAGCTTCGAGTAAAACGCGTTACCGGGGAATTTCCTTTTTGCCAACGGATAGGCTGCCATGGATGCAATAATTACCTGGCCGACCGTCGCTATCACCGTAATGGAAAGCGTGTTGAACAAATACCGTGAAATCGGAATCAACGTGTTCGACATCAAAAGGGAAAGATTTAAAAAGTTGTCAAACGTAGGGTTTTGGACGAAGATCCTCGGAGGAAACAAAAACAATTCGTCCAAAGGTTTGAATGCGTTATTGATAACATACAACATGGGAAGGAACATAAAAGCGCCGAAGATCACAAGGAAGAAGCTGTTGAAAATATCTCCACCAACAGACCTTGCAATTCGTCTTTCGCCCGATGCCCTTTTCATTTTTGGAGCACTCATGTCTACCTTCCTTTCTAGTTTCCGACCTTGGACAACATGCTTTGAATGGCCTTATTCGAAATAATCATCATAAGGAATATGAGGGTTGCCAAAGCAGAAGCATATCCCATTTCATAACGTCCGCCGTAGTCCGTTACATGGTTTCCAAGCGTATGTACGGCATAGTCCGTACTCGGGAAACCACAAAGTGCCGTGGTAATACCTGCGACGGAGAAGGCCGAGGAAATCGACATAACCGCACCGAACAAAAGCTGAGGGCGCATGGAGGGTAACGTAATAAACCACAGCTCTTGCCAACGGTTTGTAATACCATCCACATAACCCGCCTCATACTGAGAACGATCCATGTTTTGGAGACCTGCCACGAAAGACAAGAAGCCGGCACCAAGGCTCATCCAAAGTGAAACGATGATGACAACCATCATCATGTATTTCGGATTGGTTAACCAGTCAATCGGATCACTGATAAATCCAAGTTTCAGCAAAACACCGTTGAGATAACCATACGTATCATTACTGAACAGGATTTTCCAGATCAGGTAAACCGAACCGGATATCGAAGGCGCATAAAAGATAACGACCATGACCGCACGCAGTTTCGGTACCAACTCGTTAATAAACCATGCAAACAAGAACGAGCTAATATATCCCACCGGGCCTGTCACCGCTGCCAGAACAAGCGTGTTCTTCATGGCAAGCGGGAAGATGCTGTCGATGGTCAACATTTTGATATAGTTATCAAACCCAATAAATTTCGCAGGTTCCAAAATATTATAGTAGGTAAAACCATAATATAAGGAAATCAATACGGGAGCGAGCGTAAATGTAAGAAACAATACCGTAAAGGGTAACAGGAACAAATATGCGCTGATGTTTTGTTTTATATCTTTTGCCAAACGACTCATTGCGTATTTCCTCCTATCGAAAATCCAAATTCTTCACGTTTGTTTCTAAGCTCTTGGTTAATATCGTAGGAATAGTCCAAAAGCGTATTGAGAATCTCCGCAGAATTATAAACAACACGACGGAAAGCGTTATCAATGTTTCTGCCAACGAAATAACCGCCGGGAACCTGCTCGATACCTTTACCGTAGCGCATCTGCTCTTCCAAAATGGCAAGTTCTTCTGCTGACCACGGGAGCTCACCAATCGCCTCTAAGTTAGCAGCATTATGACGAGCGGAAGGACCGAGAATACTTTCCATTTCTTTACCGTATTGAACCTGTGTTTCGGCACTGGTCCACCAGTCAATAAATTTCCAAGCGCTTTCTTTGTCTTTGCACTGAGAAAGCATCATGGGGCCCGAACCACCAAGCGGTGTGCTGTAATCGATGGTACCATCTTCGCGCTTAGTGCCCGGCACGGTTGTCATACCCCAAAGACCTTTAATTTCCGGAGCAGAGATCATCAAAGTGTTATATGCGCCGAAATCTTCAATTGCCAAGGGAAGCTCACCCGTACGGAAACGGTTGAGGAAGTTATAGTTTCTGGGGAGTTGATAGTTGGTGTAAAGCTGTGTCCAGAAGTCAAAGGCATCGATGCCTTCCGCACTGGTAAGCGCAACCGTTTCACCGCCGTTGTAGAACAACGTACCGCCACGTTGGAAGAGGAACATCAAATAGGTGTCCAAACCAATACCACTTGCATCTGCCGAAGAAACAGGCATCGCAAAGTGCATGTTGTTTGCCATAAGGATCGGCAAAGCACCGATAACGTCATCCCAAGTTTTGGGAACGGTTAAATTCAGCCGTTCCAAGACGTCTGTTCTGTAAAACAGCACCTTGAAGTTGATGCCGACCGGCAAGCTGTAAACGCCGTCTCCCAGCGTAAAGGAAACCAACTGCTCCGGGAGGAAACGTTTGGAAACTTCCTCAAAGCCTTCAAATTGTTGAAGGTCTTCGGCTGCACCACGCAGGGCGTAGTTAATACACTCAGCGGCGTTCGACGTCATATCAACGTCAGGAGCGTTTCCGGCAATTGTTGCCTGCAATAAGGCACCGGCACTGATCAATTTCAGATTGACATCAATGTTGTTTTGTTTTTCAAAGGTAGAAGTGATCAAACGACGAACAACCTGTGCCTGGTCTTTACCGGAGCTGATCCAAACGGTTAAGGAAGGTTTATCGCTGTCAACCTCATCACTGCTGTAATCGGTTACAAAAGAACGGAAAAATCCTTTTATGCCATGAACCAGTTGCTGGAAGAAATCTAATTTTATCTGAGGCAGTTCTTCATCCGCACCGGAAACGAGGGCGATGTAATCAAGTTCCAGAGGAGCCTGTTGGATGCTTGCCAGCCAGTCGCTCAATGAACCGATATTTGTTTTAAAGGAAGAGAATTTTTTCGGGATAATCTCCGGATCTGCGTGCATATCCCGCAAAAGTCTCACCATGGTATCCAATGTAACACCCGCCTGGCCCTTTTCACCTGCGTAATCTAAGAACCATTGGGCAACTTTTGCCAGTTCTTCTCCTAACACACCCAAGCGCTCGATTTCTTCGGGAACAGCTCTGTCCAAATTATACTCACGCAAGGAGTCCGGGGTAGAACCGGTAATCATCATAATTGTTGTGTAGATTTTGTTAAGTTCCGCAACAATATCATTTACTTTTCTAATCTGATCGGCAGGCTCACCCAAGGTTACTTCGATTTTTAAAGTGTGCTTTTTATTAGCTTCTAAATAGACTTTATAAGCTGTTTCACCACCTAAGGTGATGTGCTTCCAATCGTTATTGAACTCGTAACTGAAATCCTTTAATTCTGCAAACGGAACTTGCCCGTCGATGTAAAATCTACGGACACTTCTTGTGCCACGGGCAATATTTTGTCTTGCTTTGGTGACAATAGTGTATAAACCGGAGGTTGGAACCTCAAATTCCCAAACCAAGTACTGTCCGGCAGCTTGCCAGCTCGCACCGCCAATGCAGTTAAGTAGTTGTTTCTCACTGTCGTAAGGAACCGTTAACGGACTGGTAACGTCGTTAACCGGTAACAAAGTAGAGGTCGATTTGTAAAGAGCATCTTCACCCTGTATGTACACAATCGGTGCTTTGGCATCCGCATAGCCCTTTTCGGCATACGTTTTTTCAAGCTCTGCATACGTGGGCGGCTCATAGGGTGCTGTTAGGCTGATCGCACCAATCGTCAACGGCTCGGAGAGACCGGTTAACGTAATCGTGTTCTCACCCTGTTGCAAATTGACCACTAAAAGATCACGAATAACGTCGGTGGGGTTGCGCAAATAAGCGCTTTGCCAAACCGTAGCCTCGACCTGCATAGGCCGCAACTGGTTCCCTTGAT
Source organism: Acutalibacteraceae bacterium (assembly GCA_045601465.1). Taxonomy (GTDB): domain Bacteria; phylum Bacillota; class Clostridia; order Oscillospirales; family Acutalibacteraceae; genus RGIG3009. The sequence continues at coordinate 15,879 of JAZRZU010000131.1, forward strand.
CATCGAATGCCAGGGCATCCGACCCTTTTTCCTCGTTTTTGTAGACACGAGGGAACGTCACGCTATTCATTTTAAATTCATTATCGGGTCCGATAATGGATAAATCACGCAAAATTTCACTACCGCGATCACGTTCCGCTAAATAGTCGAAACGCAACAGATAGCTCGCTGTCTCAGGTACCGTCACTTTAAACGTAACGCTTCCCGAAGCGGGTGTGTAAAGACTCTGTCCTTCACGCCCTTTATAATTGTCACGGTATTCAAAACCGCTATTTGGTAAAAACTCCGCAGCTTCAATATCAACAAACACATCCCTGCCTTGGTAGACAGGGAGTGTGTTTGTATTCACTGATTCGCCAGTCTGCGCCTGCACATGAGGAGCAAACGGCACGGTTACCAAAAGACAGCAAGCCGACAACAATATTGCTAACAATTTTTTCATAATGTCCGCACTCTTCCTTTGGTTATTTTTTAATAAACTGTTCCTGCGCCTCATTGATGGCTCTGGTCAAAGAACCACGGGCTTCATATTTTGCATCTGCCACAATGTGCCAGACCATTACGCCACGACATCCGGTGAAGATGGCGTGAGCCGTCTTGTCTTTCACCATGTAGGGACCATTGAAATAATATCCGTTTTGGAAATTGGCGCCGTAATCGAACGACGCATCCTCTGCAGGATTATACAGATCCTTAAACTGACGAGAGTTGCTATAATCTACTTTATAGATCGAATAGAACCCATAGAACGGCATGCCCAGGATGATCTTATCCAGTTTCATGCCTTGTCGTTTAGCAGATTCAAGAGCATCGACTTGATATTCGAACGTAGAGTGGAAGAAATGGTTCGGATCTTGGTTGTTATCATAGACCATGATATTATAAAAATCCAAAGCATCCAATGCCGCATCGCTCATATGGTTGTTGTGAACACCGGTAGCAGCGGAGAATTTCAGGCCATTTTCATGAAGTGCCTGTCCCAACTCTACCAAGAATGCACTATATGCATCCCAATCTTCGGGAGTTTCCGGATACTCATAATCCACGTCAACACCATAAAAACCATTGTCCAGTGCGATCTGCAAAATGGTAGAAATGATCTTCGCACGTTCTTGCGGATCACGGCTCATATGCACATGGCGCTGGTTACGCACACTAAGATACGTTCTCAGCGGAAGATCCCCAATCGCCTCTTTCATCATGGCAATATAGGTGTTAATTTTGGGATTGATTCTTAAATCAAACTTATCATCAATAATATCCCAATGCAGATAGTTGTGGAGAATAACATCCGTAAACTTTGCAAGCTGTTCACGATCATAGGTGAACGGGACACGGGAAAATGTAGCCGGACTGAAATAACCGACCACATGAAAAGGTTTTTCCCTTTCAAATGGCGCTTGATTACCGGCTTCAAAACCAGTGATAGACGGTGTGCCTTTTGCATCATCGATCACCAAGCGTAGCTGGTTGGTATCGATTGGATCAAAAACGCACAGCCTTTCACGTCCAATGAGGTCGTTATTGTAAAAAGCAGTCCATTTCTCACCATCCCAGGCCTCCAAATGGAAGGCCTGGACGGAAAAACCGGTTTCTCGAATCATAACATGATTGATGGTGGTCACTTGATCAAAATTCAGTTCGAATACTAAATCGTTGCGCATGACATAAGTCCCTTTCTACTTCGTCGTATATTCCTGAATTGCCTCGTTCATCGCACGAGTGAGCGAAGCCTTGTTCGCATACGGTATATCGGACACAACGTGCCAGACCATAACGCCACCGCAGCCGGATGTGATCGCATAGACCGTCTTATCACGAATCATCGTGGGACCGTTATAGTAGTACTGCGCAAGGCTGTTTTGGCCGAAATCAAACTCTTCATCACCGCTGGAAAGGGAATCGTAAAGTTGCCGATACATACGAGAGGCCGACCAGTCAATACCGGAACTGGTGGTACCGAATGCATAGAACGGTAAGCCGATGTTTACCTTTGCGGGGTCCATGCCCGTTCTTGCAGCCATATCAATTGCTTGACACACATAGGCAAAGGTGGAATGCCAGTACTTATAATCTTGGGTATTGTCATACACCATGACATTGTACTGATCCAACGAATCCAGTACGCGTCTGGTAAATTGGTTGGAAGTAGCGCTTGTTGCGCAAGACACCAACAAGCCTTGTGCGTGCGCCTTGTCACATAACTCAACCAAGAACGCATTAAACGCATTCCAATGCGTATCGGTGGAAGGATGCTCGTAGTTGATATCTACGCCGTCAAAACCTTTTTCTTTGGCAAGAGCGATGATTTCATCAACTAAGTGAGTGCGTTGTGCCGCATCGGAGCTCATGTGAACCTTTTTACCGTCAGCGCCTTTGCTCTCATTACGAATACTGATGAACTTTCTAATATCTCTGCTGCCGATTCGGTCAAAGTAAAGGTCACAGTACTGTTCCCACTTTGAGTTGTTCATTTTGATGGAGAACTGTTCAGCGGCGTTATAATCCCAGTGAACGAAACCATGGAAAATAAGGTCGGTGTAAGAATCCAACCATCCCTCATCGGGGTTGTAATTGCCATCGCCAAAGAGCGTAAAGGAACCGGGGCTCACGTAGCCGACAGCACGGAAATCTTTCTTGATGGGCGGCTGATAAGTAGCACTGAATTCCGCAATCCTTACCATTTCGCCCTGCTCAGCATAGTTTTCATCTGTTTCGTCGATGACTAGTCGGACCGCAGTGGTCTCGACCGGGTCGATAACACACAGCTTATAATCACGAATGATGTCGCTGTTATAAACCTTAACCCATTCTTCACCGTTCCAAGCATCGATGTGATAGGCACGGCAGTTACCGCCTTTATAGAGATAATCCTCTTTCAGGTGGATGTTGTTGATCAGGGTCGGCTTATCAAAATTGAGTTGCAAAACAGCTTCTTCTGTCTGCTTCGCCTCCCAATAGGTCTCCAAGTTATCGTCGGTTGCATTTGGTACGTCCGCCTCGGGAGTCTCTTCGGGTGCTGTATCAGAAACCATGAAATTTTTTGCCGCCACATTGTCCTGAACGGACTCATCAGTATCTTTTGTCGCACCCTTTTTGGCACAGCCGCCGAGCAGGCAGCTGGCCATCAGGACAGTACTTAAAAGAAGCGCTGTAATTTTTTTAGTCAACAAAGCGAATTCTCCCCTTTCTTATAGTTAAGAATCGTGTTTATTTCTTCTTAATTTTGAGGAAATAGAGCACCGCACCGCCTGCCGCCAAAACGACGACAACGATTACACCAATGATGATGGGTGTTGCGCTGTTCTTGTTTTCTTTGTTTTCCGGTTTAGTTGTGGCGTTTGCAGCCGCATCGTTGGTAGTAGTTGTTGCCGTCTCGCCTTCCACAGTCGTAACATCGGTCTGCTCGCCATCTACGGTTGTGGTTGCGTCGGTTCCTTCACCGGCAACGGTGGTGGTAACTGTGTTTTCTTTCTGACCGTCAACGGTGGTTACATTTGCAACCGGTTTGGTGGTGGTGGTGGTGGTGGTAGTAGCACCGGTAGCCACTTTGACTCTGTCGCGTTTGTACTCGGATTTCTGATCCTTGATTTCGGTGCCGGAGAAGCTGACTTCATCGACCCAGAAAGTGGATTTCATAGGCGTGCTGTAGGTCGTTTTGCCCGATTTATACTCAGCAGAAGATGACACTAAGAAAGTGTATTCGCTGACATATGCTTCGTTGTAAGCGCCGCTCTTAACAAGGGAGGCGACGGTGGGGTCGCCGGTACGAGCGGTGCAATGGAAATCCGTCAACTTGATGTCGTAACGTTTCCACTCGGTGGTAACCAACACTTTGTGGACCCATCTTTCGTCTTTGATAACCAAGCCAACGTTAACAGGCTGGGTCACTTTCGCTTTCATCCAAAGACTATATACCGCATCGTTTTTGCCGAGCACGCTGGCATTGAGCATCTGAGGATCTTCAAAAGGCAGTTTAAACTGAGACCACTCTTCGCCGGCATTAATATCATAATCAATGCGCAAAGAAGTCTTGTTCTCCACGCCCTGCAGAGCAGGAGCAGTGGTCGTATCCAATTTTACCTTATTGGTAGCTTTCAAGCCGGGTCTGGCCTGAATAATAGTCAGTCCCGTGAGGGTGTTACTTTTGACCTGCTCAAAGTTATCGATAATGTCGGTAGCGGCCGATGCCGAGAATGCAAACAGGGTTGCTAACAATACAACTACAGAAACAATAGATAAAATTTTTGTTTTCATTTTTATCTCTCCTTTTTATTATTTGACTAATTGACGTTTCCAGGACACCACTACCAGAACAGCAGCGCACAGGATTGCGGGGATATACAGGAACAACGGTTCTTTGACACCGGTTGCCGGAATGTTGCCGCCACCGTTGTTGCCGCCACCGTTGTTGCCGTCACCGTTGTTGCCGCCGGCTCCGGCAGTGCTGCAATAGCTGATATCATCGATATAAACGGTACCTTGGAGCGTATCGGCAGCAGGTGATAACGTTACCCGTACCATGAGCTCGTCTTTGTTGATTCGGCCAAAGTTACTGTTACCACCAATAATCGAGGCAAAGTCGACCGAAACCATTTCGTCATACGCTTTTGCAGGGAGTCTCAAAGTGCTGTAATGTCCCACGTTGTCTACGACAGAAACGTCCACATATACTGCGCTGTCCGCATGCAGATAGAAGCTCAAGCCGTTCATATCCACATATTTCAACGGGCCTTGGATGGAGAAGTTGTGCTTAGCAGGATTTTCGGTATAGGAGAAGTCGTAATCCATACGCAAGCTGTTGTATCCACGATATTGATTGCTACGATCCAAAACAAACGTACCGGTCAACCAGTCGCTTTCTGCAACGAAATCCCATTCCTCAAACAAAGCAGCATTATCCGCATAAGCTTCAAAATCTGCGCTTGTGTTCCAGCCGTCTAAGGCCTCTGCATCGTCACCGGTGTTACCGGTTTTCTCGGTATCCGCAACAGTCGGGCGGGCGTGGTTGGTTTGCATAATGCTGTCAATCCACATAACCGCAATCCGCATGTTGCAGGACATCACAATGTCAATCTTCACTTCGCCGGCGTAATCCGCCCAAGCCTCCGTGAACGGAACCGTTACAAAGCCGGAGTACTCACCGGCAACAGTCTTCTTCACAATTTTCTGTTGCGTTCCACTGCCAAACGTTGCTCGGATGTCCAAAGCGACTGTTTGGCCGGCTGCCACCCAGAAGGAGAAGCTGTTCCATTTTGCAGCCTTATTATAAGTAAAGGTTAATACGCCGCCAGCGCCGGTTCCTTGGTCGGAAATAACCTTAATGGACTGTGCGCCGGTATTGAACACGGTCGTATTAGCGGTGATGCTGCTTCTATTAGTATCTACATTTGTCAAAGTAACGAACGTCAAATCAGCAGCATTTTCGAAATCTTGAACCATATCGCCGTCCAAGGTCTCTTTATAATACTTAATGTTATCGGTGTTCTCATAAGCACCGGTAATATCGCCTTCGTTTGCACCCTTTTTATATTGTTTTACCGTGTCAAGATAGAATTCCATATTGGCGGACTGAGAAGGATTAAACACCAACACAAGCTCAAGTTTGTCACCCTCAGCCGGAGCAAAGCCTGCAGGTTTTGCATCCTTATAATATACCTTAATAACACCGTCAAAACCTTTTCTCGCTGCCACACTACGAAGCGTATAGGTGTTTTCACCGGCAACAATACAAACGTTAAACGTCACATCGGTTTTTGCGTTGAACCAGAAAGAGATTCCGTCTTTATCCGCCATCTGGAGATACGGAATTTTCAAACGGTTTTCAGCAAGTCCAACACCCTCGCCGACTTTGATACCGAGTGCTTTTTGGCCCTCGTGCACCGGATCTTCGGTTGTTGCAATCGTGAACTTGTAGCCTTCTTCCAAGTAGGCAGGATGCGTAGCGCCCTCAAAGTCAGCAATCACTTCATTGGGGGTGGTCGGGAATACCGCCTCACCCGTCGGGCCAAAGCCCAGCGCCTTCTTGTTTACCTCGGCAACGTCGTCCACGTAGAACACGGTTTCGGTCGTCTTAGCACACTGGAAGAATAAGAACAACTGAACTTGCTTATTGGCGTTTTTGGAAGGATCAAAATCTTTCTTAGCAGCGTTGGCCAAAGAAGAACCCAAGCCGACGGACGTTTTTGCATCCTCGTAAAATACGATGATTTCTTTTTCTTCGCCCGCTTTTAGGCTTACACGTTGAATGGTTACACGGGTAGCATCGTCGCCCTGGTTACGCACGCGCACGTCAAACTTGACGGCGGTTTCCGCTTTCACCCAGAACGAAAGACCGTTCATCCCCTCGGTATGAACAAAGGTAACGCCAAGTTGTTGAACGCCTCGGGCGGAATTGGCGTTGGCGAGCATTTTAACCGACTGTGTGCCGGATTTGGCATAGGCAGTGCTCAAAGCAACCGAGCCACGAGCCGAATAGCTGGCGTAAGTTGCAATACAGTTCGGCGCAGTCAAAGCCGTTTCATAATCGTTGATAATAGTGGACGGAACGTTGGTGGAACCTTCACCGGAACCTTCGCCCGAACCCTCGCCGGAACCCTCGCCGGAGCCCTCACCGGAACCTTCGCCGGAACCTTCGCCGGAGCCCTCACCGGAGCCTTCGCCGGAACCCTCGCCGGAACCTTCGCCGGAACCTTCGCCGGAACCCTCACCGGAGCCTTCGCCGGAACCCTCGCCGGAGCCCTCGCCGGAACCTTCGCCGGAACCCTCACCGGAGCCTTCGCCGGAACCCTCACCGGAGCCTTCGCCGGAACCCTCACCGGAGCCTTCGCCGGAACCCTCGCCGGAGCCTTCGCCGGAACCTTCGCCGGAAGCGGTTTTCTTGATTTCAGAAACATCATCTAAGTAGAAGTACGTTGTCGTACTGGTGGACAAATAGAAACGCACAACAATGCGGTTTTTATCAGCATTTTGAGAAGGAACAAACGCTTCAGTCGCATCCGAATACAACGCTGTCACTTCTTGTGTTTCATCTTTCTCCAAGGACAACGTTTGAAGTTTCACCATCGTCGAATTGGCATCGTCCAAGTTTTGTACAAACACTTCCATCTTAAGAACTCGTTTGGTAGCGTGCACCCAGAACGCAATACCGTTATAGCCTTCGGTATGACTGTACGTAAGAAAAATATCCTGGAACGAACCGGCCTTATTAGCACCAACGGTTATACCGTGTAGCCTAAGCGATTGCTGCCCGGATTTTGCATAGCTTGAGCTAATCGCAAATGTTCCTCTCGCAGCATCGTCATACCTCTTGGTAACGGTTGCCGGTACTTCGGTTATCCCTTCAAAATCGTAAAGCACATTTGATTCGATTTGATCAGCCGAAGTGGTAAGGCCAATGTTCACGCACATGACGCTCACCAAAAGCACAACCACCATTGCAATTGCCGTAAATCGGTTGAAATACTTTTTCATAAAGACACCCTCTTTTTGTAATAATTTTCTACCCAGTGCTTGTGCACTAAACATTTGCTGTGAAATGCGGTTACCTTGTGTTCCCAATCCTCCTTTACCGCACGAGCGCCTCAATCGCAGGATCGAAAGCGCCTTGTCAAGTGTGTTGTCGGTTTTCCGTAACGTTTACGTGAAACCGAACAACCGCTAAGAATAACCTTTTTACAATCTTTGACCGGCTCTACAGAATTTCCGCAGTCAAACACTTTGAAAATCCTTTCCACAAAAGCCAACAAGCGTTGGTTCTGGGGACTTTAAGATGCCTGTGCCGACAAGTGCCTAAAAATAGGCACACTCATATGTATACAGTATAATAGAACACCAAAAAAATTACAACCTTTAACAAGTGTACTGTGATTTCTTGGCTGTTATTTTGTGTAATATGGCTGAAATGTCGTAATAAATATACGAATTTTTTACAAATACGATTCCTTTTCCCGTTAAAATCCCAATTTGTTCTGTAAAACATGCACAAAAGTGTACGAAAGCCCATACCTCTACATACTTCTCGCTTTGATTTTTGGCGCAGACGAGCCGTTGTTGACGGAATAAAAATTACAACCTTATACGAATAAGGTTGTAATGGGTTATCCGGTATATGCTGTTGTTTAAAAAGCTTGTTGGACACGGGGCTTCTCTTTATTCCGCCTGGTCTTTTAATTGTCGTATGTATTCTCTCGGTGATACCTCAAACTCGCTGCGAAACGCACGGTTAAACGTGCGTATGCTGTTAAATCCTGACGACACCGCCACGTCAAAAACGTTGGTTTGCCCTTGTGAAAACAGGTACGCTGCATGGCGAGCTCGAATGGAATTTAGATACTCACTGATCTTACAATTGAAGGTGGCATTAAACATCGACGAGGTGTAGTTGCTGCTATATCCGATTGCACGAGCTACGTCGTCCAGTTTAATATCATTCAAAAAATTATCTTCAAGATACCGCAATATTTTGCCGGCAGCTCTCGGTTCCTTTTTCACCGTGGGGTCAACCAGTTCGATTTTATCCAATATGGTCCCTAAAATGATATATAAATATCCTTTTTGAGTAAGCGGATGATGGTCTCTCGCCAAAGAATCAAGCTGCTTCTTAATAAGAGCGCTTTCTCGGCTTTTGTACAAAAAATTAGTGGATAATACCTTATTCCCTAAATAGGTTTTGAAAGATTTGGCGATGTGTTCCGGCATGCTCAATACATAACACACACAGTAGTCCGGAATGTCAAAACCGTGCGGTTCATACCCGGTGGCAAAATACAAGTCGCCCTCTTTGAGAACAGCTTCCTCCCCATTAATATGTACGATCATCTGTCCCTCGACCACGTAGTTGAGTTCAAGATTGGAATGGAAATGTTGTTCGACCGAAAAGTTCTGTTTCACCAGAACCTCGACCGCCATATTGCCGCTGAGCTCGTCCTGCTTTTGATAATGTGCGAGCATGGTATCATCCTTTCTTCGAGCGCCTATGCACACAACCGAGTAAAACACGTGCATTCCCGCACGAACGATCGTGTCAGGCAGCGCACTTTCAGGTGAAAAGCTTACAAATACGGAATATTACCATTGACAACAATATTGTACCAAAAAATCAAAGGAAATACAAGCCGTAAAATCATTCCCATTTATGGAAAAACGTAGGAAGCTCCGCAAATTGCGCACCCTTTTAACCGGGAAAACGATGTATCATTAGAGTAATACCTTCGGCACCTTGTGTCAAGTGGAAAAATATATTTTTTGTGCAAATTCATCAAAAAAATAAGGACCGGTGAATAAAAACGATAGCCTGTCACGATGTTTGGTGACAGGCTATCGTTTTTATTAAAAGGTAATAATAGGCCGATCACATCTTAGTGGTTGAGCTACCAATACAACGGGATCAACATCGTATACGGTGCTGTTATGCACGACAGAACAAGACAGAGCTTGTGTACTTGCGTCTTATCCAGCAACGTTTTCTTAAATGAAACTTTTTTATTCAAGAAATATATGAGTGCGCCGGACAAAGCAACGCCCGGGATCGCTATGAGGCAAGTGCCGGGAAAACGGATCAAGCTACTCCCCAAATCGGGATATATTTCGACGAGCAGTGAATATAAACCAATGATCAGCAAAGCACCGATCAGGTCTGCTAAAAATCCGAACATCCAAACAAACAAAATTTTGGATTTCCAAAATGCAAACGGGCTCTCCACTTTAAAACGTTTTATAGTTGCCCATATTACAGCGCTATCAATCAAGAAATTGACCGGAATGATAAAGAGCCACGTTATCGGGAACACAAAGAGGAACCAAATGGGAAACATCACGTTGTACAACTTTGTCGTTTTCATTTTCGAAAGCTCCTTTTTGGTTTTTCTTCAATATATCATATCAAAATTAAATACGCAAGGCAGAAACCATAAAATAAAACCATTCCCATTCAAAAAACAGAATCTCCAACACCCCCGTCACCATCAAAGTCCCACGCATTTTGAGAGTTCTGTGTGCCGTGTGTACTTTCCTCTGCCGCAAACACTACCATGGGCAACGTAAGCAAAAAATCAATCATTCTAACCCTACGTCAATATAAAAAATCGAGTGTCCATTTCCAACCTTCAAGTTGGTTATGAACACTCGATATGGTGCGGGTGGCCGGACTCGAACCGGCACGCTGTCGCCAGCGGTGGATTTTGAGTCCACTACGTCTGCCAATTCCATCACACCGGCGTGTGACGCAATCAGTATTATACACGTCTGTTTGACACTTGTCAAGCCAAAAAAACAGGTTTGTAAACTTTTTTCTTTGCTTTGCATAATTGGGTGGACAAATATACTTTTTTCGTGTAGAATAATAGACAATGTATTTTCAATTTCCAAAGGAGGATACTTTAAATGAACGGGAAACGAATTCTTTGCACTATATTGGCGATGGCACTCGCCGTGTCATGCTTGCTGTTTGGCGGTTGCTCCACCCCCTCCATTGCCTTACAGGTAGATGACAAGGTGTACACCATGGGCGATTACCTCGCCTATATGTACAACACGATGTCTGCGGACCAACAGATCAGCACATATCTATACTATTATGGTACAGAGGCATTGTCCGAAAAAGTACCTTATGGTGAAGAAGAAAAAGAGATCACCTTATCCGAATATATCAAACGCACGACGCAGGATGTGATGATCCGTCAAAAAGCAATCGAGGACCTACTCAAAACATATGATATTGCTTGGAATGAAGAGGATTTAAAGAAGATTAACGAGGATATCAGCAAAATGAAGCCCGATACCTTTTTGAGCCTGGGCTTTAACAACGACCGCTATATTGCGATGTATAAAGCCGTGTATTTGAATGAATCTTCACTCTTTTTCGGTCTTTATGACAAGGGCGGTAAAAAAGAAGTTTCGAATGCCGACGAACGGAAATGGTTTGATGAGCACTATTACAGCTACAAATCCATTGAAATCCCGCTTGTAGACTCAGAAACAAATAAAGAGCTGCCCGCCGAAGATGTTACGAAGATTGAAAACCAGCTCAAAGGTTACCTCGACATCTTTAATAAAGATGGTAAAAACAATGCGGCTTTTGATATGGCATACCGTCAATATTTAGACGATACCACAAAAGACTCCACCGACACTACCTCGAAAACCGATCAAACCGAAACCACTGACAAAGAAGAAGAAGCGGCAACCGCACCCCGCAATGATTTAGTGGACACCGAAATGGATGAAGAACTGCTCAAAGTCATCAAAACGATGAAAGAGGGCGAGATCGCCATTAAGACCTATCAAAAGAGTGGTACCAACAAAACAATGGCGCTTATTTTCCGTATGGATCCCGAGGCAGACCGTGGCAAGACCGAAGATGGAAAAGACATTGATTTTTATGCCGACAGTCACAAGCAGATTCTTCAATATATGAAATACGATGAAATGAATGAAGAAATCGAAAAGAAAGTAAAAGAGTTGGCCGATAAGATCACCGTTAATAAACAGGCGATCAAAGCAGCAAAACCCGCTGATATGCTGCAATAATTTTGCAAAACAAAAAGCCGGAGAAGTTTCTTGATTTCTCCGGCTTTTTTGCTTGACAAGCCAAAAATCATGTGATATACTGTGTCACAGTCGATGCGGCTTTAGCTCATCTGGTAGAGC
>JAZRZU010000132.1:0-5551 GCA_045601465.1 Acutalibacteraceae bacterium
AGCAGCTTGGTAACAATATGGCCGTTGCGAACCTTAAAGCCTACGCAATGTCGCAGGGCATCACGAAAGCCTACAACGCAATGACACAGGCGGAACAGGCTACTTTGCGGTACAATTACCTGCTTTCCGCAACGGCAGGGGCGCAGGGCGACTTTGCAAGAACTTCGGATAGCTACTCCAATCAGGTGAAGCTTTTTAGGGAAAATGTAAATACCATCATGGCTCAGGCCGGGGAGGTCGTTATTGATGTAATCAATCCTGTATTAAAAACCATCAATGAAGCTCTTGGCAAGCTTACGAAGAAAACCGTTGAAGAACAGATTGCAGGGGTTGATAAAACCGAAGAAGAAGAACTGCTTGAAGCTGACCTGAAAAAAGCCCGTGCCGACACTTTGATTGACACGCTGGAGGAATTGAGCCAAAAGACGGAATTGTCTGAGTACGAAACTAAACTATGGGAAAGTGCCTTGCAGGAACTTGTGGCAACGTTCCCTGAATTGGCGGCTCATATTGATCTGGCGAATAAATCCATCTTGACAAGCACGGATGAAATCAGGGAAAACACCGAGGCTGCTTGGCAGAACGCAAGAGAAAAGGCAAAAATCCGTGCGCTGGAGCAAAAAGAACAAATCAGGGCAAATGCAATGGCAGCGGCGGCAGATGCACAGATTGCCCTTGAAATTCAAAAAGCAGAATCAAAAGTTTTGTTGGATGAATATTATTCTGATCTACAAAATTTTTTGATTGAAAAGGGTCTTATTTCCTCGGGACAAACCTTGTCAAAAGATGAGCTCGATCAAAAAGCAATTGCGATGTACAATTATGCTGATGAACCCGCTCAAATGCTTACCGAAAAATTTTTGCAGGCTGATGAGGCTGTAAGAAAAGTGGAAGAGCTTGAAACTGCATATAAAGAAGCAAATGACGAGTTTGAAAGAGCCGATGAGAATTATAAAAAAACGTATGAAGCCCTTGGAAACCTTGCAATTGAATATGAAAACGAAACGGCTGCAATCGAAGCGGCAACCCAAGCCCAGAACGCTTATAACACCGCCCTTGAAAACGAAGTAAAAGCTTTTGAAACAGTCGAAAAGGCGTGGACTGCTGTCAAAGAACACCGTGACGAAACCTACAACCAGATGCGTGAGAGCCTGAAAAACGGTACGAATGACTTGTGGGGTTTGGTGGCCGACCTTACGGAAATCGATATTAACAAATCGATGCAAACCGCAATGGATAACATGGGCAAAAACATCAATTTTTATGCTCAATATGCGGCCAACCTACGAAATGCGCAACGTGCAGGGGTGGACGAAGGACTTTTGGCAGAATTGGCAAGGGAACAGACGGCAGAAAACTATGCGCTGCTGGAATATTTGTACACTCAGGCAAACCCTGCAAAAATAAATCAGCTTAATAAAAGTTGGCAAGACCTCCAGGCGACCAAAGACACGCTTGCAACTACCATGACCGATGCATCTCTGGCGGTGGATGAAGGGTATGCCAGCATGGTGGAAATGGCTCAAAAAGCCGTCGATGAACTCAACCAGTACGAAACCGCCCGGCAGAATGCGTATGAGACTGGCGCAGGCGTGGTTGATGGTATTTCCGCAAAAATCCCGGAAATTGAAGAAAAGATGCAGCAAATCAATGAAATCATGCAAAGCGTTGGGGCTACCCCGATTTCAATTGATTTTGACCTTGGTGGAAACGCCGGGGCAGCGAACAACCTTGAAACCGCCATTGCGAATGGGGCTGAAAGGGGCACTCGTTCCGCCATTGCGGCACAGAAATTGAGCGTTGATGCGGCCTTGCTTGCAAGGGCATTGCTGCCGACAATCAATGCTGCAATGAACGTTAAAATCATCGAAGGGAGGTATGGTTGATGATAACACGGTATGAGGCATACATTGACGGAGTTCCACTTTCCAGCATTGCGCCTGAAATAATAATCAAGGACATAGCCGAGAAAGAAGCAAAAACCGCTGAAAATGCTTATATCTTGGCAAGCGGAAATGGTTCAAGGGTGTTGCGGTCGGCAAAGGAAAGCCTTTCGGTGTCCGTTAAGTTTGAAATACACGCATACAGCATTGAAAGACGGCAGGACATTTTGGAACAAGTTCAGGTTTGGGGGAAAGGCCGGTATCTCTCCGTCAACACCAGACCCGGAAAAAGGCTGTCCGTCAGAATGGATGCTGTTCCTGTAATTGCATCCGCCTTGAAATGGACGCAGGATATTACCATGACTTTTGTTTCACGTGAAACTCCTTTTTGGGAGGATGAAAAAGAGACACGTCTTGTGTTGTCCGGATTGAACGCAAATGGCGTTTTTAGGCCGTCTGGAACGGTTGACAAAGTGCCGTTAGAGTTTACCGTAACAAACAATGGAAGCGATGAAATGACATCATTTTCGGCTTCAGCAGGTGGAAAAACAATGTATTTCACTTCTCTTGGCGTACAGCCGGGTGAATCGTTTTCTCTTGAGTATGTTGACGGCATTCAACGGCTCCCTGTTGGAAATAGGACGCCTACCAGCCCGGACGATTTGTTCGTTGAATGCGGAAAAAATAATGAAGTGTCGTACATATCAAGCCAAAATGTTGAAGTGGTATTCAGGGCGAGGGGGCGTTTTAACTGATTAAAAATCCCATCTTGTACGACAGGAACATGAACCGCAAGGGCGTTATTGCCCCTGCGGACATTTCCATTTCTCAGAAGTTGCGGCCTCTGTCTGTCGGCACGATTACCTATGACCCGGCTGTGTGCAATATTGATGGTCTGGATTTTGTGAGAGTGTTTTTCCCGGATGGCTCAAGCGAAGTGTACCGGGTAAAAACGGTAGCCAATGAGACTGGCGGTTATTGCACAAGAGCGTTAGAACATGGCATTGTATGGCTGGAAGACTATGTATGTACGGAGAAAATGCGGTTCAGGGGGACGGCATTTGAACTACTGCAAAAATTATTGTCTTATGCCACAGGCACGAAGTGGAGGATAGGCAATGCTTTTGTGATGGAGCAGGTCGATTGCGAATTGAATTATACCAACGTGATGCAAGGCGTGATGGATTTGCTTGATCTGATTGATGGGTATGGGTATGAGTTTGAGCAGTTGGAAGATTTGGAATGGCGTATAAATCTTGTAAGGCTGCCGGAAGAATCAGGGTGTGAAGGACGGCTGTCAAGAAACATCATCGATGCCGTGGTGAATATCGACTACCGTGATTTTGCGACCCGGTTATATGTGCCGGGCAAAATGTGGCACGTTGACAGCGAGAGCCAAGCCTTATGGGGGATCAGAGAAAACGTTCTGAATGTAGAAACGAGCGGTGTATCTGATGAAGAATTGAGGGAACAATGCGAAAAGTATTTCCGCACAAACTCGAACCCGTCAGTATCTGTACAGGTGGAAGCCCATGAACTTGGCTTAATTACCGGGCAAGACTTTGATTGGTTTAGCCCCGGTAAAATGTGCCGTCTTTGCTTGATGGATTACAATGGGGCAATCATTGAAGAACGAGTGACAGACAGAACTTATCCTAATTTGCTCACCGAGCCGGAACACGTGGTAATAAGCCTTGCTAATATGCTGCCGGATGTGTCTACTTCCATCAACGGTTTGGCGGTTACAATGCGCCATTTTGAGACGGCGTTCACCTTCAAGCTGGAAGATATTTGGATTGGCATTGAGGACAATGCGTCTATCATAAATGATGTACAAATCGAGCTGGATGCGCAATCTGCACGGATTGACCTCAAGGCAGAACAGACGGTCGTTGATGGACATACACAAGCTATAAAAGATGCTTTTGCCTCTATCGATGCTGCAAATGCGGAAATTGCGCTTAAAGCGTCGCAAGACGCATTGGATGAACAAGGCGAAAGAATTACAACGGCTGAACAACGCATTGACGGTGTGAATGCTGCAATAGCCTTGAAAGCGAACCAGACAGAAGTTGATGAACAGGGCGAAAGGCTTTCACAGGCCGAGGTTGATATTAACGCCGCCGAAGCGGCAATAGCATTAAAAGCTGAAAAGACATCCGTTGATTCTCTTTCTGAACGTGTTTCACAGGCAGAAGTTGATATAGACGCAGCCAATGCAGAAATCGCCCTAAGAGCAAAAACGGAAGCATTGTCAAACGTTGCAAATGTGCTAAGCAACAGATTGCAGCAAGCCGAAATTGAAATAGCGGCAACAGAAGCGGCTGTTCTTTTGAAAGCAAATCAGACTGACCTTGACGGAACAAACGAGCGTGTAACGCAAGCCGAAATTGATATTGACGGTGCGAATGCCGAAATTGCATTGAAGGTTGGCAAAAATGATGTTATTGCAGCCATCAACCTCTCCACCGAAGAGGCCAGAATAGCTGCCAGCAGGATTGTGCTTGATGGCTATGTGACGGCAAGCCAATTTGCGGCGTTGAATGCAAGCGTAACCAACCTGACTACAGGCTTGACGGAAGCAACGGCTTTGAAAGCGTTGTCTATCATGGGTGGAAATATCGTTGCTACGGAATCTGTGTCTGCAAAATTGCTTTCTGGCGACGGCATGAATTTTGGCGGAAATTTAGTCAGCCAACGTGAGGTGACGATGGGGGAAATTGGCACGGTCGGAAAGGCTTTGTCTACAGGCGGTGTGCTTGATCTGCAACACAGCCACGCTATCGTTGTTGGTGAAGACGGTGTGCTGCAATTAGGGGAGGTTTCGGAAACTGGCGGAAATTTTAATATTGCCGATACGCAGTATTTTAAGGATGCGGTATCGGCAGCGTTTGAAGAAGGAAAGGCCGCTGGTGGAGGGACAATCGTTGTAGATGATATACGGCTTGGCGATGCAACCGGGCCAGTACCCACACAGGCCGGGCTTGCCACTTTGGCTTCATCCCTTGGCACAACATCCGATAAACTTGTTCGTTGCTTCAGCAGCGTAACGGTGAGCAATTCCGGCTATTATGGCTTTAGTATTACAGTAAAAGGAAAAACAAAATATTACTATTTCATCGTGGAATGATGGAGGTAAAAAATGACAATCGTTGAAATTATTGCAATTATCAAAAAATCTCTTGAAGGTCTTGAAATAAAGGCCACGAAAGCAAACTGCGACAGCTTGTCTGCTGCCCACTTTTGGCTTGACAAAATTAGCGAAACCTGCAATAATGTAAACATGCAAAAAGGGGGTGAACCCGTTGAAGGCGAAAGTGAAAAACAAAACGTTTGACCTACTTTGGATGTGGGTGTTAAACGGCGTGCTGATGCTTGAATATGTTGATGATCGCAAAATGTCGGAAATTGTTCTTGACTGGGAAGGTGCGGAGACAATTGAGCGCATTTCCGATGTTGAAGGGAACCTTATTTTTGAAGGTTACACAAAAATTAAACACGCAGTCAAAAGTGAAGATGACCGTGTACAAATTGCTCTTGTGACGGAGGTGTAAAATGGGCAATGTAATAAGACACCATTGGAGCACTACGGTGACTGGTGGGCTTGTAACCGCTGTATTAAATGAGCCGATCAGCGCAAACGATGAAAATGCAAATGAGTTTTCTGT
>JAZRZU010000133.1:0-2960 GCA_045601465.1 Acutalibacteraceae bacterium
CGGCAAAACGTTGATTGCCTCCTTTGCTCCCCTTGTGTTCCAAGCCTTTGATGACGGTGACCCGATGGCCGTTGAAATCTTACGTGCCAGCGCCAAGGTCATCGCGGAAGAAATGGAAGCCGGCGCGGCGATGCTGGGTCAAAGTGATCCGAAAATCGTGCTGATCGGTGGACTGACCGGCCGAGCCGACATATTGTTGCCGATGATTGAAAAATATTTAAAAACACTGCGCCAACCCCAAATTTTTACAGGTGCCCCCGTGGAAGGTGCCTTACGGTTGGCGGGATTGGAGAAATAAAATGCTGAAAACCGAACAACGAAATCCCAACACCACTCACATTGACCGTATGAGCGCCGCCGAAATGGTGCGCGTGATTCAAGAAGAAAACAAAAATGCCGTGAATGCCATTGACAGCGAACTGGATGCCATTGCCGCCGCCGTGGATGCCATTGCCCTGCGAATGAAGGAGGGCGGCCGATTATTTTATATCGGGTGCGGCACCTCGGGACGACTGGGGGTGCTGGATGCCGCCGAATGTCCCCCCACCTACGGTGTTTCCTCCGATACCGTCATCGGCATTATTGCCGGCGGTGACGGCGCCCTGCGCAAAGCAGTGGAAAATGCCGAGGACAGCGCCGAGGCGGGTTTGCGGGATCTTTCCGCCCACAACGTCACTGCAAAGGACAGTGTCATCGGTATTTCCGCCGCCGGCGGTGCCGGATACGTGCTGAAAGCATTGGAGTATGCCAAGGCACAAGGAGCACTGACGGTGTCCCTCACCTGCAACGCAGGATGCCCCTTGGAGGACATTGCAGACATTGCCATTCATCCCGACACCGGTGCAGAAGTTGTCACCGGTTCTACCCGTATGAAGGCGGGCTCCGCCCACAAAATGATCCTCAATATGATCTCCACCGCCGTGATGGTAAAGCAGGGATACGTGTATGAAAATATGATGGTCAATTTAAAGCCCACCAACATCAAACTGCGCCGTCGGATGATCGGCATTGTTTGCGACATTACGGGACTGGATGCCAAACAGAGCGAGGCGCTGTTGGAAGAAAACGGTTTTTCCATCCCCGCCGCCATAGAGAGTTTTAACAAATAATTAAAAGCCGGTGTTAAACACCGGCTTTTATTATAATGGTTGGTGAGTTATACTATCAAGTGCAACACTTTAGCGAAATAAAATAGAAGTTCATACGAATCTCTGGTAGAATAAAGTTACCACACAATAAACACCAAAGGAGGATTCGTATGAACTATCATCATCTTACCATAGAAGAGCGTTGTTGTCTACGAGAATATTACTTGAAAGGGTATAGTTATCGAAAGATAGCGCAGTTAATCGGTAGGAATGTAAGCACAGTATCGAGAGAACTAAGACGAAATCGCACACATCAGTACGATATACCAACCTACTTTCCTTACACGGCACAAAAGAAATACCTTCTTCGCCGCTCATACTGCCATCGTGGAATGTTCCAAGACCCCGTCAAGTTGGAATACATCAAAGAAAAACTGTTGCTTACCTGGTCGCCGGAACAAATTGCAAACACATCGTGTGAATTGGATATGCCTTCCGTTAGAACGATATATCGTTGGATATATGAGAAATATGTAGATGTAAATCTGAAAGTTCTCCGTCGCAAAGGCAAAAGCCATGGCAAGAAGGAAACACGGGGCAAATTCAATCTAGGCAAATCCATTCGAAAGCGTGACAAAAGCGTATATAAACGGCAAGAGTTCGGACACTGGGAAGCGGATACCGTTGTATCCGGCAGAGGCAAAACCAAGGCTTGTTTCGCCACCTTGGCAGAACGAAAAACACGGTATTACATAGCGATTAAGATACCGAATCGGCAGGCGGACACAATGGCGAAAGCAATTGTTACAGCTTTGTCGGAATTACCCCACGAAGCTGTTAAGTCGATCACTTGTGACAGAGGGACGGAATTTGCCAATTGGCAAACGATTGAGCAGCAACTTAGCTGCAACGTTTATTTTGCCGATCCGTATTGTGCATGGCAGAAAGGGACAAATGAAAATCTTAACGGTTTGCTCCGTGAGTTTTATCCCAAAGGCAGAAATCTTTCGAGGGTCAGTCCTGCAACGCTAAAAAAGAACCTGGCGTTGATTAACGCCAGGCCCAAAAAAGTTTTAGGGTTTCAAAAACCGATTGATTTGTTTGAATCTTCAGTCAAAAACTGTTGCACTTAGTTTGACAATTCATCATAAACCTGTTTACATCATAACTAGGCTATCAATACGCTCGTAATAAGCCATATAAGGATAATTGCGTACAAAGTTGTAAATAATGGTGGCAACCTCAGCGCGGGTGGCGTTGCCCTGCGGATTGAAGACGTAGCCGCTACCGCTCTTCTCACCGTTGATGATACCGCCCTGCTGGCAGGCCGCAACGGCAGATTTTGCCCACTTCGAAATCTTACTTGCATCCTTAAATTTCACAGCGGGGGTATCGTTGCGCAGACCCAGGCCGATGTACTGAATGAATTTTTCCATCATCACGCAGATCTGTTCGCGGGTGATGTTGGCATTAGGTTCAAAGGTGGTGGCGCTGATACCGTTGACAATCCCCGCCTTGTTGGCCCAAGCCACATAGCCGGTGTAGTATTGATTTTTCTTAACGTCTTTAAACTTGGTAGCCGTCTTGTGATCCACGTCAACGCCGCCAAGTCTGCCTAGAACGGTGACGAACATACCGCGGGTCATCTGAGCGTTGGGAGAAAACTTGGTATCGGAGGTGCCGGCAAAGAGTTTGCTGTTAAAGGCAAAGTTGACCTCATCGTAATACCAGTCTTTTTTCTTAATATCGGTAAACTGCTTGGTAACGTCCTTTTGAACGGGCAGTTTATCAGCAACAGTCCAATCTGTTTCACCACACTTGGTGCAAATCACATAGATCTCACCGGGGGTGATGGTGGTGGGGGCAAGAATG
>JAZRZU010000134.1:0-32545 GCA_045601465.1 Acutalibacteraceae bacterium
CACCGTAGAACGGCTTAAAATAGCACTGTATACGTAAAAATAAGGGTTTTCTGTTGTAGAAGCAATCAGCGTAATATTCCCGTTTTCAATATGTTCCAACAGAGTTTGCTGTTGTTTCTTGTTAAAATACTGGATTTCATCCAAATATAACAAAATACCGTTAGCCCCGGCAAAGGTGTCGATCTCATCCAGCACTGCACGGATATCCGCCGTCGAGGCGGTCGTTCCATTTAACTTATGTAACCGCATGGATGAACGCTGCGCAATGATGCGGGCAAGTGTTGTCTTCCCTACTCCCGACGGACCGTAAAAAATGAGATTGGGAATATTGCCCGATTCAATCACGTTTCGCAGAGCTTTGCCCGGTGCTATCAAATGCTGTTGACCAACCATTTCATCCAACGTATTGGGACGCATTCTATCGGCAAGTGGCGCCATGTCTATCACCTACTTCTTTCTTATCATACTGGTTTTTACAAAATTATGCAACCCTCTTTTACGATTGACAGTATTTTTTCCACATGATAAAATACAAGACGGTGATAAAGATGACAAGAAAAGAAATTGCCAGGCGTTCAGTAGAGATGTTAGCCAAACAATATCCCGATGCAACGTGCTCCTTGACAGCCGATAACGCTTTTCAATTACTGGTTGCTACTCGTTTGTCGGCACAATGTACCGACGCACGAGTCAACCTGGTAACACCGGCATTATTCAAACGGTTTCCCACACCGGAAACCCTTGCCAAAGCTACGCCCCAAGAAGTTGAGCCCTATATTCGTTCTTGCGGCTTATATAAGACAAAAGCAAGAGATCTTGTGAAGATGGCCAACCAGATCTGTGATCATTTTAACGGAAACGTACCGGATACGATCGACACCTTAACCACGCTTGCCGGTGTGGGCCGAAAAACAGCCAATTTAATTTGTGGCGACGTATATGGTATGCCGGGTGCCGTCGTAGCGGACACGCATTGCATCCGCATTTCCAATCGACTGGGATTATGCGATACCAAAGATGCCCGCAAAGTGGAGAACAGCCTACGACGGTTATTACCGCCCGAGCAAAGCAACGACTTTTGTCATCGACTGGTATTGTTTGGACGGGATATTTGTTCCGCACGTTCCCCCAAATGCAACGACTGTCCGTTATCGGATTTTTGCAAAGGCAAGACCCTCGTCTCCAAAAATTGATACAAGGGAATGGCAAGTAATCCCAGCCCGCCCCATAATACACTGTAAAGTAAACATACTTGTCCATGGAGATTGATCGGTAGATTGCTGTAATCCCAAACGTTGAGTTTCAAGCACCGATTAAACAAGCACCCGCTAACATATTCGACCACCGTAACAGCTGCTGCGCATGCAGTTCCTTTGACAAATACCCCTCGTCGCTGTAACCGCATACCGATCTTACCAATAAGATGAAAACAGGCGCCTCCCACCAAAAACATCGACCAGTGACTATGGCCACGCCACAAAATTTCGATTACATTATATGCGCCGCCGCCAATACAAAATAATCGGATAAATTTCCGCATATACAACACCTCATCACAAGTGTTGCCATATCTTAAAAAAATACACCGAAGGCATTTCCCTTCGGTGTATTTTTTATCGTTTTACGTAATTAAGCGGGTTTACCAACACGCCGTTTTTAATCACTTCAAAATGTAAATGCGGACCGGTCGAAAAGCCGGTACTGCCCACTTTGGCGATATACTGTCCCTGTGCTACTTTATCCCCTGCTTTAACATCCAACTTACTACAATGGGCATAGCGGGTTTTAAACCCGTTCCCGTGGTCGATTAGCACATAATTGCCCCAACTGTTGTGGTACTGTGCCTCGATGACCGTACCGCCATCCGAGGCAATGATGGGTTTTCCATTGGTACTGCCGTTGGCAATATCGATCGCACCGTGCATCACGCCCCAACGGTTGGTAAAAAAGGATGAGATCTGTTTGGTATACGGCAGCGGCCAGATGAAAACACCGGTTGCTTTTCCATCGCCAAGCTCAGTTTTATCGTTATATTTTTGCGCTCCTATCAATACCACACGGTCTACCGGCGCCTTTATCGTTTCGGTTGCTAACACCGTTTGATACCGTTTCTTTCCGCCCACTAGGATCTGTTGCGCAAATACACGTTGACTACCGTTTTTTCCACGCACTTGTACGATCTCATACCCCAGCGGCAAAGTGTCGGTTTCTTGGTATACCGTTTTATATCTCACCGTCTCGGTATATTCCAAATTCCGCATGGTCTTAACAGTCAATGTCTTTAAGCACTCGGTAATGCTTTCCAAAGTCGTCAAAGCAGAAAGCGGATAAATACCCTCGGCTAATTGAACCTGATGTAAAAAGCCTACGCCATCATCAAGCGGCGTCTTGTGCTTGGACAAGACACTATTCATCACCTCGTCCAGCTGTGTGCGTGTACGAAGCGCTCCACGAAATACACCATCAACAAACAATCCGACACCCGAAAAAAGTTCGTCGTCTACCGCTTGTAAAATACGGTTGCTGACCTCTTGTGCCTGCAAAAGCGTATCCGCTTTCAGCACCTCAACATGCATCGTCGGTGCCTGTTCAACCACAAACGACTCATCGGCATTGATAACCGAATCACGCACAATCGTGGCTGCATCAGCATACACACCCTCGTCGGCAATATACCCAATCGATGTACCGTTATAACTCAACGCTAACGCAAACTCAGCGCCTGTCCAATACTGTATCGTTAGCACCAACAAAAGTGATGTGGTGATCGGTAACAGGAGGTTGCAAACTGTACGGGACATTTTGCGCCACCCCTGCGCATGATGCTCCACATATAAAGCCCGCAAGTGCCGACTCACTAACCCGTTCCATAAACGACGAAAGGCGTGGGCTATCGGCACCCAAAGCAACCGTGTGAAGCGAACCAGCATTTTCAGGCATCGAACCGAACGTACGCCAACCATAAAACAAACCATATACGCCGTTTCAAGCCATGAAGCAAATTTTTCGTATTTCATGTCGTTCGATACCCCCTTTCTTTCCAACAAAACGTGGTTAGTATACCATATCGACGCAAAAAATGCAAATCAGACAGGATAGACCAAGTCTTCAACTGTCCAGTTTTTTAAAATTCCAAGTTGTGTTGCGGCATATTGCCGAGCCGTATCCAGATCATGTTCCAAATAATTTCCACATTCAATTTTGGTTGCTCCCGGGATCTCACCGGTATAGGAAGCGATAAAAGATAATGTCTCCCTCACCAATAGCAGCACCTGTTCGTGAGTCATGCCACGGGTGAGAAAATAAAAACCTGTTCGGCATCCCATTGGGCCGAAATACACAATTTTATCCTCATATCGGCTGTTTCGAACATACGTAGCAAACAGGTGCTCTAACGTATGCATACCAGCTGTCTCCAAA
This sequence comes from Acutalibacteraceae bacterium, assembly GCA_045601465.1. Classification (GTDB taxonomy): domain Bacteria; phylum Bacillota; class Clostridia; order Oscillospirales; family Acutalibacteraceae; genus RGIG3009. The sequence continues at coordinate 3,421 of JAZRZU010000134.1, forward strand.
AACGGCGGCATATTCGGGCGGACAAGCCGTAAATCATAGGTAACAATCTCCTCGTCGGTACGGGAAATATACAACCCTTCGGTCAATGTATCGTGGTTAATTTGAAAACTTTGAATTTGTTTCATAAATCAGCCTCCAAGCCATGTTTAATAAGACATTCTCGCATATCCGACGGTAAGGGGCTGGACAACATCATTCTTTCCCCTGTCAAAGGATGCGTAAAATGCATTTCGGAACAATGTAATGCCTGACGGGGCATAACCGATTCATCCGTACCGTACATGGTATCACCGGCAAGCGGAAATCCAAGCCACGACATATGCACCCGTATTTGATGGGTTCGACCGGTTTCTAAGTGCAACCGAACAAGGGTAATGGTACCATCCCCTGCAAGCGCTTCATAATGCGTACAACTGGGTTTCCCACCGGCTCCTACTTCACGAGTTATTGTGCAACCGTCTTTAATGCGAATGGGTTGTTGAATGATCCCTTTCCCTTCCAGTTTGCCAAGCACGATCGCCAAATACGTTTTTTTCACCTTTTGTGCGAGCGCATATGCAATATGAGAATTTTTAGCAGTCAACAATAAACCGCTGGTATTGCGATCCAAACGATTGGTGGGGCGAAATGCGATGGATTGGCCGTTTTTGGCATAATAGCCAACTACAACGGAAGCAAGCGTCGGTTCCGGTTTAAACGCCGAAGGGTGTACCGCAATATAGGGTGGCTTGTCCACTACCAACAACGAATCGTCCTCATAGATAACCGACAGCGGTAGATCCACAGGCTCAACCCGAATAGCATCCTGCGGTAACTGTAATTCCAACACATCATTTATCCGTATACGGTCTATACTGCGTCGATGCTCGCCATTTACCATAATACCGTTTTCGGTGTGTTTGAGTCGTACAACCATTCTTGATGAAAAACCGTGTCCCTGTCGCAAAAAGGTTTGCACTGTCTCTCCGTCATATTCGGGCGGAACAGTAAAAGTTAAAGTTGCCATACGCACCTCCTGCGGATGTATTATACGGATTTTTCACAAAAAATGCAAGTCAGCGAAAAAGACTTGTTTTTTTAATAAAATCTGTTAAAATAAGGAATGTACCAAAAAAGGAGGTCTTCTCATGGACAATCGGAAGTTTTATATCACAACGGCAATCGCCTATACCTCACGTAAGCCTCACATCGGTAACGCCTATGACGTTGTGTTGGCAGACATGATCGCTCGGTATAAGCGAATGCAGGGCTACGATGTCCATTTTTTAACGGGCTCCGATGAACACGGTCAAAAGATTGAGCAATGTGCAAAGGAACAAGGCATTTCTCCCAAAGAGTATGTGGATGGTGTAGCTGCGCAGATCAAAATGGTTTGGGACAAGCTCAACACCTCTTATGACCGTTTTATCCGCACAACCGATACTGACCACGAATCGGCTATTCAGGCAATTTTCGAAAAATTGTACGAACAGGGCGATATCTATAAAGGAAAATACGAAGGCAAGTATTGTATCCCCTGCGAGTCCTTTTTCACCCCCTCGCAGCTCAAAGACGGCAAATGTCCCGACTGTGGCCGTGAAGTGGTTGACGCAAGCGAAGAGGCTTATTTCCTGCGTCTTTCCAAGTATCAGGACCGTCTACTGAAATATTATGAAGAAAACCCGGATTTCATCAAGCCGGATTCACGCCGCAACGAAATGATCAATAATTTCTTAAAACCCGGCCTTTCGGATTTGTGTGTATCCCGCACCTCTTTCACTTGGGGAATCCCGGTATCGTTTGACCCCAAACATATCACCTATGTGTGGTTGGACGCACTCTCCAACTATATTACCGGTGTCGGTTATCATCCCGACGGAAGCGGTGAGCTATTTACAAAATACTGGCCTGCCGACCTACATGTTATCGGTAAAGACATTGTCCGTTTCCACACGATTTACTGGCCGATTATTTTGATGGCGCTGGGTCTGCCACTCCCCAAACAAGTGTTGGGTCACCCCTGGTTATTATCCGGCGAAGATAAAATGAGTAAATCCAAAGGCAACGTGCTGTACGCCGATGAACTGGCAGACAAATTTGGCACCGATGCCGTGCGGTATTATCTGCTGTCCGAAATCCCCTTTGCCCAAGACGGCACCATTACCTACGAAAGCTTTTTGAACCTATATAATGCCGATTTGGCAAATACACTTGGCAATCTTGTTAACCGCACCATCGCTATGACCAACAAATATTTTGGCGGCACTGTAAAGGCAAACGGCTTTGCGGGCGGCGATACCGATGCCGAATTGTTAAAAACCGCAGCGCAGACCGTCCAACGTTTTACAGAATTGATGGACGTGTATCATAATGCCGAGGCGGCACAAACCGTTTTGAATTTGGCAAAACGATGCAACAAATACATCGATGAAACAGCGCCCTGGGCACTGGCGAAAGATGAAAACAGCCGTAAGAAACTGGAAACCGTATTGTACAATCTATTGGAGTGTATCCGTCTTCTCACTATTATGCTGCGTCCCTTTGTACCGGAAACCACCGACAAGATGGCGGCACAGATGAATCTCAGCGATTTAACGTTAGACGCATTACAGTTTGGTGCTGTCGCCGTTCATACAGTCGGCACACCGGAACCGCTGTTTGCACGTGTCGACGTGGAAAAAGCGTTGGCAGAGTTGGCCGCCCAAGCTCAAACGGTGCAAGAAGACGAAACAAATACGGTCGCTTTCTTGTCACAAATCGGTATTGATGAGTTCGCCAAAGTCGATTTGCGGGTTGCGAAGGTTGTGGATTGTGAACCCATTAAAAAATCCAAGAAATTACTCAAATTGACATTGGATGACGGCAGCGGAACACCTCGTACCGTAGCCTCCGGCATTTCTTTGTGGTACACACCCGAAGAATTAAAGGGACGTAATGTCATTGTGGTAGCCAACCTCAAACCCGCTGTATTATGCGGTGTGGAAAGTTGCGGCATGATTCTGGCTGCGGACGACGGCGATGCTGCGAAAGTTATTTTTGTGGACAATCTAAAACCCGGCTCTCAAATTCACTAAACCAACGGGCGCAAGAACTTTTCTTGCGCCCTGTTTTTCGAGGTAATACTATGCGTATTTTTGATTCCCATGCTCATTATTTAGATACCGCTTTTGACCAAGACCGTGATGCCTTGTTACAGAAATTATTTGACACGGACGTCTGCGGAATTATCGAGTCGGCAACTTGTGCCGAAAGCTCGAAACAGGCAGTAACGCTTGCACACCGCTACCCTCGTCTTTTTGCATCGGTCGGCATTCATCCCGAAGCAGCAGACAAGGCAACCGACCAAGATTTTGATACCTTACGTCAGTTATCAGCCGACAAAAAAGTAGTGGCAATCGGTGAAATCGGGTTGGATTATCATTACGAAGATGCCTGCCCTCGTTCTGTGCAAACCGATTGGTTTTGCCGTCAACTTTCTCTGGCAAACGCATTACAGTTGCCGGTAATCGTACACGACCGTGAGGCTCACGAAGATGTGTTAAATATTTTAAAACAATATCGTCCAAAAGGCGTTGTGCATTGTTTTTCCGGTAGTGCTGAAATGGCAAAAGAAATTATTAAATTGGGAATGTATATCGGTATTGGCGGTGTTGTCACCTTTAAGAATGCCCGTAAGTTGGTAGAGGTTGCCGCCGCCATTCCTCTCGATCGTTTTTTGCTGGAAACCGATGCCCCCTACCTCGCCCCCGTGCCGTATCGTGGCCACCGCTGTGATTCCTCGTTGATTGCCTACACCGCCGCAACCGTTGCCGACATTCGGGGCATCGGCATCCATGAAGTACTATCCGCCGCTGAGCATAATGCCTCTGTCTTGTATGGCGTTTAACCTTTTATTTAAAGCACGCTATCTCGGCGTGTTTTATTTCTTTATGTGGATAGTGCTTGCCTTTTGTGTCGAACCAGTTTTCTTGACAAATGCGGTATTTTTTGGTTATAATAATCCTAACGCCTTTTAGAAAGGATGCTTTTATGAACGTTTTAGATTGTTATAATCGGTGGATATCCGATGCTACTGAGGACCCGGATTTACAAACGGAACTCCGTGATATTGCCACTGATGAAACTGAAATTTATGAACGGTTTTATCGTGATTTGGATTTTGGAACAGCCGGCCTTCGTGGTATCATCGGTGCCGGTACCAATCGCATGAATATCTATACCATACGCAAAGCAACGCAAGGATTGGCAGACTATTTGAACGCCCAGTCGCCTGCTCCCTGTGTCGTTATCTGTTACGACTCCCGCATCAAATCCGACATGTTCGCAAAAGAAGCCGCCCGTGTACTGGCCGGGAACGGGATAGCCGTGCGGCTGTTTGAAGAATTGGCACCGGTTCCGGTGTTGTCTTTTGCGGTAAAACATTTGGCATGCCAAGCCGGTATCATGATCACCGCCAGTCATAACCCTGCGAAATACAATGGTTATAAGTGCTACGGTCCCGAAGGATATCAGATGACCGACGAAGATGCGAATGCCGTTACCACCTGCATTCAAAAATTGGATCTGTTCACCGATATTCGGTTAGCAGATTTTGAGAAGGCAGTAGAAGATGGTCGCATTATGATGGTCGGTGAAGACGTTATGGAAACCTATTTAAGTGCGGTCGCTACCCAACAGATTAATCCGGGAATCTGCGAAACAAGTGGCTTAAAAGTTATCTACACACCGCTAAATGGTGCCGGAAACAAACCGGTCCGTCGTATATTGGAACGTATTGGCTTATCGCAGGTAACAGTCGTTCCGGAACAGGAATTACCGGATGGCAACTTCCCCACGGCTCCGTTCCCTAACCCGGAACTTCGTCAACCGTTTGAATTGGCATTAGAATTAGCTGAAACGGAGCAGCCGGATATCTTATTAGCAACTGACCCCGACTGTGACCGTGTTGGAATTGCGATTCGACAAAACGATGAATATGTACTGCTGACCGGAAACGAAACCGGTTGCTTATTATTACACTATATTCTCTCCGGTCGTGTTGAGCAAGGAACCTTGCCTCAAAACCCTGTCGTGATTAAAACAATCGTTTCCTCAGACCTTGCGACCCGTATTGCGGAAAGCTTTGGTTGTGAACTGCGTAATGTGCTAACCGGTTTTAAATACATCGGCGAACAAATCGTGGAATTAGAACAAGCCGGCACACCCGAGCGTTTTCTGTTTGGTTTTGAGGAAAGTTATGGTTGTCTGGCCGGTACCCATGCCCGTGATAAAGATGCCGTTGTTGCCTCGATGCTCATCTGCGAAATGGCTGCCTATTACAAAACCAAAGGTCTTACCTTATTAGAGGTATTGCATCTTTTATATCACGAACACGGTGTATATCGCCATTCATTAATCAACGTACAGTTTGAAGGCGCCAAAGGCATGATTGCGATGGAAAATATCATGAAAGGCTTGCGCCAAAACCCACCAAAGACATTTGGCGAATTACGTGTTGTAGCGATTGCAGATTACCTGTCCTCTGAACGAAAAAACGCAGATGGCACGACCGAAACATTGACACTCCCCAGCTCCAACGTTTTACTCTTTGAGTTGGAACAACATGCCAGCGTAGTCGTACGCCCCTCCGGCACCGAACCCAAAATTAAAGGTTACGTGACGGCTACGGGCACCACAACGGAACAGGCCGATTCCATCGCTGCTACTTTACGTGAAGCAACAAAAAAACTTCTAAAAGGATAAAAAAGACGGTTGAGAATTTTCTCAACCGTCTTTTTTAGTTCATTACAACCCATTTTATAATCAACACTAAAAACTGTTTGTTTTTTGCATACTATCTCATAAAAAAGTGCGAATTTTACGATAAGATTCCTTTTTTTGTAAAATAGATCTCCTCTTTTTGTTTTATAAAAAATTTTTAACAAAAAGACGACAAAGTATGCGGTTTTTCCTTGCAAAATGAAACAAGTTCGTGTATACTTGTTAAGGTATGAATACTTTTAAGGAGGAAAAGGCAAATGCAAAAGAAAATCAGCAAACTTCCTTTCAAAGGTACACCGGAACAAGCTGCTGCTCTGCAGAAGGTCATCGACGCAAACAAGCACGATCCCAGCCGTTTGATGGGCGTCATGCAGGAGGCACAAGGAATCTACGGTTACTTGCCGATGGAAGTCCAAGAAATGATTGCAGATGGTATGAACGTACCGTTGGAAAAGGTATACGGTGTTTCCACCTTCTACGCACAATTCGCACTCTCCCCCAAGGGTGAGTACGATATTTCGGTATGCTTAGGTACTGCGTGCTACGTAAAAGGTGCAGGAGATGTATTCGACAAGCTGAAAGAAATGCTTGGCATTGACGCAGATGAATGCACCGCTGACGGCCGTTATTCCTTGTCTGCTTGCCGTTGTATCGGTGCTTGCGGTCTCGCTCCCGTGTTGACCGTTAACAGTGACGTATACGGTAACTTAACCGCAGATGATGTCCCCGGCATTCTCGCAAAATACGGCAAATAAATCATGCGTGAACTTTCGCTAATGTTTTAGATATTGTTCAAAAACTCGATTCCTGTCATCTACATTCGGTGCTGAGAGAGGTATCGTTTTCAGGGCTCCAGGTCATGGACTAGATAAGCACGGATAAAACATTAAGCGTAATCATGAATGATGAATAGTTATAGGAGGTTTTGTTATGAAATCTATCGCTGAATTACAAGCTATCCGGGATAAAACCCGTGAAAAGATTGCAATTCGTTCCGGCTCTCATGAAGTCGCTCCCATAAAAGGGGAGAAAATGTATCGTTCTCATGTGTTGGTTTGCGGCGGTACCGGCTGTACTTCCTCGCACAGCCAAGAGATCATCCAAGCTTTGGAAAGAGAAATTGCTTCCAACGGTTTGGTTGAAGAAGTACAAGTTGTTCGTACCGGTTGCTTCGGTTTATGTGCGCTCGGCCCGATTATGATCGTATATCCGGAGGGTTGCTTCTACTCTCAAGTTAAGGTAGAGGACATTCCGGAAATCGTATCCGAGCATCTGCTCAAAGGTCACGTCGTAACACGTTTGTTATACGATGAAACCGTGGATGGCGATAACATAAAGGCGCTCAACGAAACTGATTTCTACAAAAAACAAGTCCGTGTTGCACTTCGAAACTGCGGTGTTATCAACCCCGAATCGTTAGATGAGTATATCGCAAACGACGGTTATGCGGCACTTTCCAAATGCTTGACCGAGTATACACCTGAACAGGTTATCCAAATCGTAACCGATTCCGGTCTGCGTGGTCGTGGAGGCGGTGGCTTCCCCACCGGTCGCAAATGGGCTTTGACTGCTCCTAATAAAGCACCGCAAAAATACGTCGTGTGTAATGCTGACGAAGGCGACCCGGGTGCGTTTATGGACCGTTCCGTTTTGGAAGGTGACCCGCACTGCTTGATCGAAGCAATGGCAATCGCCGGTTATGCTATTGGTGCGACTATGGGTTACGTGTACGTTCGTGCTGAATATCCCATTGCTGTGCGCCGTCTGCAAATTGCTATTGACACAGCTCGTAAAGAGGGATTACTCGGCAAGAACATTTTCGGTACCGGCTTTGATTTCGATATGGAAATCCGTTTGGGTGCCGGTGCATTTGTGTGCGGTGAGGAAACCGCTTTGATGACTTCTATTGAAGGTAATCGTGGTGAGCCCCGTCCGCGTCCTCCCTATCCGGCTGTGAAAGGTTTGTATGGTTGCCCCACTGTTGAAAACAACGTGGAAACCTTTGCAAATATCCCGCAGATCATCTTGAAAGGTGCCGAATGGTTTGCTTCCATGGGTACCGAAAAATCAAAAGGTACAAAGGTGTTTGCACTCGGTGGTAAAATCAAGCACACCGGCTTGGTCGAAATTCCGATGGGTACTACCCTGCGTGAGATCGTCGAAGAAATCGGCGGCGGTATCCCGAACGGCAAAACCTTTAAAGCTGCCCAGACCGGTGGCCCTTCCGGCGGTTGTATCCCGGCTTCCTTAATCGACACTCCTGTTGATTATGACAACCTCATTGCAATCGGTTGTATGATGGGTTCCGGTGGCTTGATTGTCATGGACGAAGATACCTGTATGGTAGATATGGCGAAATTCTTCTTGGAATTCACCGTTGACGAATCTTGCGGTAAATGCACACCTTGCCGTGTCGGTACAAAGCGTTTGCTCGAAAAGCTGGAGAAGATCACCAGCGGCAAGGGTACTCTGGAAGATATCGACGACTTAGAGGCGCTGTGTTATTACATTAAAGAGAACTCCTTGTGCGGCCTGGGCCAAACAGCTCCCAACCCGGTTCTCTCCACGCTCCGTTTCTTCCGTGACGAATACATTGCCCACGTTGTGGACAAGAAATGCCCCGCCGGTGTGTGTAAAGATCTGTTGTCCTTCACCATCGACAAAGATAAATGTATCGGCTGCGGATTGTGCGCCCGTAACTGCCCAGTTGGTGCTATCTCCAAAACGGACTATGTTGCTCCCGGCCACAAACTGCCCTCTTACACCATTGATACTGAAAAATGTGTCAAGTGCGGTGTATGTATCGGTAATTGTAAGTTCAAAGCTATCAGTAAGAATTAAGGAAGGAGTGTGCCTACATGGAAATGGTAAATGTTAAAGTAAACGGCATTGCCGTCAGCGTCCCCAAGGGTTCGACCATTTTAGAGGCCGCCCGTGCCGCCGGTGTGGAAATTCCCACCCTGTGCTTTTTAAAGGATATCAATGAAATCGGTGCTTGCCGTATCTGTGTCGTGGAAGCAACCGGTGCTCGTGGCTTGGTTACTGCTTGTGTCTACCCGGTTGCGGAAGGTATGGAGATTCAGACCAATACCGCCCGTGTACAAAAAGCACGCAAGACTACGTTAGAGCTGATTCTTTCCACTCACGAGAAGAAATGTCTTTCCTGTGAACGTTCCACGAATTGTGAATTGCAGAAAATGTGCAAGGACTACGGTGTGGAAGACAGCGGTAAATATGACGGTGCCCGTCCGATCTACGAATTAGACAAATCGACCGCACATCTCGTACGTGACAACAACAAATGCGTGTTGTGCCGCCGTTGCGTCGCTGTTTGCCGTCAACAATTTGTATCGGTTATCGGCGCCAACGATCGTGGTATTGATACGCACATTGCCTGTGCTTTCGATAAACCGCTTGCGGACGTTCCTTGCGTATCTTGCGGTCAGTGCGTTGCCGTCTGCCCCACCGGCGCTTTGGTGGACTCCGATTCTACCACTCCGGTTTGGGAAGCGCTTGCCGATCCGAACAAACACGTCATCGTCACCACTGCACCTTCTATCCGTGCTACATTAGGTGAAGCTTTTGGCTTACCGGTAGGTACCAATGTGGAAGGCAAAATGGTTGCTGCTTTACGTCGTTTGGGCTTTGAGAAAGTCTTTGATACCGACTTCGGCGCTGATTTGACCATCGTTGAAGAAGCCAACGAGTTCGTACAAAGAGTTCAGAACAAGGGTGTTCTGCCGATGATCACCTCTTGCTCCCCCGGCTGGGTTAAATTTGCTGAGTACTATTATCCGGATCAACTGGATCATCTGTCCTCCTGCAAATCGCCTCAACAGATGAGCGGTGCTGTTATTAAAACCTATTACGCTCAAAAAATGGGTATCGATCCGAAGGATATTGTTAACGTTTCGGTTATGCCTTGTACCGCCAAGAAATTCGAATGCGGTCGTGATGATCAAAATGCTGCAGGCGTAGCGGATATCGATTACGCAATCACCACTCGTGAACTGGCTCGCATGATCGATCGTGCCGGTCTCAACTTCAACCTCTTGCCTGATGAAGAGTTTGATGCTCCGCTCGGCGAGGATACCGGCGCAGCTGTTATCTTCGGTGCAACCGGTGGTGTTATGGAAGCTGCTCTTCGCACAGCAAACGATTGGCTCACCGGCAAATCGAACGATGAGGTTGAATTCCACGAGGTACGTGGTACAGACGGTATCAAAGAAGCTACCTATACCATTGCCGGCATGGAAATCAAAGTGGCTGTTGTCAGCGGCATTGCCAACGCTAACTACGTTATGGATCAAATCAAATCCGGTACTGCCCCGTGGCACTTTGTGGAAATCATGTGCTGCCCCGGCGGTTGCGTAAACGGCGGTGGTCAGCCGATTCAACCCGCTTCGGTCCGCAACTTTACCGATTTGAAGGCCCTTCGTGCAAAGGCTTTGTACGATCAAGATAAAGCGATGACCTTACGCAAATCGCATGAGTCTCCGGTTGTCAAAAAGCTGTATGAAGAGTTCTTTGATGATGGTATTGGCGGTCATAAAGCACATCATTGCTTGCATACAACCTATGTGGCACGCAAGAAATTCAAATAATTGGATTTAAAAAAGAGAGGCATCCTCAAAAAGGATGCCTCTCTTCTCTTGTATATAAGTAGGAGGTGGCACATGTCTTGTGCCACCTCTTAGAACTTAAATCTGTAATAATTTACGCATCATATCCGAACCTTCGGCTACGGTATTTCCGGTTTCTTGCGCCGTCCGTTCGTTAAACGTGGTAATCCCACTTGTAACAGCGGTATCGCTACGGTACAAAAGATACGGGACAGGTTCTGAGGAATGAGTACGGATGCTCAACGGTGTCGGATGATCCGGCAATATCATCAAGGAAATGCCTTCTTGACCTTTCATCGCTTCCAAAACCGGTCCTAAAATCTGGCGGTCGATTTCCTCAATTGCTTTCACCTTGTTCTGTACTTCCCCACGATGTCCGCACTCATCCGGCGCTTCAACGTGGATATATACCAAATCATTGTGTTTAAGTGCATCAAGCGCCGCTTGCGCTTTCCCTGCAAAATTGGTATCCAAATATCCGGTAGCACCTTCCACTTGGCACACTTCCATATCGGTTAGGCGAGCAATACCTTTGAGCAAATCTACCGCCGACACCATCGCACCTTTTACGCCAAACGTATCTTCAAAGCGTTGCAATTTCGGACGATTGCCGTATCCCCATAACCAAATCGCATTGGCCGGTTTCAAGCCTTTTTCACGACGCTTGATATTAACCGGATGTTTGTCTAATATTTCAACACTGCGGCACATCATATCCAATAGCGGTTTTGCGTCCGGTTCTTTCGGTAGATATTCCCCGATAACACGACCGGAAATGTCGTGCGGAGGTGTGAGCGTACCAAGTTTATTCTTACCACCGTGCCAAACAAGGCAATGTCGATACGCCGTACCGGTATAAAAATCAAACTCGCCGCCACCAAATGCTTGTTGGACTGTTCGAATAATCTCATCCGCTTCGGCGGTATGAATGTCACCGGCGCAATAATCGTCCATTGTTTTGTCGGTATACACCTCTGCATCCGACAAGGTAACCAGGTTGCAACGAAAGGCGATATCATCCTCTTTTAAATCGATACCGATATTCGCTGCCTCCAACGGAGAACGACCGGTATAACAATCCTGAGGCCGATAACCAAGCACCGATAGGTTCGCCACGTCGCTACCGGGAGACATACCATCGGGAACAGTTTTGACCATACCAACCTCGGATTTTGCGGCTAACGCATCCATATGCGGTTTTAGCGCCAATTCCATCGGCGTTTTTCCCCGTAAAGTTTCCAACGGACGATCCGCCATACCATCGCACAACAGCACGATATATTTCATAAAGAACACCTCTTTCATAACTCTGTTTTCAGTATACTGCAAAATTGCGTAGAGTTCAAGTTTATCGTCCGATTTCCTATGTTTTTTTATAAAAAAACATTGCAATCTTGCGGAATTTGCGGTATACTAATACCATTATGTAATGTGGGTTTTTGTATAATAATTTTACTGCATTGCAAGGAAACGAGGTAATAAAATGACGGATACGATGGTAGCAGCAATCAATGTCAATGCGCTTCTTTCAGAAGCCGGTATGACAGTGTTGATCGGACTTGTTGTTGTGTTTTCTGCTCTCTTGGTTCTAACCTGGGTTTTTTGGTTGTTCGGGGTGGTTGCCGGTAAAAATAAACAGCCAAAAGCAACCCCTGTACCGACGGTCAATACCGTTTCTTCCATCGATGACGGGGTTTCGGATGAAGTGGTTGCGGTCATAGCCGCCGCAGTTGCTGCTATGTCTGATGGCAATACCCGCTATACCATTCGGCGAATCCGTCCATCCCAAGCCAGCACTCGTTCTGCTTGGGCAGCTGCCGGCATTGCGGATAACACTCAGCCGTTTTAAATTAAGGAGAAAACCATGAGCTTAAAAGATGCTTTTTTCCAGATTTGGGAAGAATCCGGTTTTGCCCGCCTGTTTAATTTTGAAAATGGCGGTTGGAAAAACCTTATCATGTTGGGAATCGCCTGTTTGCTGATTTATCTTGCCATAAAAAAACAATACGAGCCGCTTTTGCTTCTCCCCATTGCTTTTGGTATGTTGCTGGTCAACCTGCCGCTCGGTGGCGTGATGGATCCTCAACAAAATTCAATGGTTCCTTTTACCAACGAAGAATTGGCCGCATATGCAAGCGGTACCTATGAGCAAAACTATCCCGTCTATATTCAATATCAAGAATTGGACGAACAATACGACCCGTATATTTCCACCAATGAAAACGGCGTTGAGATTTTAACAATCGAGGATCAGGTTTATAAAATTGAGCGTGAAGCGGACGGCACCGCCAAAGCGGTGATTCCCTATTGGGAGCATTTTGAGCAGGGCGGTCTGTTATGGTACCTGTATCAAGGTGTAAAATTCGGCATCTATCCCCCACTTATTTTCCTCGGTATTGGTTGTATGACTGATTTTGGTCCGTTGCTTTCTAATCCGAAAAGCTTTTTACTGGGAGCTGCGGCACAGTTTGGTATTTTCTTCACCTTCTTTGGCGCACGCATGTTGGGTCTGCTACCATTCGCAGAAGACTTCAACATTCTTTTCACTGCAAAAGAAGCCGCTTCCATTGCCATTATCGGTGGAGCCGATGGCCCAACCGCAATCTTTTTAGCCTCTAAGCTGGCGCCTCATCAGCTTGGTGCCATTGCGGTAGCTGCGTACTCGTATATGGCGTTGGTACCCATTATTCAACCACCTATCATGCGTGCTTTGACTACCAAAAAAGAACGTTCGGTTGAAATGACTCAACTCCGTGAAGTTTCCAAAACCGAAAAGATTTTATTCCCGATTTTCGTCACAGTTATCTGTGTTTTGCTGTTACCCAGTGCAGCTCCACTCATCGGTATGCTGATGCTTGGTAACCTATTCCGTGAAAGCGGTGTCGTAGAGCGTTTGTCTAAGACGGCACAAAACGAGCTGATGAACATCATTACCATTATGTTGGGTGTTACAGTCGGTGCAACAGCAAATGCTCACACATTCTTGCAAGCAAAAACCTTGTTAATTATCGTACTCGGCTTGCTTGCATTCTGTGTCGGCACTGCTGGCGGTGTTCTGTTTGGTAAACTCATGTATGTTTTCAGCGGCGGTAAGGTAAATCCTCTCATCGGTTCTGCCGGTGTTTCTGCCGTGCCGATGGCTGCACGTGTGGCACAAAAGGTAGGACAGGAAGAAAACCCCAGAAACTTTTTGCTGATGCATGCCATGGGACCGAACGTAGCCGGTGTAATCGGTTCGGCCGTTGCTGCGGGTGTTCTGTTAACATTATTCGGTTAAATCAAAAAAGGCGGGGATACAAAATTCCCCGCCTTTACTTTTAAAAAGGATCAGGACGATGGATAAACAAGAATTTATAACATTACGGCGCCAAATTTTAGAACGGGATTTTTCCCGTATGAATGCACCTCAACGACAAGCGGTGTTCCATACCGAAGGTCCGCTATTGATATTAGCGGGTGCCGGCAGTGGAAAAACAACGGTGCTGGTCAACCGTATCGCTAATTTGGTGCGGTATGGAAAAGCCTATAATAGCGACTATGTTCCCTCTTTATCCTCGGAGGATGAGCAATTATTGAGACGCTTTGCACAAGGACAAGAAGAAATTTCCAAACAGGTTATTCGTCTGTGTGCAGTTGATCCATGCCCGGCATGGCGTATTTTAGCCATTACTTTTACCAACAAAGCCGCCGATGAACTGAAAGAACGGTTATCCCGTATGCTCGGTGATGCGGGCACCCAGGTGATGGCCGGCACTTTCCATTCTTTTTGTGCGAGAGTGTTACGAGTGGACGGGGAATGCTTAGGATATTCCTCACACTTCACCATTTACGATACTGAGGATAGTCGGCGTCTCATGAAAGAGTGCATGAAATCGCTCGGTATTGAAGAACGGGTTATCGGCCACAAACAGGTTTTGGGTGAAATCAGCCGTGCAAAAGATTCTTTAATGTCTCCTGAGGAGTTTACGGTTGGCGCCGGTAATGATTTCCGTTTAAAGAAGATTGCCGACTGCTATTCCCTGTATCAAAAACGATTAAAAGAAGCCGACGCAATGGATTTTGACGATCTGCTTTATAAAACGGTTGAATTGTTTGAAACTAATGCAACGGTTTTAGAAAAATACCAAAATCGGTTTCGCTATTTGATGATTGATGAGTACCAAGATACCAACCATGCACAATATCGCTTTATTAGTCTTCTCGCTCAAAAAAGCCAAAACCTCTGTGTGGTGGGAGATGATGATCAAAGTATCTACAAATTCCGTGGCGCAACCATCAAAAATATCTTGGAGTTCGAAGACCAATTCCCTACCTGCACCACCATTCGTTTGGAACAAAACTATCGTTCTACACAAACGATTTTAGATGCTGCCAATGCGGTGATTGCCAAAAACATAAACCGTAAAGGAAAAACGCTTTGGACGCAAAATGAAAAAGGGGAGTTGTTGCAATTTCACGTTTTGGAAAACGAAGACGATGAAGGTCGTTTCATTGCGCAAACCGTTTTCGACAAAGTGGCAACCGGAAAGTTTTGCTATCGTGACATGGCGGTATTATACCGTGCCAATGCACAGTCGAACGCAATCGAACGAGCTTTGGTAAAAAGTGGTATTCCCTACCGCATTATCGGTGGACACCGTTTTAACGATACCAAAGAGGTACGGGATATGATCGCCTATTTGCGGGTGATCAATAATCCCAACGATTATATCAGTTTAAAGCGTATTATTAACGAACCGAAACGAGGAATTGGCAACACCACCTTAGATAAAGCCTCACAGCTTGCAGATGAACAAGGAGTCTCCTTATATCAAGTGTTGTCCGACGCAGCGTACTATGCGGATTTGAATCGTTCTTCCAATAAAATACTGCCATTTATCCGCATGATGGATACATTGCGTGACGAATTGTATACGGGAGACTTGTCGTTGCCACAGTTATATACAAGGTTATTGGAGCGTTCCGGATACTTAGCTATGTGGAAAGCAGCTGGAGATGCCGAATCCGGTCGGGTAGACAACTTAAACGAGCTTGCCTCTTCCCTACACGCTTATGAAAACTCCTGTACCGAAGGAGAGGCAACACTCGCCGGATTTTTAGAAGAAAATGCACTCATGACCGATATCGACAACTATGATGCTGATGCGGATGCGATGGTTCTCATGACGATGCATGCTGCAAAAGGCTTGGAATTTCCCGTTGTTTTCCTACCCGGTTTTGAGGATGGAATTTTCCCCGGTATACAAACCATGTTTATACCGGAGGAAATTGAGGAAGATCGTCGTTTGTGTTACGTAGCGCTCACCCGTGCCAAACAGGAACTGGTTATCACCACCGCACAAAGTCGTTTGTTATACGGCTCTACGACCCGCAATCGTCCCTCTCGCTTTCTACAAGACATTCCGGAATCTCTATTAAAACAACATACAGCTGTTTCATACTATCAACCCCGTTCTTTTTCCTCAGGGCTTTCATCAACATCCTATACATCTTCTTTTACCACACCTGCAAAAACGACAAAAGTCCACCCCATATCCGGTGGGGGTATTTCCGCAACACATTCTACGGCAACTACCGATACCGAATCATGGAAAGTGGGCGATGTTGTCAGCCACAAAGCATTTGGAGTCGGCAACATCCAGGCTGTACAACCAATGGGAAACGATACCTTATTAACCATTCAGTTTGAAAAGGTTGGTCAAAAGAAAGTCATGGCAACCTTTGCCAAACTCAAACGAGTATAACCAAAAGCCTCTTCTTATCAAGAAGAGGCTTTTGGTTGTTATATACTGTTTAAAACAACATCGTGTAACTGTTCAGGAGATAGCTCACCTTCTGTACATGCCCTAGCTAGTATTTCCACAAACTCAGGTTCCAGTGAAACATCCGATACCTGCGCAAGGATTTTTCCGTACTCGTCTTCCGCCCGAATGCCATATGTTCGATACCGTCCCAATTCCGGTGTATTGAAATGTTCCTCAATCGCTACATACCGAATCATAAAAATCCTCCTCTTTAAAAAAAGTTGCAACCGTTTTTATTTCATGATACAATAATTGTATATATCATTTTTTGTCGAAAAAAGTTCAACCTATTGCTCTTTTATTATATTATAGAGCAATCGGTTGAACTAGTCAAGTGTTTTTTACAATTTTTGGGAGGAATTTACATGTTTTTTGAAGTTTTCCTATCCTTGTGTAAGACGAGGGGAATTTCCCCTACCCATGCGGCGGAGCAAATCGGCATTAGTCGTGGAACGGTTTCGAATTGGCGTGCCAATTATAAAGCGGGATACAACGTGGAACCGACAACACAAGTTCTTCAAAAGATTGCAAAATATTTTAGCGTCACGGTAGATTATCTTATTGGTAATCCTTTGATGAGTGAGAATTATAAAAGCGGAAATACGCTTTCTTTCCATGACAATACAACCGGAAGTTTAGCGGAAGATCAGGTGTTAACCGACCACGAATTATTGCTCATCGAAGCCTATCGCCGTCTTCCCGAGGTTCAACAGACAGTGGACGAGATTCTTCATATTGCAGAACTTAAAGATTCTTTGGGTCTATAAATTCAGGCACACAACACCTCTTATGTCATATGATGGCAATGAAGGGTTACCATTGTACCGATGGCATCCCCTATCATCATAGACATAGGAGGATTTTTAATGGCTGACAATATGAAGTACATGCAAAACAGCGGATGTAAAGAAGCAGTCTGTGTGGATGCCGGGCGTGTGTATGACTCGTGTTCTGATAAAGATTGCTTGGAAGATTTACGTGTATTCTTTACCGAACGGGACCAAATGGTAATTGACCATGCCATCAGTATCCGCACCAAAAAAGCAGAGGTTCTCTCCACCTACATCGATGTAGAGGCTTTACCGTTCAACCGTGGATATTATTCTTGTGACCTTACTATCTTCTTTAAGGTAGCGGTTGAGGTGTATGCCGGTCATGGCGCAGGGTGTTGCGTATTAAACGGTGTTTCCGTATTCCAAAAAAAGGTGATTTTGTTTGGTAGTGAAGGGAACGTTAAGGTATTTACAAGTGAGTTTACACCCGACCGTCACGACCGCCAAGAAATGCCCACACGGAATATGCCACGTTGTACCGTACAGATCGCCGAGCCGGTTGTCCTATCGGCACGGCTGGTTGAAAAATGCAACTGCGGGTGTCAATGCGATTACTGTGCTTCCGGTATTCCTGCCGGTATCTGCGAATGCTTTGGCGGGTGCTTTATCGATGGAGAAGCTGAAAAAATCGTTTTAGTATCGCTTGGAATTTTCACGATTGTACAGTTGATTCGAAACGTACAAATGTTGATGCCGATCTATGACTTCTGTTTACCGACCAAAGAATGCTGTCCAAATACAGAAAGTCCTTGTGATATGTTTAAAAAAATGTGTTTCCCCGTTGACGAATTTTTCCCGCCCAAAAGCGACGAGCATTGTTGTTAAAAACACAAGGGCCGAGCACTTTGTGCTCGACCCTTGATTTATGTGATAGCGATTAAATCCCGAATAACCTCGTTTGCAATGAGCAATCCCGCTGTTGCCGGAACAAATGCAATACTTGCAGGCGGGTGTTTCCCCGCTTCGTTAAGGCTCTCCGTCTTTGGCTTTCGAGGTGGTTCAGAAGAAAACAAAACTTTGAGATGGTCAATACCACGGTCCCGTAATTCTTTGCGCATCACACGTGCTAACGGACAGGTATCGGTCTTGGTAATATCGGTTACTTGCAGTTTTGAAGCATCCAATTTATTGCCAGTCCCCATGCAACTTATAACGGAAATATTGGCGGCTTTTGCTCGTTCAATAATCGTCAATTTAGCGGTAACGGTATCCACTGCATCTACAACATAGTCGTATGCCGAAAAAGGATACATATCCGCATTCTCCGGCATATAGAAACACCGATGCGCCCTCACCTGTATGGCGGGACAAATATCCGCTATCCGTGTTTTCATCACGTCCACTTTATAAGCACCGAGTGTGCTATGCAGTGCAATAATTTGGCGATTCAAGTTGCTTTCGCTCACTACATCGTTATCAAACAAGTCTAAGAAGCCCACTCCGCAACGGGCGAGCGCTTCGGCAACATACCCACCAACACCGCCAATACCAAACACCGCAACACGAGATTTCGCCAAACGTTTTAACGCTTGTTCGCCAATCAACTGCTCAGTTCGAATAAACGCTTCTCGATTCATATCGATTCTTCTTCGGAAGTGTCTTCTGTCAGTTCTTCTTCAAAGTCTTGTGAAACCAGCAACGTGTTTTGTTTCTTTTTATTTTCCATATACAATGCCGCAGCGGTGACGGCCGCCAAACCGGTTAAAAGAATCCCCCATCCTTTTTTCATGTGTTTACATCCTTTCTGATTTGCAACTTAGTATTTTCGCTTATTTTTCGGTTTTGACCGATACAGATTTCCCATCACTGGTAAGAACGATCTGACCACGCATATCCGTTCGATAAATGCTCACTTCGTTGCGTTGTAATGTTTTTAACGTTTCAACATGCGGGTGGCGATACGGATTATTGTATCCACAGGTAATCACGGCTATTTCCGGAGAAATACAACGTATGAAACTTCCGTTGCTCGAACTTTGGCTGCCGTGATGTCCGACTTTCAAAACCTCAACATCTAAACGTGGTAACACGCTTAAAAGATCCTGCTCCACCTCACTGCCGGCATCTCCCATAAAAAGAAAATCCATCTCACCATGCGACACCTGACAAATCACCGACTGGTCATTTGTCTCTGTATACTCTTGAAATCCGCTAAGAATCGTAAGGGTTGCTTCTCCTAAAATATAGGAGTCGCCGTACGCCGCTTCAACGGGTGTCAAATTCTGTTTCGACAGTGCTTGCAACAGGTTTTTATAGGTTCGTGTCGTAGGGGTATAGCCTTCTGGCATAAAGGACATCAGAAATGTGTGAATGGGAAAATGATGGACAATGGCATCCATACCACCGATATGGTCAGTATCCGCATGAGTGGCAATGACATATTCCAGTTCTGTAACACCGGCATTTTGCAAGGAGGCAATCACATCGGTTTCGTCGTTATCCTCGCCCGCATCGATTAACGCAAATTTTCCACCGCTTTCCAGCAGAATACTATCCGCATTACCAACATCCAACACCGTAACCCTCAGTTGGCCCTCAGCAAGAGGCGCACTGCGTAAGCCAAGGTCGCTGTATATACGATCCCACGTCGGGAAAAACGGTAGATTTAAGGAGCCGTTGACCGTGATTAACAGGCACAACACAACAACTGCTGCCATCACACTTGTCCAAAATACACGATTACGATACCGTGTGGCGGCACTTGCACGCCGTTTTCTTTTTCCCATTATGTACTTATTCCTCGTCCGCATCATCAGCACGGTTCATATTCATTTCCAACCATTGCTGACGAGTGATCAATACCTGACGAGGTTTGCTGCCTTCGTGAGGACCAACGATACCCCGCTGTTCCATTTCATCGATGATACGGCCTGCCCGAGCATAACCCAGACGCAAGCGACGTTGCAACAGAGAGGTTGAGGCCATACCGGCTTCTACCACAATTTCAATCGCCTGCGGCAACATTTCATCGCCATCGCCGCCGAGGCCATCTTCCCCATCAGCAGTGTTTTTCGAATTTTTCTCTGCCGCCGCTGCCTGGCGGTTAATCTCCTCGATAACCGTTTCATCATACTGTTGCGCCTCGGTCGATTTCAAGAAATCAACCACTGATTCCACTTCACGGTTTCCTACAAAGCATCCTTGAACACGAATCGGTTTTGCAAAGCCAACCGGCATGAACAGCATATCGCCTTTACCGAGGAGTTTCTCTGCTCCACCTGTATCCAATATTGTCCGTGAGTCAACAGCAGAAGCAACCGTCAAAGCCAAGCGAGACGGAATATTGGCTTTAATAAGACCGGTGATGACATCAACAGAGGGACGCTGGGTGGCGATCACCAAATGCATACCCGCAGCGCGTGCCATTTGTGCCAAACGGCAGATATTGCTTTCCACCTCATTTGCAGCCACCATCATCAGGTCTGCCAACTCGTCAATAACAATTAAAATCTGTGGAAGGACTTCCAGCACATCATTAGTCTTTGCCGCTTCATTATAAGTCGTTAAATCACGCACGCCGTTTTCTGCAAACAGTTTATATCGACGCAACATTTCGTTAACTGCCCATCCCAAAGCACCGGAAGCTTTACGAGGATCGGTTACAACCGGTACCAGCAAATGTGGAATACCGTTATAGATACCGAATTCCACTTGTTTGGGATCGATTAATAATAATTTCACTTCATCCGGACGAGCATTAAACAGAACACTCTGAATCATGGAGTTGGTACATACCGATTTACCGGAACCGGTTGTACCGGCAATCAACAAGTGCGGCATTTTGGCAAGGTCGGTTAATACAATTTGACCACCAATATCTTTACCAAGCGCCACGGTCAATTTACTCTTGGCATTTTTGAAATCTTTTGAACCAATGAGATCCCGCAAACAAACCGAACCGCTGACTTTGTTCGGTACCTCAATACCAATAGCAGCCTTATTTGGGATGGGTGCTTCAATACGTACACCCGTGGTTGCAAGACGCAAAGCGATATCGTCGGCAAGACCGGTAATACGACTGATTTTCACGCCGGCACTCGGTTGTAATTCGTACCGTGTGACCGTGGGGCCGCAAGATACATCAATCACTTTGGCGCTCACACCAAATTCCCGTAGTGTTTGAGTTAACAATTCCGCTGTTGCTGTCTGTTCCCTCACAGAAGCCGATTCATCCATAGATTTCGATTCGTTAAGCAGTGACAACGGCGGATAGCAATACGAATCTGATTCTTCTGTCTTTTTATCCTCTGTTTTTTCAAGCAACGGTTCAAAAATTTCAGCCGATTCTTTCTTATCTACAACGTCACTTTCTGCATTGAGTTCATCCGCTACTTTTTTTAAGGTTGCTCGTTTATCGGGTTTCGGTTTTTCTTCTTTGACAATCGTAACGGAATCTACTTTATCCTCCTCGGGATAGCCGACTCCAAGTTCCACATCAATGGTAGCCGCACGCTGTTGCACACCGCTCTCCATGGCGGCCTCTACCACGGTTTCAATGGTATCTTTGGTAGTTTGTAACGGTTTCCAAAGCGCACGCAACAACGCAAAAAGTGAAGTGCCGGTTACCAACATAAAGAATACAAACGTGGATAAAATCAAAATGATTTTTGAGCCAAGATCGGTAAAAAGATATTCCATACCATAACCGAGCAAAGCGCCCATAACACCGCCGCCCCGATTATCTTTACCGGCATCAAAAGCCTCTAACAGCGCATCCCAATAAGATATTTGCGCCGTATCCACACGGAAGATTTGAATGGTACTTCCTAATACGACCATCAATACAACCGACAGCCAGACCTTTTTTTGTACATTAGAAACGTTTCGTTCTAATGCACACAACACCGCCAAGTATCCGATGAGAAAGGGCAAAATATAAGCGCAAATACCAAACGAGCCAAGTATCATATTATGTAACCAGCCCCACAGACTGGCCCCCTTAATCAGCGTAACACACAGCAAAAGAATGGCACCGGCAAGCAAGAGAACTGCGGCTGTTTGATTGCGAGCACTTTCAGAAGAAGACGCTCTTTGTTTGGTTGCCGTGGTCTGTCTCTTTGCATGTGTAGCAGTTGATTTTTTGGTTGTTTTGCGTTTTTGAGCCACGAATGACCCTCCCCTTTGGAAAAATAGAATATGCTTATTATTCACTCTCAGAAATCATTTGGTGTAAGGCTGCCAATGCATCCGATAGCGAGCCCATTTCATCAATCAGGCCGACTGATACTGCCTCTTCCCCGTCCAACACGGTTCCCATATCGGTGGTCATCTCGTCTGTGTTCATACACAATTTCGTAAAACAATCGTGTTCGATATGAGAGTGGTCGGTTACGAATCGAACGATGCGATCCTGCATGCGTTGGAAATGCACAAACGCCTGGGGAACGCCCAAAACCAATCCGTTAACACGTACTGGGTGAATGGTCATGGTAGCAGACGGTGCAATAAAGGAACGTTTGGCTGAAACCGCAAGCGGCACCCCGATGGAATGGCCGCCGCCAAGTACCAAGGATACCGTGGGTTTTGTCATACCAGCAATCAGTTCCGCCAGCGCCAGACCGGCTTCAATATCTCCACCGACGGTATTAAGCAAAATCAATAAACCTTGTATTTCCTGACTTTCTTCAATTGCTACTAATTGCGGTAACACATGTTCATACTTGGTGGTTTTATTTTCGCCGGACAAGGCATAGTGTCCTTCTATTTGCCCGATAATCGTTAAACAATGAATGATAAACTGTCCGTTGTTGGTGGTAACCGAACCGTTTTCCACCACGTCTTTCAGTTCTTGTTGCAGATTTGCAGCCTGCTTTACCGACTCATCTTGTTGTTTGCGCATGTTTTTCGCCTCCGACAACTAGTGTTGCCATGAAGCCTTTTAAACATACACAGTATACCATTTTCATCGAAAAAACGCAAGTATCAGCGAATATCCAAACGCTGTATATCGGTAGTCTTTCCTGTTTTGTCATCCACTGTGAGTAACACGGCATTTAACATACACGGACCTTTGGCAACTGCAAAGCGAACGGGAAGCTTATCCCGCATTTTTGAAATTGCCAAATCCGGCTGTACACCCAAGACGGATTGTATTGGACCGGTCATACCAACATCCGAGATAAAGCCGGTCCCACCCGGTAAAATCTGTTCATCAGCCGTTTGGACGTGTGTATGAGTACCGAACACAGCCGAAACTCGGCCATCCACCCCATAAGCAAGCGCTTTCTTTTCAGCCGTTGCTTCGGCGTGAAAATCCACGATTCGACATGCCGGCAACTTTGTATCAGCAAGTATCGTATTCAGTGTTTCAAAGGGGCAAGCAAGCGATTCCATATACACTACACCCAACAGATTGATAACCGCTACTTGAAACCTTCCTTTATCCACAATAAACACTCCGGAACCGGGAGCTGTTGCAGGGTAATTGGCAGGACGCATTACGCCGGTTTTTTGTTCCAGCAAATCATACACTTCAAAGCGTCGAAAAGTATGGTTTCCACCTGTCACAACGTCGGCACCACAGGTGAATAATCGATTAGCGGACACACAGGTAATACCGTTCCCGTCAGCAGAGTTTTCACCATTGACAATACAAACATCTACCGCATATTGTCGTTTGATCGCCGGAAGATGCTGTTCTAAAAAGCAACAGCCGACAGAACCAACAACATCACCAATACATAAAATGTTCATACTACACTTCTTTCTATCTAACAAACTAGCGCAAACGGTGCCCTTGTTAAGGACACCGTTTTGACATACTGTCTGTTATTTTGCGTAATCAACCGCACGATTCTCACGGATGAGATGAACTTTGATTTGTCCGGGATAATCCAGGGAATCTTCAATCCTTTTCGCAATATCACGAGCCAGGAGCGTCATTTTATCGTCGCTGACAACATCAGGACGGACGATAATACGAATCTCACGACCTGCCTGGATAGCAAATGAGCGTTCTACACCGTCAAACTCATTTGCTACTTCTTCCAGTTTTTCCAAACGTTTGATATAGTTTTCCAAGTTTTCACGACGTGCACCGGGACGTGCCGCAGAAATCGCATCCGCCGCCTGTACTAAGCAAGCAATAACAGTGGTTGCCTCTACATCGCCGTGGTGGGCTTGTATGGCATGAACAACCGCTTCGCTTTCTTTGTACTTGCGCGCAATGTCGACACCGATTTCAATATGCGAACCTTCAATTTCGTGATCAACCGATTTTCCGATATCGTGCAATAATCCCGCACGGCGTGCAATTTCAGGGTCAATGCCCAGTTCACTTGCCATGATGCCGGATAAGAAAGCAACTTCCATGGAATGATTTAGCACGTTTTGACCATAACTGGTGCGATAACGTAAGCGACCGAGAAGTTTCATGATTTCCGGATGGATACCGTGCAGACCGGTTTCCAGTACTGCTCGTTCACCTTCCGATTTAATCGTGGCTTCGACTTCACGACGTGCTTTTTCAATCATTTCTTCGATGCGTGCAGGGTGAATACGTCCATCGGAAATTAACCGTTCCAAAGCAATCCGGGCAATCTCACGACGCACCGGGTCAAACCCGGAAAGAGTGATTGCTTCAGGTGTATCATCAATAATCAAGTCCACACCCGTCAACGTTTCAATGGTGCGAATATTGCGACCCTCACGGCCGATGATACGACCTTTCATCTCATCGTTCGGCAGCGGAACAACCGAAACCGTTGTTTCTGAGACCTGATCTGCTGCAACCCGCTGAATAGCATGAGAAATCAAACGGCGAGCACGCATATCTGCCTCTTCTTTATACCGTGCTTCAAACTCATTGATTTTCACAGCTTTTTCATGAGTTAATTCTTCTGAAAGACTTTTTAGTAAATACTCCTTTGCCTGTTCGACGGTGAATCCGGAAATACGTTCCAGCATTTCGAACTGACCTTTTTTCAAATTCTCAACATCTTGCAACCGAGAATCAATTTCTCGTTGCTTTTTAGCAATTGCTTCCTCTTTGGCCTCATAATTTTCAATTTTATGGTCCAAAGACTCCTCTTTTTGCTGAATACGGCGTTCTTGGCGCAGAACCTCGTTACGGCGTTCCTTTAATTCACGCTCCGATTCGTTGCGCAACCGATGGATTTCGTCTTTTGCTTCTAATAACGTTTCTTTTTTCTTGGATTCCGCAGCGGATTTTGCATCTTTCAAGATGCGTTCAGCTTCTGCCTCAGCCGAACCAATCTTGGCTTCGGCGGTTTTTTGTCTATGCTTGGCACCTGCTTTAAAAGCAACGGCGCCGGCGACGCCTCCGCCAACAGCCAAGGCGCATAAACCTACAATAATGTACTCACCCACTTGTTGTGAACACCTCCTGTTATTCTTTTTTCAATCTTCCAATACGTACAAATTGCGAGATTACATCGTTGTCATCAAAAGGAACTTTCCTTGTACGGAAAGAGTATATCAAACAACCGGGAACACGCAAAAATCTTGTAGCACCGACCACAAAATTCGCACTTGTCCACTTCAAAATTATAACGCTTTTTCCTGTAACTGTCAAGAAAAAATCTATATATCGTATAAAACTGCTTGAAATATACATATATATCGTTATTTTTATGAATATGTTCTTTACTTGCTTCTGGTTGTTTGTTATAATGTCATTTATAAATGGTGAAAGGAGAATAACAGTTGAAAAAAACATTGTGCATCTTTCTTACCGCTATTCTCTTTCTTTGCCTTTGTTCTTGTACCAAAGAAGAAGTTCGCGATACGAATCGCTCAAAATACAAAATCGCTGTTTTTACCGCTGACTTTTCTGAAAACAAAGAATCCTTTGAAAAATCACGTGATATAAAGCAAGCTTACGAGGACACCTTGATCGTATCCACCTATCCTCACAATCACGAAGAAGAACCTGTGCAAATTGTTTCAACCGTTTCAGAGTTGGCGGCAAATCCTGCTGTAAAGGTTATCATCTTTGCAGATGCCATAGATGGGATCGCTGCTGCGATTGAAAAAGTGCGTGAAACACGTAGTGATATATTAATTATTACGGACATTCTCTCCGAACAAGCAGCCGAACTTGCTCCCCTTTCAGATGTTTGTTTTGTTACCAACCCCACGAGTTCTCCCTCAGCGATTATTAACCAATCCCGTACCATGGGAGCCAAAAACTTTGTGTTCCTCACATGTGCCGATGATTTGGAAAATTCTGACATTAATGCTCATCAAGAATTATTAAAAGAATTTTGCTCTGAAAACGATATTGGATTTATTCAAGCTATTGCACCTAATCCAACAGCAATTGGTGGTGCTTCCACCGCCCAGGCATGGGTAAACGAAAATCTCCCTCGTTTTGTTGAACAATATGGTGTGAACACCGCATTTTATACCACCAACTGCTCGTTGTTGACGCCGTTGATTCGCCAAGTAGCCGAACTTCATGCAATTTTCCCCCAACAATGCCACCCATCCCCTTATCATGGTTATCCACAGGCATTTGACCTGGATATATTAGAATACGAAACCGACACTCCTCACATACTAAATAAAATTAAATCCGCAATCAACTCCGGCGGAAACCATGGACGCATGGCATGCTGGTCATGTTCACCGGATATGACAGTTCTCGAAGCCGCTGTACAATACAGTATTCGTTGGTGTGACGGCAATATCACCGAGCGTTGTGACCGTTCAGCTTTGAACACGGAAATTAAAAAAATAGCAGGAAACGATGTGCAAATTTCAGGGTATACAGATGAAAAAATCGGTTGGATCGGGCATTCGTTTGTTATTCAGGATCAATATTATATTTTTTAATGGAGGTTGAATGACGATGACGGTATTAAACCATTGTGAACCCAAAGCGGTGTTTTCTTTTTTTGAGGAAATTTGTTCTATACCTCACGGGTCCGGCAACACCCAGTATATCGCTGACTATTGCGTATCATTTGCAAAAGAACGAGGACTTCGTTACATTCGTGATGAGGCCAATAACGTTATTGTGTTCAAGGACGGTTCAAAGGGATACGAAAACTCCCCCGCATTAATTTTACAAGGACATTTAGACATGGTGTGTGCCAAAACGCCGGACAACACCATGGATATGACCAAAAACGGCCTTAAGCTTGCCGTTAACGGGGATTGGATCCATGCAATCGGCTCCTCTCTTGGTGCAGATAACGGTATCGCTGTTGCGATGGCACTTGCTGTTTTGGATGACGATACCATCCCCCACCCGCCGCTTGAAGTGGTATTGACAGCCGATGAAGAAACCGGTATGAATGGAGCATTTGCATTGGATGCCTCACCCCTTACCGGACATTGTATGATCAATATTGATTCGGACAAGGAAGGTGTTTTTACAGTCGGATGTGCCGGTGGTGTACGTGCCAGCGGAAGCCTTCCCATCTCTCGTTTTTCTCATTCCGGAGTTCTGTGCTCTATCACCATTAACGGATTGCAAGGCGGACACTCAGGGGATGAAATCCACAAAGGACGAGGTAATGCCATTCGTTTATTAGGACGTATCCTCTATTCCCTAAAAGCAGAGAATTTACTCGCTTTATTATCGCTGAAAGGTGGTTCGGTGGATAATGCCATTCCGTCGGAAGCGACTGCCACTATCCTTGTGGCACCAGAGCAAATGCCGATTGTACAAAACATTTTAAAACAGCAGGAAGCTATCTTGAAAGCAGAATATGCCGAAATCGATGACGGCATTACGATTGTTTTTCAGAGTGAAGAACTAACCGCAGCAGAGATCGTCGATAACAAAACCCTTAACCGTATTCTGTCGGTCATGATAAACACGCCGAACGGTGTACAAAAAATGAGTCGAGATATCCCCGATTTAGTGCAAACCTCACTGAATTTTGGTATTGTAAATCTGCAAAGCGATGTATTTTCTGCTGTTTTTTCAATCCGCAGCTCAATTGAACATGAAAAGCAACAATTACGTGACACCTTGTCACAGTTATTTGAAGTGCTCGACGGAACGATGGAATTCAGTGGTGAATATCCGGGATGGGCATACCGTAAAGACTCTCCCCTGCGGGAAACCTTTTTGGCATCTTTTCAAACACTCTTTCACAAAGAGCCGAAAGTGATCGCTATCCATGCCGGTTTGGAGTGTGGCTTGTTCTCGCAAAAGATTGATAACTTGGACTGCATTTCAATTGGTCCCAATATGGTAGATATACACACCGTAAAAGAGCGATTGAGTATTTCTTCGACTGGTCGCACCTATCAACTTTTGTTAGACGTTCTTAAAAATTCAAGGTAGCAATCTACAACACGACCCCGACAGTTCCAAGTTGATGCTGTCGGGGTCTTTTCTTTCGCAATCTATCCAATCGTTTTCAAAGATATGAAAAGATACGACCGGAATTGTTTCAAGGAAAAATAAGAATTTTCTTTTTCTTGTGTTTTGCATAATCAAGAGCAATTTTTGTGCCGCTTTTCCGAGTAGTAGGCGCATTCAATTCGTCGTAATAAGCAATGCAAAAGTTGCTATTGTCGATCATTTCATAATTACGCTTAACGTAGGCGGCACGGCCTGCGTTCATGATCTTTTCGGGATAATAGGTATCCTCGTAGCTCTCTAACAAATAATCTTTATACTGCTCACTTATACACGGATATTCCGCCCGTACGTAAACCCGTTTTACGTACGGGTATTTTTCTTTTATTTGGCTCACGAGTTCAAGGCATAAACTATTAAATCGGCTTTTACTTCCAAAAAGAAACGTGTCAACGTGTTCGTCCACAATCAATTTTTCGATCGTTTCACATAAACGAATCTTTAATTTCTCGGTTTCGTTTATCGTTCTATGACCAACAAAACAACACGCTTGACTTTCCTTTTCTAAAAACTTCATGAAATTCCCTCTCAAATATTTTGAATATACTATATATCTATTTTTGACATTATAACACATAATACATCTAAAATAAATATACAATATATTTATTTTGAGGTGATTGCATGTCTGTTAAAAGTGTATCTATCAGAATCGAAGAGGAAATGCTGAACAAGATTGCATATATTGCCGACTACGAAGGCAGAAGTGTCAACAGTCAAGTTCTCGTTTTGATCCGTGAAAGCATAAAAGCCTTTGAGGATGCCAACGGTCCCATCGACGGTGATATT
>JAZRZU010000135.1:0-8634 GCA_045601465.1 Acutalibacteraceae bacterium
TCCTTGTGTATAAATGGGAGCACCGGCGCAATGAGGGTATACCGCTCGTGCATAACCTTGCGCTGCTCTGGCGACAGTTCCTCTATATTGCTAATAGGTGCCTCCAGTGAGGGAAGGGCAGTTTCGTCGCTGGTTTCCCAATCCTGCAACTCCTCTGCCGGCATCCACTGCGGCATTGTTCTTTTCAGGCAATCGATGGTAAGTACATCGGTATCAACCGCGAGCACGCGGATGATGCGGTCGTTGTGCCGCAGGAGCTGATTTTTACTGTATTCAAGCATCGATGACTAACCCCCAATCGTTAATACCGCGTTGTGCCCAGTACTCTCTGCTGGCATCAAGCATTTTGATGGTCTTGGGACGCTCAATCAGATTTCGCTTGATGCACTCCCTTACTAAGACCTCGCCGGTAATTGTGGTGCAGACAAAATCTGTTGTGTATGCGCCATCGGTGAGCTCGAAATCTTCCAGTGGGACATTGCACCGGAACTCAGCGATGTTTTCGTCTGCCTGCAGTTGTTGTGCGTATGCCAGCTGGATGTCGCTGTAGGTGCGACATACACCTGGACACTTGCTGAGGGAAAGTTTCTCACAGCGCGGTTTGCTATTACTGTTTCTCATATGTACCTCCAATATTTAAGCATTGCCGATTTACCACCGAAAATGCCGATTTTGACTTTGGGATTGCCGATTTCAGCGGTGTGAATGCCGATTTTAGCAAAAAAGGCAATGAACACAGCAAAATAATGCCGTTTTTGCGTCTTGCAGAACATCAAACTGCCAAAAGCGCTGCCTATTATACTGATTTTGGCTCATACTATGTGACGGGAGAAATCAAGATAGCGTGCTGCAGAGCACGGTGGAATATCCCCCCTGGGTATGGCATCAAAATTTTTCTAAATTCTGCCTTTACCTTTTTCTCACTTGTGTTTTCACCGGTGTGCACGCCGTCAGACCTATGTATGGGTCAGCGTAAATATGGAACGAAAACCGCGAAAATACCGATAAATACGGCGGAAATCATTACTTTTGTATGGTCAGACTTAAGTATGAGCCGACTTAGGTGGGGTCCAATCAAGAGTCAAAATAACGCAATTATGAGAAGATTATAAAGCAAGGAATTATAATTTTTTATAAAAAACAGCCCCCACCAAACGAGTTGATGGGGGCTACGGAAATTTGTCCTAAAGACGATATTCGGTTTTATCCGATTTCATATAAATCTAATTACTTAGATTCTTTGATAGCAGCCTGTGCAGCAGCAAGGCGAGCAATCGGCACACGGAACGGCGAGCAAGACACATAGTCTAAACCGATGGTGTGGCAGAACTCAACAGATGTCGGGTCGCCGCCATGCTCACCGCAGATACCGCAGTGAATGTTCGGACGAGTTTCTTTACCCATCTTCACAGCCATCTTCATCAAAGCGCCGACACCGGTCTGGTCAAGCTTCGCGAACGGATCGCTCTCATAGATCTTGGTGTCATAGTAAGCATTGAGGAACTTACCGGCATCATCACGGCTGAAACCGAAGGTCATCTGGGTCAGATCGTTCGTACCGAAGCAGAAGAACTCAGCTTCTTTCGCAATTTCGTCAGCCGTTAAGCAAGCACGCGGGATCTCCATCATGGTACCGACTTCATATTTGAGGTCGATGCCGGCAGCGGCGATCTCTGCATCAGCAGTTGCCACAACAACGTCTTTGACAAACTTCATCTCTTTGACTTCGCCGGTCAACGGAATCATAATTTCGGGAACCATGTTCCAATCCGGATGCGCTTTTGCAACGTTGATTGCCGCACGGATAACGGCGGTTGTCTGCATCTTCGCAATTTCCGGATAGGTGACTGCCAAACGGCAACCACGGTGACCCATCATGGGGTTAAACTCATGCAGCGAAGCAATGAGGTTCTTAATATCAGCAACCGTCTTGCCTTGGGCTTTCGCCAATGCGGCAATGTCGGCTTCCTCGGTGGGAACGAACTCGTGCAGCGGAGGATCCAAGAAACGGATGCAGACCGGGCAGCCTTCCAGCGCCTCATACAGCTTTTCAAAGTCACCCTGTTGATACGGCAGGATCTTGGCAAGCGCTGCTTCACGCTCTTCGACGGTATCGGAGCAGATCATTTCACGGAATGCCGCAATACGGCTCTCCTCGAAGAACATATGCTCCGTACGGCACAAGCCAATGCCTTCGGCACCCAGCTCACGAGCTTTCTTAGCATCCGCAGGCGTATCGGCATTGGTACGTACTTTCAAACGACGGAACTTATCAGCCCAAGCCATGATGCGGCCAAATTCACCGGCAATCTCGGCATCCACCGTCGGGATGATACCATCGTAAATGTTACCGGTAGAACCATCAATGGAGATATAGTCGCCCTCATTGTAGATTTTACCTGCGAGCTCGAACTTCTTATTTTCCTCGTCCATCTTGATCTCGCCGCAACCGGAAACGCAGCAAGTACCCATACCACGAGCAACAACCGCTGCGTGGGAGGTCATACCGCCACGAACAGTCAAGATACCCTGAGCCGCTTTCATACCGGTGATATCTTCGGGAGAGGTTTCCAGACGAACCAGAACGACTTTTTCGCCTTTTTCTTTCCAAGCTACTGCGTCATCGGCGGTAAATACCACACGTCCGCAAGCCGCACCGGGGGAAGCGCCGAGGCCTTTTCCGGCGGGAGTAGCGGTTTTCAGCACTTTTTGGTCAAATTGCGGATGGAGCAGAGTGTCCAGGTTACGAGGATCGATCATTGCAACAGCCTGCTGTTCGGTAATCATACCTTCATCCACTAAATCGCAAGCGATTTTCAAAGCAGCTTTTGCAGTACGCTTGCCGTTACGGGTCTGCAACATATACAGTTTGCCGTTTTCAACGGTGAACTCCATATCCTGCATATCACGATAGTGATCTTCCAAGGTCTGGCAAACTTGCTGGAACTGTGCAAATGCTTCCGGGAATTTCTCCTGCATCTGAGCAATCGGCATGGGGGTACGAACACCGGCAACCACGTCTTCGCCCTGTGCATTGGTCAAGAACTCGCCCATGAGTTTCTTTTCGCCGGTTGCGGGGTCACGAGTAAACGCAACACCGGTACCGCAATCGTCACCCATGTTACCAGACGCCATCATCTGCACGTTAACGGCGGTACCCCAGGAATACGGGATATCGTTGTCACGACGATATACGTTGGCACGGGGGTTATCCCAGGAACGGAACACCGCACGGACAGCACCCATGAGTTGTTCTTTGGGATCGGTCGGGAAATCGGTGCCGATCTTGGCTTTGTATTCCGCTTTGAACTGTCCGGCCAATGCCTTCAAATCCTCAGCCGTCAAATCGACGTCCTGTGTAACGCCTTTTTCTTCTTTCATCTTATCGATGAGTTCCTCGAAATACTTTTTGCCGACTTCCATAACAACGTCGGAGTACATCTGGATGAAACGACGATAGCAGTCCCAAGCCCAACGGGGATTTCCCGATTTAGCGGACAAGGTTTCCACAACGTCTTCATTCAAACCGAGGTTCAAAATGGTATCCATCATACCCGGCATAGACGCGCGAGCACCGGAACGTACCGAAACCAGCAACGGGTTCTCTTTATCACCGAATTTTTTACCGGCGATCGCTTCCAGCTTCTCGATGTATTCCATGATCTCAGCCTGGATATCGTCGTTGATGCGACGACCGTCTTCATAGTATTTGGTGCAAGCTTCGGTGCTGATAGTAAAACCTTGCGGAACCGGTAAACCCATACCGGTCATTTCGGCGAGGTTAGCACCCTTACCGCCGAGGATTTCACGCATTTTGGCGTTACCCTCGCTAAACAGATAAACATACTTTTGACTCATTCTACTGCCATCCTCCTACATTTTTAACTTTGCAGACCTGACGTAAAAGATACATTGACCGATAAGTCAACATAACTGTCCATATTATACCAAACTATTTGCAAATTGAAAAGTGCTTTTTTGTATTTTTTTAAATTTATTAGAAAGTACCAGTATTTTCTTAAAAAAGCCGAACGGTATCGTCACTTTGCCGTTTCCCGCCGTCAAAATTCTGCTTGCAAAACCCACAGATTTTTGTCATAATAAAAAAGATGTATGGTATACGGTTTTAATGAGGTGATGGCAATGTTTTTTAAAAAAACAAAACCGTCCGGACCGATTGATTATCTCATTGTAGGTCTCGGCAACCCGGGTAAAAAATACGAAGGTACCCGCCACAATGCCGGTTTTATCGCATTGGAGACGCTGGCGGAACAGCACAGCCTGCGCATCAATCGTGTTCGGTTTAAATCCCTTTGTGCAGAAAGCACGATCAACGGAACCCGCCTGTTGTTTTTGATGCCCCAAACGTTTATGAACAACAGCGGGGAAGCGGTGCGGGAAGCCTTATCGTTTTACAAACTCCCGCCGGAAAAATGTGTGATTATTTGCGACGACATATCGCTTCCGGTGGGTACCATTCGGATACGCCGCAAAGGAAGCGACGGCGGGCAACGTGGTCTGCGCAGTATCATCACCTTGTGTAACAGCGACCAGTTCCCTCGCATCAAGATTGGCGTGGGACAAAAACCGCATCCCGACTACGATTTAGCGGCATGGGTGCTGTCCCGCTTTACCAAAGACGAAACGCCGGCTCTCTTAGAAGCTGCCGAAAAAGCAGCCGCTGCCGCTTTACTGATTGCAGACGGCAACATTGACAAAGCAATGAACGATTTTTCAAGGTAGGTCTTTATGTCGATTTTTGAAACAGGGCTTTCGGGGATACCCTCCCTTACCTCGCTCACAAATGACCTTTCAGCCGGACGCACACCGGTCATGCTAACCGGTACCGGCCACATCCATAAAGTATTGTTAACGCACGCTTTTGCGTCCAAACTTGGTCGCAAAGCGTTTTTCGTCGTGGCAGACGAAGCGGAAGCCTCTCGTGTATGCGAAGATTTGGCAGCACTTGGCGAACAAGCGCTGTTGTTGCCATCCCGTGAATGGGCGCTTCGACAGATGGACACCGCTTCTCGGGAATACGAACAGTTGCGATTGGGCGTGTTGTGCAAGATGGCAAGCGGTAACTACACAGCCGTCGTGGCCGGTGTGGATGCCGTTCTCAGCTATACTGTCCCGCCCGACACCCTCCGTGCCCGCACGTTACATCTGGTTGCCGGTTCCGACCTACCTGTCAAAGATCTCCCACAAGCGCTTTCTCGCATCGGCTACTCCCGTTGTGACCAAATCGAAGGTGCCGGTCAGTTCGCTGTCCGAGGCGGCACGATTGATATTTACCCTGCGCAAAATACTTCCCCCATTCGTTTAGAATTATGGGGAGATACCGTGGACACGCTCTCCTACTTTGACATTCTCTCACAGCGACGAACCGACTCGGTCTGTGCCGTAGACATTCCGCCTGCCTGTGAAATTCTATACGACTCGGCTGACACGCTGGCTAACAAACTAACGATGTTGGCCAATACCCTTTCCGGCAAGCATGCCGATGCTGTACGAAAAAATTTATCGCAAGACATTGACCGCCTGCATACAGGACTTCACCCCAGCGCTCCCGACCGCTATTTACCGCTTATCTATCCCGAAAAAGCGACGGCACTCGACTATGCCAAAGATGCACTGCTGGTCATATCCGAAAGTGCAAAAGTTCGAGAACGTGTGCGGACAAACGACTGGCAGCTTCAAGAAGATATCCGTTCCCTTTTGGAAGAAGGGGTTTTGTGTAAAGAATTATGTCATTATCAGCTCGACTGGGACGATCTCTCTCGTTATTTTGAAACACAGCCTACGGTTTTCATGGAAACCTTTGCCCATAGCAATCACGATACCCGCTTATCGGGCCTGTACTCTCTTGCTTGTAAGCAACTACCCGTTTGGTCAGGTGGGGTATCGTTGTTATGTGAGGATTTGCAAGATTCCCTCTCCCGCCACATGGCCTGCATTGTACTGGCGGGGGCAGAAGAAAAAAATGCGCAAACGCTTGCGGAGGACCTCCAAAAACAGGGTATCCCGGCGTTGTATGCCCCCGCACCGGAAAAACCGCTTCGTGACCGTGTATTGGTTATGCGTGGTGGGCTTTCCGCCGGCGCTGAATTTCCGGACAGCGGCCTTTGTATCATCACGCACGGCCGCATCAATACTGTTCGCCGCAAACGACGGCTGAACCGTCATAACGGCGCTGAAATTCACAGTTTATCCGAACTGAGTATTGGTGATTATATTGTCCATGCCGCACATGGTATCGGTCTGTATCAAGGTATCCATCAACTGGACGTGCAAGGTGTAATCAAAGATTATCTAAAATTGCAATATGACAAAGGTGACACCCTGTACGTACCCGTCACACAACTGGATTTAGTATCCAAATATATCGGAAACAAAGACGATGTGAAAGTGAAACTGCACCGCCTCGGCGGGCAGGAATGGCAAAAAACCAAAGCCCGTGTTCGCACCGCTGTGAAAGATATCGCCAAAGAACTCATTAGCTTGTATTCTCAGCGGATGGCAACACCCGGGTACGCCTTTGACCCGGACACCGAATGGCAGTACGATTTCGAACGCCATTTTGAATACGAGGAAACTGACGATCAGCTTCGTTGTATCGAAGAGATCAAAGCAGATATGGAACGTCCCGTTCCAATGGACCGTTTACTGTGCGGTGACGTCGGATTTGGCAAAACAGAGGTCGCCTTGCGAGCAGCATTTAAGTGTGTCTCTCAAAGCAAACAGTGCGTGCTGCTTGTCCCCACCACGATCCTGGCTTTCCAGCACTATAACACCCTCGTAAAACGATTTGACGGTTTCCCGGTACAAATTGAAATGCTGTCCCGTTTCCGTACCCCAAAACAGCAAGAGAAAATCTTAAAGGATATGGCAGCCGGCAGGATCGATATTTTAGTAGGCACCCATCGAATGCTGTCCAAGGACGTAAAATTCCGCAACCTAGGCTTATTTATCGTGGATGAGGAGCAGCGTTTCGGTGTAGCGCAAAAAGAACGAATCAAAGAACTTGCCCCACAGGTCGACGTGCTGACCTTATCGGCCACCCCCATTCCTCGGACGTTAAACATGGCGATGAGCGGTATCCGTGACATGTCCATTATCGAGGAAGCGCCTCAGGACCGCCGTCCGGTACAAACCTATGTCTTAGAACATGACAACGGGATCATAGCCGATGCCATCCGCCGAGAGCTGCGTCGGGGCGGACAGGTGTATTACGTACACAACCGCACCGACAGCATTGAACGTTGCGCCGCTGGTTTGCAGATGCGTATCCCGGAAGCTCGAGTCGCTTTCGCACACGGAAAAATGTC
Organism: Acutalibacteraceae bacterium; assembly: GCA_045601465.1. Taxonomy (GTDB): domain Bacteria; phylum Bacillota; class Clostridia; order Oscillospirales; family Acutalibacteraceae; genus RGIG3009. The sequence continues at coordinate 7,329 of JAZRZU010000135.1, forward strand.
AGAAGAAGAAATGTCGGACATTTGGCGACAGGTGATTGACCACGAAATTGACGTGTTGGTGTGTACGACCATTATTGAAACGGGTGTCGACGTCCCCAACGTCAATACCTTGATTATTGAAAATGCCGACCGTTTTGGATTATCACAACTCCATCAATTACGAGGTCGAGTCGGACGGTCTTCACGCCGAGCATTTGCTTATCTCACCTTTTTGCGAGGTAAAGTACTCAGCGATGTATCCACTAAACGTCTGGAAGCCATTCGTGAATTCACCGAATTTGGTGCCGGTTTTAAAATCGCTATGCGGGACATGGAAATCCGTGGCGCCGGTAATCTGCTGGGTGCACAACAACACGGACACATGGAAGCGGTCGGTTACGACCTGTATCTGCGGTTGCTTGCCGACGCGGTAGACGAGGAAAAAGGCAAACCGAAAACCCGTGAAGCGGAATGTTTAATTGATCTTCCCGTATCCGCACATATCCCCGACAGTTATATCAGCACCAATTCGGCTCGTTTGGAAATGTACCGCCGTATTGCGGATATTCAAACGGAAGAAGATTCCTTGGATGTGTACGACGAGTTGATTGACCGTTTCGGAGAGCCTCCGGCGGCTGTTCAAGGATTGGTAGAAGTTGCTTTACTTCGTAACATGGCCGCAAAAGTCGGCATCTATGAAGTCAAACAAACCGCCGACACCTTGCTTTTATACCAGCGAACACTTAATCTGCCGCTTGGTTCAAAACTGAGTGCCGCCCTGCCGGGACGGGTTATGATTAGCGCCGGACCCAAACCGTATTTTGCAGTAAAAATTAAAAACGGGTTATCCTCTTTGGATGTTCTCCGTGAAGCGCTGCAAGCCATTGAGGAATAAAAAAACTCCTTTGCACAAAATGTGCAAAGGAGTTTTTTTCAACGATATTTCAAATTCGATTTAGCCAACATACCGTTTGAGCGAATCACCGTACTTAATCAAGGCTTTCATGAGGTTCGCCAAAGAAGAATTCTCATCGGCTTTGATCTTCGCATCGGCATACGTTGCAATACTATAAGTTATAGTGTTGCTGACCGGTGTATCACCATTGTACAGAACCACACTAAACGCATCACGCACGTGAGACGCATCTATATCTTCGATCAAGAAGGTGTATCTGCCACCCTCCTCTTGGAATGCAGAGGAGTTAATGACAATAGACGGGAATTTGTTAGAAGTAACGACAGCCTTTGTAACCGCATCGGTGGTCGTAAACGTTAAACGAATGTTTACCTTATCGTCCAAATTCAGACCAACGGCTTTCCAGAAAGC
>JAZRZU010000136.1:0-3377 GCA_045601465.1 Acutalibacteraceae bacterium
TCGGCGGGGGAGAGTGTAATCTCTTTCCCCCCCCCCCCCTCCTATTTTGTTTGTAGAGAGCTTTGGTGCATAAATGGAGTGCAAAAAGTCAAAAGTTGTGGTAAGGTTAACGCATACCCCACTGTAAAGGAGTGCTGTTATGAGCCAGTCATTTGTTTTAAGCGGCTGTTCAACCGCTGACCTAACCCGTGAACATTTTGAGAGTCGTGATATCTCGTATCTCTGTTTTCACTATTCGTTAGACGGCAAGGATTATTTCGATGACCTCGGGCAATCTATTCCGTTTAAAGAGTTTTATCAAGCAATGCGGGATGGCGCCGAAACCCAAACTTCGCAGATCAATATTTCGGAATATTTGCAATATTTCACCTCGATTTTGGAGACAGGCCGTGATATTCTGCATCTGTCGTTATCGTCGGGTATTTCCGGTTCGGTCAATTCCGCCCGCAATGCGGCGGCGATCGCTTCGGAACGGTTCCCGGACCGTAAAATTTATATCGTGGATTCCCTTGCCGCTTCCTCTGGCTATGGATTGTTGCTGGACAAGCTTGCCGATCTACGGGATGATGGTGCCACCATTGACGAGGTGCGTGATTGGGCGGAATCCAATAAACGCCGCTTACATCATTGGTTTTTCACCTCCGACCTTACGTTCTTTGTCAAGGGCGGCCGTGTGTCCAAAGCCGCCGGATTTTTCGGTGGTTTGCTCGGCGTTTGTCCGTTGCTGAACGTCGATTACGAGGGACGGCTGATCCCACGCAGCAAAATCCGTGGCAAACAAAACGTGACTCGTGAAATCGTAGAGCGCATGGCAGCCTTTGCCGACGATCGAGAAGCGTATAGCGGTAAATGCTATATGTGTCAGTCGGATTGTTATGACGATGCCCGTGCGGTTGCCGACTTGGTGGAAAGTCGTTTTCAAAAACTTGACGGCTCGGTCAAAATTCATGATATCGGTACCACCATCGGCAGTCATACCGGTCCCGGTACCGTCGCACTGTTTTTCTGGGGCGACGAACGAAAAGAATAAAAACAGCCACCCAATAGGGGTGGCTGTTTTTGTTAAAACTCATCGGCGAACCATACCGAGTCCAGTTTAAATTCCTTGCCGTTCAGATACGCAAGCTCACCGGCATCGTCGGTAAACGCAAACTTCAAACGATAGGAACATAGCGCTTGTTTGTCAAAACCGGTTCCTTTGTTGAGCGCATTGGTTCCGTATTTTCCATCTCCCAGTAGGGGATGGCCGATGGACGCTAAATGCGCACGGATCTGATGGGTGCGTCCCGTCAGCAGTTCGATTTCCAATAACGATAAGCCGTTACGCTCTGCCAATACCCGATAGCGGGTGGCAATGGTCTGGGTGCCACGTGTCGGTCGTTCGGAGATATACACACGGTTTTGTGCTTCGTTTTTCTCCAAATACCCGTGTAAGGTATCCTCTTGTTTCTCCATTTTTCCGTGCACGATACATAGGTAATATTTCTCGATCTCCCGTTTGCGCAGTTTTTCGTTCAAGATGCGAAGCGCCACAGCGGTCTTGGCGGCAATCACAATACCGCAGGTGTTGCGGTCGATGCGGTTGACAAGCGACGGGACAAAACTTTGTTCATTGTCCGGCAGATAGGCACCTTTTTCATACAAATACCGCTGCACACGGTATATGAGCGTATCCCGAAATTCGTGCTCATCGGGGTGGACCAATAACCCCACCGGTTTGTTCAGCAGCAGTACGTGCTCATCCTCGTATACGATATCCAGTTTTGTTCCGGCATACTGAAATTCGTATTTAGAGGTTGCGGGTTCCAAAAACTCATCGGGTGCGTATATCGTGATGACGTCGCCCTCTTGAATACGGTCTGCAATATGGCAGCGTTTTCCGCAGAGTTTGATATCTTTCTGCCGAATATATTTATACATCATGGAGACCGGCAGACAGGGAAACGTCTTTGTCAGAAACTTATCGATGCGCTGACCGGCATCATTTTTACCGACTGTAACCGTTTTCAAGCCGTAACCCCCTATTTTTTGATAAATTATTTAATAATTATACGCTTTTCTATTTGCAAACACAAGTGTTTGTGGTATACTTTTTCAAAAGGGAGGAAGTTTTATGAATTTTTTTGAACAACTGGGTCAGTTCGACCCCGAAGTCCATGAGGCATGTGCGGCGGAACTTTCCCGCCAACAACACAACATTGAATTGATTGCTTCGGAGAACATCGTGTCCAAAGCGGTTTTGATGGCAGCGGGCGGGGTGCTCACCAATAAATATGCCGAAGGTTATCCCGGCAAGCGGTACTATGGCGGCTGCGAGTGCGTTGACGTGGTGGAGGATATCGCTCGTGACCGTGCAAAAAAACTGTTCGGTGCCGAGCATGCCAACGTGCAACCCCATAGCGGTGCCAACGCCAATTTGGCTGTTTATTTTGCCCTGCTTAAACCCGGCGATACCATCCTCGGTATGAATTTAGCACACGGCGGCCACCTGACCCACGGTTCTCCCGTCAATATGTCGGGTATGTATTTCAATGCCGTACCGTACGGGCTGAGTTCGGATACCCAACGCATCGACTACGACGAAGTGCGTCGTGTTGCGTTGGAATGTAAACCGAAACTGATCGTGGCGGGTGCCAGCGCTTATCCCCGCACCATCGATTTTGCAAAATTCCGTGAAATTGCGGATGAGGTTGGCGCTTATTTCATGGTGGATATGGCACATATTGCGGGTCTTGTTGCAGCAGGCTTGCATCCCAATCCGGTGCCGTATGCTGACGTGGTCACCACCACAACACACAAAACATTGCGTGGTCCCCGTGGCGGTATGATTTTGTGCCGTGAAGCGTTGGCAAAGCAGATCGACAAAGCCATTTTCCCCGGTATCCAGGGCGGTCCGCTGATGCACATTATCGCCGCAAAGGCGGTAGCACTTGGCGAAGCGCTGACCGAGGATTTCCGTACCTATCAACAGAACATCGTCAACAATGCCGCTGTATTAGCGGATGAATTGGTCAAGCAAGGTTTCTCGCTGGTATCCGGTGGTACGGATAACCACTTGATGTTGGTGGATCTGCGTTCTATGGGTGTTACCGGTAAGGAGTTGGAGCATCGTTTGGACGAGGTGCATATTACCGTTAATAAAAATGCCATTCCCGATGACCCCGCCAGCCCGTTTGTTACCAGCGGTATTCGTATCGGTACACCGGCTGTTACTTCTCGTGGATTTGGTGCTGAGGAAATGAAGAAGATTGCGGCATGGATTAAAGATACCGCAACCGACTTTGAAGGCACTCGTGACCGTGTAGCGGCCGAAGTGGTTGCTCTGTGTGAGAAATTCCCGATCTACGAGTAATATCGAATAACAAGTTTACAAAACC
>JAZRZU010000137.1:0-6258 GCA_045601465.1 Acutalibacteraceae bacterium
GAATTCGGTTTCATGGGCTATCGGTGGGAATGGGAAAAAGTGTTCGCTGTGGACGCCTTAAAGCCTGTATACGCTGTTCTTCCATGCGGCATAGAGTTTTATTGTTCCTATCTGTTGAGCGGTTACAGCTTGTCTAAGCTGGGAGACGAATTGTTGAAGTACCCTGTGCGCAAACTTGAAGGGGATTTGGATTACAGCCTGTTACGGCACAGCGGAACGCCGTTGACGAAAAAAGAAATAGGATATTGCGTTAATGACGTCAAAGTGGTAGCGTCATACATACAGGAACGTATAGAAGAGGAACACGGGATCGCACGTATACCGCTTACTAAAACGGGCTACGTCCGCAGATATTGCCGCAGGCTGTGTATGGGGAAGGGGAGCAGGCCGCAGTATCAGCGGATCATGGAACGGTTAACGCTGTCTGTAGACGAATACGAACAGCTACGCAGGGCGTTTGCAGGGGGCTTTACCCATGCAGACCCCTTTGCCGTAGGGAACGTATTTGAAGACGTGACAAGTATTGATTTCACTTCTTCGTATCCCTATGTCATGCTGTCCGAGCAATTCCCCATGAACAAAGCAGAATTCCTGAAACGGGTGAACAGGCGTACTTTCTATTACAGCTTGCGCTATTATTGCTGTGTTTTTGACGTGGAATTAGTAGGCCTGCGGCCGAAGATCATTCAGGAAAGTTATCTATCCCTGTCCAAGTGTCGCAACGTGAAGGGGGCGGAGATAGACAACGGCCGTATTGTCAGGGCAGAGAAGCTGGAAACAACAATTACGAATGTTGATTGGGAGATACTCGAACAGGCTTATACGTGGGAAAAATTCAGAGTGTATAATTTTAGAAGGTATCAGAAAGATTATTTACCTACAGCGTTTGTGCAGGCCATAATAAAACTGTACGGGGACAAAACAACGTTGAAGGGCGTTGAAGGTAGGGAACTGGAGTATATGATTGCCAAAGCTATGTTGAATGCCTGTTTCGGTATGACGGTAACGGCTATCAGCAGACCGGAGTATATTTTTCCGGATCATTGGAACGACCCTAAATTACCCGACCTGCAGGCGGATTTGATAGACTATAACAATGACAGAAACCGCTTTTTGTTCTATCCGTGGGGCGTTTTCGTCACGGCCTACGCAAGAAGAAACCTGTGGACGGGCATTCTTGCCTTTGGAAGTGACTATCTGTATTCGGATACCGACAGCATAAAGGCAACGAATTTTGAACGGCACAGGGCGTATGTTGAGCAGTATAACGCAGATTGCAGGCGGAAACTGGAACAGGCAATGGAACACCACGGGATACCTATTGAAGATACAGAGCCGCAGACGATCAAGGGCGTAAAGAAACCTTTAGGGGTATGGGATATTGAGGAAACCTATTCCCGGTTTAAGACTATGGGAGCAAAGCGGTATATGGTACAGCAACGGGACGGGAAAATCGAAATAACGGTAGCGGGCCTGAACAAGAAAGCCGCTGTGCCTTATTTAATACAGCCTGCCCCTTATCAACATCAACCGTTGAACCGCATATTTGACATGTTTGACTTCTCTTTGGACGTGCCCCCGGAATTTACGGGGAAAAATACACATACCTATTTGGATGAAATGCAGGGAGTTATGACGGACTACACAGGCCGCACGGGGGAATACCACGAATACAGCGGTGTACATCTTGAAAACGCCCCCTATACCATGAACGCAAGCGAAGATTTTTTAGCGTTTTTGTTCACGATCAGAACGGACGCAATATGACGGAAGGGGTACAGAATGAAACCGAAATACTACAGTTTGAAACGGATACTGGAATACAATGCAAACTATAATATGATCTTTGGAGAGAGGAGCAACGGCAAGACGTACAGCGTACTTCTGCATGGCTTGAAAGACTATGTGCAGACAGGCAGACAGCTTGCCATTGTCCGCCGCTGGCGTGAAGACTTCACCGGGAAACGTGGTACGGCTATGTTTTCCGCCCTTGTGGATAATGGAGAAGTAAGCAAGCTGACGAAGGGGGAATGGACAGGAATATATTACTTTGCGTCAAAGTGGTATCTGTCACGGGAAGGGGAAGACGGAAAACGGGAAGTGTCAGAAGACCCCATAGCCTACGGCTTTGCGCTATCCGCACAGGAGCACGACAAAAGCACCAGTTACCCCCGGATCGGCAACGTACTGTTTGACGAATTCATTACACGTAATCAGTATTTGGCAGATGAGTTTGTGCTGTTTATGAACGTCTTGTCCACGATCATACGCAGGCGAACGGACGTTAAAATTTTCATGTTGGGGAACACAGTTAACCGCTATTGCCCGTACTTCTCCGAAATGGGTATAACGCACTTGAAGGAAATGCAACAGGGAGACATAGACGTATATACCTACGGGGAAAGCAAATTAACTGTTGCCGTGGAATATACCCCTACCGAAAAGAAGGGGAAAGAAAGCAATTTCTATTTTGCCTTTGACAATCCGAAACTGGCCATGATCACCGGGGGCGAGTGGGAGTTAGATATCTACCCCCATTGCCCGTACAAGTACAAACCGAAAGACATTGTTTTCACGTACTTTGTAGACTTCAATTCCGAATTACTGCAATGTGAAATTGTAAAGCTGGATACCATATCATTTACATTCGTTCACAGGAAAACAACGGAATTACAATCCCCCGGCCGTGATCTGATTTTTTCAACAAAGTATTCTGCCTTGCCTAACTGGCGGCGGAAGATCACCACGCCCGTAACGGATTTGGAAAAGCGGATACTATGGTACTTCAAAACGGACAAGGTATTTTTTCAGGATAACGAAGTGGGCGAAACAATGCGTAACTATTTAATATGGTGTAATGAATGACGCAACGGGGAAGGGGTAACAGCCTTCCCCGTTTTATTGTAAAGTGGGGATTTATTTCTGCCGGTAGATCCGTATTTTATATGAAAGTGGGAAAAGGGGTATATCCTCGGAGCTGAAAAAACGGCATAAAGTGGGGATTTATTGACAATTCCGTATTGCTTTGGTACAATCATATATAGAAAGGGGGTGAAAAAGTGGATTATTTCGGACAGCTTTTAGAAAACTGCAACGTATGGGACTACACTAAAAAGGAATTGGCAGTAAAAGCGCACATTGGATACATGCTTGACCGCCTGCAATCCATGTTCAAGTGGAACGGCCTGCCTGATACTATCCCCCAGCGTATGCTGGAATTGTATCTGATGATCAACGGACAGTGTGTTTTCGTACCCCTTACGGACGCAGAAGCAAAAGGCAGGGGCGGTTATTACGTTTTCTTTGGCAGAATGGGCGGAGTACCTGACGAATACTATATACCCACGGAGTACGTTTTTTCTTCCCCGTATTTTGCTATCAGCAAAAACCTGCGGATCAATGAAGAGTGTATCGTTATCCGTAACGACAGTTTGTTTATGGGGCTTATCCCCCTGCTTTCTCGGTATGCTACAGGCTTGACGGAAAGCGAATTGACGTTGAAAATCGCCCTTGTAAATTCCCGTCTTGTTGACCTTCTGACGGCCGCAGATGACCGCACAAAAGCCGCTGTGGATAAATTCCTGTCAGACGTGGAAAGTGGCAAGCTGGCCAGTATCGCAGATAATAACGTGCTGTGGGACGGTATCAAGGCATTGCCCTACGCACAGACCAGCGGATACCGTATTACTGACCTTGTTGAAGTGATCCAGTATCTAAAGGCGTCATGGTATAACGAAGTAGGGCTTAACGCAAACTGGAATGCCAAACGGGAAAGTATCGTATCCACGGAAAGCGCATTGAACACCGACAGTCTGTTGCCCCTTATTGACGATATGCTGACGCAAAGACAGCTTGCCTGCGATCAGATCAACAGCAAATACGGCCTGTCCCTGTCCGTTGAATACAACAGCGCATGGAAGGATAACGAACAGGAATTAGAGGACGAACAGAAAAATCTTGATCAGAACGGGGGTGAAGACAACAATGATGACGTTACGGGAAGTGACCCCGAACAGGTGGACTAATGGTATCTTTCACGCCTTGCAGGCCTTGGACGTGCCGTGGGCGGAAGAAGATATAGCGGATCAGCTTGACATCCTGTACTATGGCAATCACAGCGGCCGTAAGCTGATATCCCCCCTTGTTTTTGACATGTTGACGGACGGGGAATTGACGTCTGAAACGATGGCACAGCTTGCGCAGGTGTGCGTATCCCTGTATGGCTTGAATTGGGCGAAAGAATACGCCACGCTGTCTTTGGAGTATAACCCCATTGAGAACTATAACAGGCATGAAGTGATGCAGGATGACACCACAGAGAAGGAATACGGGCATACGAATACACGAACTGACAATTTGACAGATACCCGGAACGGAAGTGAAACAGACACCGCAAATCAGGTAGTAACAGCGGAGACGAAAACGAGCGGTTTTAATTCCGCTGAATACCAGCCGAATACGCAAGTGATCACTACCCCGTCCGGGAATGGTGACGTTCACGCCTATAATGCCGTAACGGACGCCCATACAGGAACACAAACAGACAGGGAGAGCGGCAAAGACACGGAAACCCGTAATTACACGCTGGACACGTCCGGCAATATAGGCGTCACCACGTCACAGCAGATGTTAGAAAGCGAACGTGAAGTATGGAAGTGGAACTTCTTTGAAGATGTAGTATTCCCGGCCGTTGATAGGGTGCTGACTATCAGCGTATATTAAAATAGAAAGGAATGGTAAAAATGAAGGGCGGATATTTCATGGTAGATTGTACAGGGCTGGAACTGTACGAAACCGATCCTCAGAGCATTACGGGAATTTGGCAGAAGGCTGTTGCCGCTATGGCACAGGATAAACCCATTGTGGCGTATAACTGCACGTATGCGGAAGCCCCTGTTTCTCCCGTTACCTGCTTTGGGTGGTATCTCTCCGCAACGGAAATTGTTATCGTTGGGGCTACCCTGCATATTCACGTCAAGAGTGACGATACCGCAACTGTTCTTGACGTGGCAAGCTGAACACAATATAAACAGAAAGGAATGATTTAAAATGAAGGTTACACAGGTTTACGACATTCTTAACACGATCACGCAGGAAATGCTTGGCGAAAGCGTTATCGTAGCGGAAGACCTTTCTAACGTTGTTGACATTGGAAAGGCGTTTGAAAACCTTGAAAACGGCTACGATAACTACGTCCGCAAACTGCATGATCATATCGGCAAGATGGTCTTTGTGGACAGGGTGTACGGCGGCCGTGCCCCTTCCGTCCTGATGGATGGATGGGAATATGGCAGTATCCTCGAAAAGGTGCGTGCTGACCTGCCGCAGGCGGAAGAGAATGAGAGTTGGGAACTGACCGACAGGGCAAGCTACGATCCCAATATTTTCTATAAGCCTGCTGTCAGCGTCAAATTCTACAATAGCAAGGTGACGTTTGAAATTCCCATTTCCATTACAGAAAAGCAGGTGAAAAGCGCATTCAGTAATGCCGTTCAGCTTAACGCCTTCTATAGCATGATCTATACCGCCATTAATAACAGCCTCACTGTTAAGATGGACGCTCTCGTTATGCGTACCATTAACAGCGGCATTGCGGAGACGCTGTACAGTGAATTCCCGGACGGGGACTACAGCACCAGCGGCGTCAAGGCCGTTAACCTGCTTGCGCTTTATAACGCAACCCTGCCGCAGGCAGACGCCATTCAGGCGGCGGATACTATCTATAATTCGGACTTTATCCGTTTTGCGTCCTACACCATGAAGAACTATATCGGACGTCTGCACGATATGTCTACGCTGTTCAACGTGGGCGGCACTGCGAAGTTTACCCCGGACGATCGTATGAAAGTTGTACTTCTCAACGAGTTTAAGAATGCGGCGGAAGTGTATCTGTATGACGGTCTTAACCAGTTTAACACGGAAGGGATCAAATTCCCTGTTTCTGCGGATGGCGTCAGCTATTGGCAGGGGAGCGGCACGGGTTACGCCTTTGACGATACGTCCGCTATCAACGTCAAAACCCCGTCCGGGAATGACGTCAGCGTTACGGGTGTTCTTGGTGTTATCTTTGATCGTGACGCTCTCGGCGTTGCTAACCTTGACCGCAGAGTAACTACCAATTACAACGCTAAGGCTGAATTCTGGAACGAGTGGCACAAGATGGACGCAGGGTACTTCCTTGACCTTGATGAAAACTTTGTTGTGTTCTTTGTTGCGGACGCTACTTAAGTAACACAAACAGACTACGTAAGTATACCG
>JAZRZU010000138.1:0-32642 GCA_045601465.1 Acutalibacteraceae bacterium
TTTCTGTCTCCTAAATCAAGCCCGTTATCCAACCAGAATGAATCGTCGATGAGATATCCATGTTCGTCATACAGTTTGAATTCTGCACCATAGAACGTATAGTTATTGGTATTACTCCTATATGCCTCTACATCAAAATAAATGATAAGAGTGCTTCCGGACACCCTATAATATAAATTGAAAATTTTAACTTGCTTGTAGTTGTGTGCCCAACAATAGAACGGTTCTTCTCCATCAAGATATATTGGCAGATCTTTTGTTCTGCCACGTTCGGCGCCGCAAGAACACTGCTGAGGAGCGGTATAGGTGGCAGCGCTAAAGGAGTGATTGTGGTAATCCAACTCATGACTTTCCATCTGACCGTTTGAATTAATGTAACGCCACTTGCTGCCATCTTTTTCCCAAGTATCTGTTACCATATACCCTTCCGCATCAAGATAGTACCAATAGCCACCATCCTTAACCCATTTGGACTTGGTCATAGAACCATTTGAATCAAGATATATCCAACCGTAGGAATCCTTTTTCCAACAATTGGTCACAGCGTAACCATCAGCGCCGACATAGCACCAGCCTTTGGAGTCTTGGACCCATGCATTGGTCTTCATTGCGCCGTCAGATCCCAGATACACCCATCCCTTAGAATCCTTCTGCCAACTATTCGTTATCATATAGCCGCTTTTATTAAACATGTACCATTTGCTGTTTATTTTCATCCAACGACCGGTAACGATCCTACCCGCACCGTCAACATAGCACCAGCCTTTGGAATCTTGGACCCATGCATTGGTTTTCATTGCACCATCAGATCCAAGATATACCCAACCCTTAGAATCCTGCATCCAGCAATTTGTTGCCATATATCCGTTGGAAGCACAGTAATACCACTTGCCACTGGTCATTACCCATTTATCTTTGGTCATAGAGCCATTTGAATCAAGATATATCCAACCATAGGAATCCTTTTTCCAACAATTGGTCACAGCGTAACCATTCGTGCCGACATAGCACCAGCCTTTGGAGTCTTGGACCCATGCATTGGTCTTCATTGCGCCGTCAGATCCCAAATATACCCAGCCCTTCGAATCCTTCTGCCAACTATTTTTTATCGTATAACCATTTATGTCGAATATGTACCATTTACCGTTTATTTCCAGCCAGCGACCTACAACCTTTTTGCCCGAAGCGTCTACATAGCAGGTGCTGCCCTTGGTTGTTACCCATGCATTGGTTTTTGCCACACCGGTAGAATCAAAATAGTACCATGCACCATTAACGCATACCCAGTTATTATACACTAACTGGCCGTTATCTTTAACGAATATCATCGTACCGTGTGTGCTGTTAAGTCCAAGCATAATGGCAAATGATTCAGCAACTTCACCACAATCCAGGCAAACCTTGGCAAGTGTTCCCGTACTTGTCGCAGTAGGCTTTTCGTAAACGATCCAGTCGGAAGGCTTGTGAGACGCAAAAATCGGCTCGTCTGCGAATCTTGTGCCGCAGATGTCGCACTGCTTGTAGCGCGTACCGTTAGAAGTGCAGTTAGCAGGAGTCTCTACTATCCATGTATCGGAAACATGATCGGCTTTTTCAGTATAGTTGGCCGTATAGCTAGCACCGCAAGAGCAAGTATAGGTAGTGTAACCCTCGGATTTACAAGTTGCAGGTGTTACTCTGGGGGTATAGGAATGTGTATGTGCGGTATTGCTGGTCACTTCTACGTAGAATCCGTAATCATTGGAATATCCGCTTTCGTTTACTAAACCAATATAATATGTACCGGCCGAAACAGAACGAGAAAGATACGCGCCATACCCCGCGGTACTGCTTATATAGGTTGTGCGTGTTTCAACAATCACTTCACCCGTTCTATCACACAACGCCATTAACAAGTGCGAATTGTCGCCCACAAGAGTGATTATTACCGTAGCGGACGTGGAAACAGACAATTTGAAATAGTCAATATCCGAGTAACCACAAGTACCGTATACCGTGTAGTCATTATAAACCGTATCTGCAAGACTAAGTGTGTTGTTCGATTCTCTTTCATTAAACTTGTGGTCATCCACGTCAGCAAATGCCGTCAGGGGTAGGCAGGTAACCGTCATAACCACGATTAACACAGCCGCTACCACCGTACGAAAGATCTTTTTCATTCCGTTTCCTCCTAACAAAATGCCGCTACCGAAGCGGCCTCACAAAAAACACAAGCTCCGATAGTCGCCAAACTAATTACCTCATCATGCAATTGATTTGGCAATGATATTTTATCACATTGTTGACTGGAATACAAGAGAAAGCGATACGCACATACGAGAATTTATAGTACAAATTCAATCACATAATATGATATAGCGTTGTTGCGTATTATCCGTGTTAAAAGCTCTTAGAAAAGACGGCATATGCTGGTTTTGAAGTGAAAAACTTGTGATAAGCACAAAAGCAGATGCTTTTGTGTCGTTTTCGTTTATTTCAGGAATCCGTTGACGATTTGTTCTTCCGCCTCTTGTTCGGTTAGCCCAAGCGTCATCAGCTTTGTCAATTGATCCCCCGCAATTTTACCGATCGCCGCCTCATGGATCAAACTGGCCTCGACGTGATTGGCGGTGATTTCCGGTATGGCGCACACACTTGCATCGTCCATCAAAATGGCATCACATTCGGTATGACCGACACACCGATGGTTGCCGTTAATACGGGATAAAAAGCGTTGTTTCGAACGATCTTTGGCTACCGACCGAGAAATAACGTTAGCCGATGAACCCTCACCATTGAGATCCACCGTAAAGTCAGTTTCAGCATACTGGTCACCGTGTGTCATCAGTTTTTCACGAATGATCAAGGTAGCATCCGCCGCAACCGTTGCGGTGGTCACACGGCTGGTGGAATCCACACCTTTAATTTGGGTGGTTTCCAGTTCCATCACAGCGCCTTCCTCCAACACAATGACCGTGTGCGGATTCATGACCCGTTTCCCGTTACCGTCCCCGTCGCCATAATGCTTTTCGACGTACCGAACCTGTGCATTTTTTCCCACGAAAAAACGATGCACACCGTCATGCCGTGATTCCTCATCGCCACTGTTATGGATACCGCACCCAGCCACAATCGTGACGTCGGCATCCTCACCGATGAAGAAGTCATTGTATACCGATTCAGTCAAACCGCTTTGGCTAAGTACGACCGGGATGTGCACGCTTTCGTTCTTGGTGCCGGGCTTAATACGAATATCAATACCGGGCTTGTCCGTTTTGGTGACAATATCAATATTTGCGGTGGTATTACGTCCCGCCAACTGTCCATTCGCACGAATGTTATACGCACCCGCCGGAACATCATGCAGGTCGGCAACCGCCGCCAATAAATTCTTTTCAATTGTTTTCATACGGTCGTCCTCATTTCAGTTTTGACGTCAAAGCTTCGCAAGCGCTGTTTTGGGCAAGCATTTTCGGTAAGATAACCTCCGGCGTATCGATATCGGTCACCCGGCCTCCTGCCACCACAACAATCTTATCCGCAATCTTCAAAATGCGTTCTTGGTGCGAGATGATCAAGATAGAACCGCCCTGTTTACTGTGCATATTCTCAAAAACTTGGATTAAATTTTGGAAACTCCACAAATCAATACCGGCTTCGGGTTCATCAAAGATCGACAGCTTGGTGCCCCGCAACATAACGGTAGCAATCTCTATGCGTTTGAGTTCCCCACCCGATAAACTGGCGTTAACCTCACGGTTAATGTAATCCTTGGCGCACAGACCAACCTCCGAAAGATAGGAGCACGCTTCGGAAACTGAAATACTTTTTCCCGATGCGAGCGACAACAGATCGTGTACCGTAATCCCCTTAAACCGCACCGGTTGTTGGAACGCAAAGCTAACACCTTTTTGCGCTCGTTCGGTAATGGACAAAGACGTAATGTCCTCACCGTTTAATAAAATCTGACCCGCAGTCGGTGTCAGAATACCGGCGATCAATTTGGCAAGCGTGGATTTTCCGCCGCCATTCGGTCCGGTAATCGCAACAAACCGCTCGTCTACCGTAAAACTAACGTCTTTGACAATATCAATACGGTTATCGCCATCCGTAACCGTATAATCCACGTGTTTTAGTTCAAGCATGACAATCCTCCCGGAAAAACATTCAATAATAGTGTACCATATTTATCGGTGAAAAAAAAGAGGAAAACACACAATTTTCGTAAAAAAAGCGTCTGCGTAAAGCAGACGCTTTGCTTTTTATTTCCTTTACCACGCCGCTACCGCAACCAGTTGCCATCCCCCGTCGGTTTTCTTGACGGTATACCGTTGGCTGTACTTTGCCATATCGATGGTTGGTTCGATATTGTTCCCACGCTCGTCCACCTGGATATCGGCATTGGCTACATAGGCGACCTGTACCGTATACGTATCCTTCTTATGCGTAATACGACCCAAAAGGGGTGTATAACCCGACGTGTTCATCGCCATCGGCACGTAATAACAGCTGTTTTCCGTGTTATACTCAATATCCCCGACCGTTCGATGTGTGAGTGCCGCCGTGCCAAACAAATGCTGATACGATTTTTCAATCGTGGTTTGCGGAACGATCATACGGTACTGTTTTTCCTCGATCGGATAGGTGCATTGTTCATCCTTTTCACGTAATTGACGGATGCGTTCTTGCTCGGACACACGGTACACCGCCGCAATCAACAACAGATCCGGATCCTGGCTTTCCTCCACGCTTGTAAATTCCGAAGGACAGAACTGCATAACCGGATCCAGAAAAGTATACAACTCGTTCCGAAGCGGCGTATCGTCTCCCATGCGGATAAACCAACGCACCGTGTTCGTCATAACCGAGATGACGCCGATAACCGCAAACAATAAAACAAAAAAACCAAGCGGTGCTGCATACCGAACTTTCCTATGCCTTTTCAAACGCACCACCGGACGTTCAGTCGGCAATTCCTGTTCGTTCAGTTGTTCACGAGATCTTTCTTCGTTCATACAAGGTCCTCCTTTTTTAAACGAAAATACGCAGAACACGAATACTTTCCGTGGTTACCTTACCCAAACCCAAAAATACCTGTTCCGGATTATAGATACGCACGATTTCAGCGTTATCCGGCAAGGCGCTGACACGATCAACCGATAAATCCCCGCCATTTTGAAATCGTACTGCCTGTGCCGCCGTTACCGGCACCCTGGGGTAGATGGAAAACGCAGTTTCAATCGGTAAGATACGAGCAGAAAGTTCACCTTTATCTGCCAAATCACGGCACGCATCCGGTGTTATGCAATCGGATAGCCCGTACCCTGCTGCCTCGGTTCGCCGCAAAGCCGTCATGATAGCCCCACAGCCCAGCACACGTCCCAGATCATCACATAGCGTGCGCATATACGTACCGGCAGAACACGTACATACCAGTTGTAGTTCACCTTTTTTCGGATCATATTGCTCGATATCCAGCCGATAGATCGTGATAGGCCGAGCCTCTCTTTCTACCTCAATCCCCTGACGAGCAAGTTCATACAACCGCACGCCCTCTTTTTTGAGAGCCGACATCATCGGCGGCACCTGTAAGATGTCGCCTCGGAACATCGGCAATACCGTTTCTATCGCAGACAAGGTGGGATATCCTCGACCGGTTTCGGTCACCGTTCCCCAACAATCCAACGTATCACTTTGCAACCCAAATTGCAACGTCACCGCATACTGCTTATCGTGTGTCGGCAACAGCGGAATCGCACGAGTTGCCTTCCCGAACATCAGCGGTAATACACCGGTTGCCATGGGATCGAGCGTACCGGCATGCCCCACCTTTTTTTCGCCGGTTAACCGACGCAATAAAGCGCAACACGAGAACGAAGTCATTTCCTGTGGCTTGTCCACGCACAAAATTCCATCCATTATCGCACCTCGGCCAGTCGAGGTACAGCACGATGAATGGCATCCAAGAGCTGTGCGACCACGGCGCTTTCTGCTCCGGTCAAAGTGCAACCGGCGGCACGTGGATGACCGCCTCCGCCCAACAAACCGCAGATGGCAGAAGCATCGGCATGGGTGCCGGTACGCACACTGATCTTATATGTACCATCCGGTTTTTGGCGCAGCAATACACCAACCCATACCCCTTCAATTTGACGAGCCATCGGCGATAAGCCTTCCATGTCATTTTCGCTGGCGCCGCTTTGTGCGATCATCTCCTCCGTAATGGACATGAACGCACAGCGACCGTTATCATAAAACGTCATGGATTGCAACGCCATCTGTTCTAACTTCACCCGTGCACGTGATTTGATATCAAACATTTCACGGTTAATGGTTTCCGCTTTTGCTCCGGCCTCCATCATCTGTGCCGCCATACGATGTGTAAGCGGTGTGGTGTTGCTATACTTAAAGCAACCCGTATCGGTGGCAATGCCGGTGTACAAGCAGTCCGCCGTCAGCGGGTCGATCTCCACACCCAGTTGCTCGATCACTTGTAATACAATCATCGCATTGGCACCACAAGAGTCGTCGAGCAACAGGTGTTTGCCGAACTGCCGATGGGAACCGTGATGATCAATGGAAAGATTCACCCGATCCGCATACTCTTGTAACGACTCCCCAAGCAGTTTGCGGTCAGCGACATCCACCGAGCAGATAAAGGCGGGTTCGAATTCCATTTGCGGCACTTTGTTTGTCATATATTCGTATTTTTCCGGAATCGAGTCGTGGCATAATACCTGTGCCTGCTTGCCTAATCGTTGCAAAGCATGACACAGCGCAAACCCCGAACCGATGGTATCCCCGTCGGGATACTGGTGAATCAAAATCAAGATACGGTCGGCGTCTTGCAACATAGCTGCCGCATCCGACACCGTGATTTTACACATCCGAGTCCCTCATCTCCGGTTTTTCAGTTTCCAGCCGTTGTAATTGTTCCAAAATATGCGAACTGTATGCAATGGAATCATCTGCCACAAACCGCAGTTCCGGCACGTGGCGGAGCTTTAATGCGGCACCCAGTTCACGCCGCATATAACCGGCAGCAGACGTCAACCCCTTCACGGCTGTCTTGGCTGCTTCGATGCCATCCATCGAACTGATATACACCGTCGCATAAGACATATCCCGTGTAACGTCTGCCCGTACGATACTGATAAGACCCGTTACCCGAGGATCTTTTACCTTTCGCAAAATAGCGGTTAATTCCCGCATAATATCCTCGCCGGTACGGTCCATTCGATAACTTCCCATACGAATCCTCCTTTTGAAATCTGCTGAAAAACGGCAGATTTCTTGTTACCTAAGGGGCGAATCGCATTTAATCACGATACTCCTCAATAATATAGGTTTCGTAAATATCGCCCTCTTGAATATCGGTAAATTTCTCCAATCCGATACCGCACTCGTATCCTTGTGCGACCTCTTTTTGGTCATCTTTAAACCGTTTGAGCGAAATCATCTTATCGTCCCCGATAATAATACCGTCACGCACAATACGCAGTAAATCGTTACGGTACACTTTCCCTTCCAAGACATAACAACCGGCAACAAGACCGACGTTGGTAATGCGGTAAACCTGACGAACCTCGGCACGGCCATGCAGCACTTCCCGTGTTTTGGGTGCCAACATACCTTTCATAGCAGCCTCGATCTCGTCCAAGCAGTCATAGATGATGCGATACATACGCATATCAACCTCTGCTTGCTCGGCGGCAACCTGTGCCAGCGGTTCAGGACGAACGTTAAAGCCCACCACGATTGCTTTGGATGCCTGAGCCAGCATAATATCACTCTCGCTGATGGCACCGACTGCACCGTGGATGACACGCACACGAACTTCCTCGTTGCTGAGCTTTTCAATGGATTGACGCAGCGCCTCAACCGAACCTTGAACGTCGGCTTTGACGATAACGCTGAGCTCTTTCATATCGTTCTCGTGCATCTGGTCAAACAGATTATCCAGCGTCACCTTTTGATATTGCTTGAACTGTTCTTCCTTGACCATTTGTTTGCGCTGTTCTACCAGTTCACGTGCCAACCGTTCGTCGGTGACAGCGTTAAACGTATCACCGGCAACCGGCACCTCGGCAAGACCCATGATCTCCACCGGCACCGAAGGACCTGCTGTGGTCACTTTACGACCGCAATCATCCACCATGGCACGCACACGGCCAACCGCCGTACCCGCTACCACGATATCGCCTGCATGCAAGGTGCCGTTTTGCACCAACAAGGTGGCAATGGGACCACGGCCCTTATCCAGCCGTGCCTCGATAACCGAACCTTTGGCAGCACGGTTGGGGTTTGCTTTGAGTTCTTTGATCTCGGCAACCAACAACACCGATTCCAACAACTGCTCAATACCTTGACCGGTAAGCGCCGACACCGGTACACAAATCACGTCGCCGCCCCATTCTTCCGGTACCAACTCGTATTCGGTGAGTTGTTGCATGACTTTATCGGGATTAGCGGTGGGTTTATCCATCTTATTGATCGCCACGATAATCGACACGCCGGCAGCCTTCGCATGGTTGATTGCTTCAATGGTCTGCGGCATAATACCGTCATCCGCCGCCACGACCAGAATCGCAATATCGGTTACTTGGGCGCCACGAGCACGCATGGCAGTGAACGCTGCATGACCGGGGGTGTCTAGGAAGGTGATCGATTGTCCTTGAATCTTGGTACGGTAAGCACCAATGTGTTGGGTAATATTGTTGGCTTCACCGGATGTTACTTTGGTCTTGCGGATCGCATCCAATACCGACGTTTTACCGTGGTCAACGTGACCCATAACCACAACAATCGGGTCACGACCTTGTAAATCGGTATCCTCATCCTCATGGTCGTCGATGATGCGTTCCTCGATGGTCACCACCACTTCACGCTCAACCTTAGCATGGAATTCTTCGGCAACCAAAAATGCCGTATCGAAATCAATTTCCTCATTGGCGGTCACCATCATACCGAGAACCATTAATTTTTTGATAACTTCCGCAACCGTTGCTTTCAAACGGAGCGCCAACTCCGAAACGGTAATGGTGTCACCCACCGTAATGGTCATCTGTTTCTGTTTGCGTTCCATTTGGATGCGATTCAGACGCTCCGCTTCGGTTTCACGACGACGTTGCGGTTTCTTATATTGCTGAGATTTTTGATTGATCTTCTGTTTTTTGATGCCGCCACCGTCACCACGTACACGGTTGGACACCTGTGCCATCACATCAAATTTCTCATCGTATTTATTCCCGACGTTCACCTGTACCGTACGGGTATCCACCGTGCGACGCTCAATAGGTGCACGGGCGGGTGCGGGTTGTTTTACCTTTTCCTTTTTGGGGGCAGCCGCTTTGGCGGCAAGCGCCATCGCTACCGGACTGTTCGGATCGGCAACTGGCTCTGCTTTCGCAGGCTTTTTCGCTTCTTGTGCAACAACGACCGGTTCCGCCGCCTTTTCGGCAGCCTTTTTCGCCTCTACTTTCGCCAAACGACGTTTCTCCGCTTCGGCAAAATAGGCGTCTAAGTTTTCCATGTTATGCTGTTGAGTAAAATGCTCAAAAACGATATCGAGTTCATCCTCAACGAGTGCCGTGGCACTCTTTTTCGGTGTATCCGAAAAGCGGGAAAGCAGTTCGATAATTTCCTTGCCGGCAACACCGAAATCCTTGGCGACATCGCTGATGCGATATTTAATCATCATAATGGGATTCCTCCTCTGTTACATACGGTAATATAGCCTTTGAAAAGCCGTCATCTGCCGTGGCGAGCACCCCAATCGGTTTTTGTGACCCGATTGCGTGTGCTGTTTCCTCTTTGGTAAGAGGGATTTGATATAACGGAACGTTTGCCAAACGAAACCGTAGTTCTTTTACGGTACGTTTCGAAGTATCCGTGGTAATCATCAACAGCGCCGATTGTTCTCGGCACAGCGCCACCACCGCATCAAAGCCGGTTACCAACCGACCGGCACGGCGACACATACCCAATAATCCAATCAGTTTAGAGGTCGTCATGGGTACGCAATTCCTCCTCTAATTGTGCATACACAGCAGCAGGGATTTGACAGGAAAAGGCTTTTTCCAACCGCCTTGCCTTGCGTGCTGCCATAAGGCACGCTTCGTTCGGACACAGGTAAGCGCCACGCCCCGCTTTTTTCCCGGTAGTATCCATCGAGATATCATTTTCAGGACTCTTCACAATCCGTACCAGTTCTTTTTTTGGTTTCATTTCGCCGCAACCGGTACATTTGCGAAGCGGTATTCGCTTTTGTTGCATAGGCCGTCTTCCTTTCTGTTGCTGCTTTCGGGATTATTCTTCTTCGCCGTAAAAACCACTTTCGGGACGAATATCGATCTTCCAGCCGGTCAATTTAGCAGCCAAGCGTGCATTCTGACCTTTGTTGCCGATTGCAAGCGACAACTGCGCATCCGGCACGGTGGCACGGCACGCTTTTGCACCGTCGGGGTCAACCTCCACGCTCACAACTTTTGCAGGAGATAATGCCGCTGCGATAAACTTCTCAGGATCTTCACTGTACTCAATGATATCGATTTTTTCACCACCGAGTTCTTCGACGATCTCCGCAACACGAACACCTTTGGCACCGATACAAGCACCGACTGCATCCACGTTTTCATCGTGAGCCAATACTGCTAATTTTGTGCGAGAACCCGCCTCACGAGATACTGCTTTAATTTCAACGGTACCGTCAAAAATTTCCGGAACCTGCATTTCAAACAACCGCTTAACAAGACCCGGGTGCGTACGGGAAATCAGAACACGAGGGCCTTTTTCGCTATCCTTGACATCCACAACGTATACCTTAATGCGCATACCCTCACGCAGCTCTTCTTCCCCGACCTGTTCACTCTTGGGAAGCACTGCCTCCGACTTACCGATTTCCACCGTAGCCGCCCCCGTTTTCGGGTCTACACGGCTGACCAGCGCCGTCACGAGCTCTTGGTTATGCCGTTGGAATTCAATAAACCGCTGTCCACGTTCTGCTTCACGAATACCCTGACGGATCACGTGCTTTGCCGTTTGTGCCGCAATACGGCCAAACTGCTTCGTTTCAAGTTTGATTTCTACAACATCGCCGAGCTTTGCTTTTTTGGAATAGCGCACCGCTTCTTCCGGCAACATTTCTTCGTCGGGATCAACCACTTCTTCTACCACGGTTTTACGCAAAGATACCGAAAATTCGTTGGTCTCGGGATTTAAAACGACCGCAATGTTTTCTTTTCCGCCATAATCCTTTTTAACAGCCAGTATGATGGCGGCACGAATCTTTTCAAGCAAATATTCGCCGTCGATACCTTTTTCCTTTTCCAACAGGCGCAGCGCCTCAAAAAATTCCGCATTGTTATTCATTTTCTGTCATTCCTCCATTTGTACTATCGTCATCCCACAAATCCACGGCATGCACCGCCGCGACCTCTTTGCGAGAGAAAGTCCATGATTCTTCTTCATCTCGGATAACCAGTTGTCCCTCGTCAGCGCTTGTCAACAACCCGACAAATTCTCGCTGTCCGTTTTCTGCCGGTCGATACAGCGTTACCGTTACCGGCAGATCGACATACGCCTCAAAGTGTTCCGGACGTGTGAGCTCTCGCTCGATGCCGGGTGACATCACCTCTAAGCAATACGACTGCGGGATGGGGTCCGCTTTATCCAGCACCGGATTTAACAAATGTGTCAGATCAACGCAATCGTTGATGGTGATCCCCTCCGGCTTGTCAATCATGACCCGCAAAAACCAGTCTGCGCCCTCTTTGACAAACCGCACATCCCAAATCGATACTCCCAACTGTTCGGCAAGCGGTTCTGTCAAGGCTCGGCAAACCGCTGCGACATTACCGCCGGCAGAGCGCTTTTCCTTCGCCATATGCGATTCCCTTCCTTACAAATGCAAAGGAGTGGGTCGCCCCACTCCTTTACTAAATTCTATCATTGTTGTTAGTATACCATACCTTTTTAAAAAAATCAAGTGTTTTTTATCAGTGTTTACAAATATCGAATTTTGTGTTACACTATACACGATCTTACAATAAAGGAGCAACACAACATGCGTGTTTTCACTTTGATTTGTCGAGCCATGGCATGGGTATTATTGACCCTTACCACCGCCATCCAAGTAATGGCGATATACAGCATTTATGTCAAAAACTCCACACACGTGTTTAATCCCCTGTTATTGATTATCGCCACGGTAGTTATGTTGCTGGCTGTCATTTTCTTTTTTGCGTTGCCACGCAAAAAAGGACTGTTGTTGCTGATTGCGGCGGCAGATGCCATCTTTTTCATCATCCTTGCTTTTTGGTTGAAAGACGCTTTCCCAACCTACCTTTCTGCGGACGGTTCAGAATACGGTGTTTCGTCATGGATAGCGGTTTGGCGTCATATGTCCCCCGCCCTGATCCCTCTATTTTTGCTGCCGAGTTGGCACCAGCACCACACAGCTTGTCAAGCCATCAAAAATGCCGAATCCGCAGCCAAAACCCCCAGTTATTTTGATACGTTGGGGCCCTCGTATAAAGCTGACCTGTCGGAAGAATCGTTACCAAAACCCAAACGTTCGGTTCGACACCGCTTACGCAAGGATACGGAGGAAACCCCATGACCACCCCGCCTCTGTTTGATACACGAATGCGCCGCCTGCTCGGTTTGGAGTTTGCGGCGCTTTTTGAACCGTGGGAGCAACCGATTACCACACGTGGGATCCGTGTTAACACGTTAAAAGCAACCGTTCCCCAACTGTGCGACTCGCTCTGCTTCCCTGTATCCCCGACCCCGTTCTCTCAAAACGGATTTGTTACCAATGCATCGTTTCGAGCAGGCTGCGACCCCCTCCATCACGCCGGCGCCTATTATGTGCAAGAACCCTCTGCTATGTCCGCCGTCACCGTGCTAAACCCTACCCCCGGTGAACGGATACTGGATATGTGCGCTGCCCCCGGTGGGAAATCCACTCAAATTGCCGCCGCTTTGCAAGGCAAAGGTTTATTATGGTCCAACGAATACGTGCCGGCTCGTGCCCGCATATTGCTGCAAAATATGGAACGTTGCGGAGTCCGTAACAGTGTGGTATCCTGCGGTGATACCACACTGTTGGCAGATGCACTCCCCGATTTTTTTGACGCCGTACTGGTGGACGCCCCTTGTTCCGGCGAAGGAATGTTTCGAAAAGAACCCGATGCCGTTGCCGATTGGAGCGAGCAAACTATACAGTTGTGCGCCAACCGCAGCCGTGAGATATTAGACAATGCTGCCCAATGTGTGCGTCCCGGCGGTCGTCTGGTATTTTCCACCTGTACGTTTGCACCGGAGGAAAACGAAGGCGCTGTCATTCGTTTTTTACAGGACCATCCGGATTTTACACTGATCAAAATTCAAAAGCCGTTCGGACGTTCTGCTTTTGACGTTGACCGTATACGCCCTTTTATTTCATCCGATCTCTATTCTTTTGCCAAATCAGTTGATACGACAGCTTGTCGCCGTATCTTCCCCATCGACGGCGGAGAAGGTCATTTTATTGCGCTGTTTTATCGTGCCTGCGGCAACGCAACGCCCGTAAAACCGTTTTTGCCCGCTCCAAAAGACTCGTATGCAGATTCGGCACGCTCGTTGTATAAGGACTGTTTTTCCGACAGCCCGCACGGCACATTTGCCACCTTTGGCAATACGGTTCACTTGCTGCCACCGTTATTCCCGGCTGTACGTGGTATCAACATTTTAAATGCCGGCCTTCCGGTAGCCCAGTTGTGCGGCGAACGCACCAAAAGATTAGAACCCACCCATGCAGCTTTTCAAGCCGCAACCGACAAAACCTGTATCCGCCTGACAAATTTGCCATTATCCGACCCTCGTGTTACCGCCTTTTTGCACGGCGAGGAGATCCTCGTCGACGGAAACGGCTACACCGGTGTTGCCGTAAACGGCATTGTAACCGGTTTTGGAAAAGCAACAGCAGGCCGACTGAAAAATCGGTATCCCAAAGGATTGCGCCTTATCAACACACCGTAAACGCAAAAAATCCCCCACTCAAACATATTGAGTGGGGGATTTTGGGTTTACATACTTTCGGGAGCTTCAATTTTCAGCAATGTCAACACATTGTATAACGCAATACGAGTTGCCTCGCACAACGCCAGTCGAGCTTGTTGCAGATCCGTTTCAACGC
Source organism: Acutalibacteraceae bacterium (assembly GCA_045601465.1). GTDB lineage: Bacteria > Bacillota > Clostridia > Oscillospirales > Acutalibacteraceae > RGIG3009. The sequence goes on from JAZRZU010000138.1 coordinate 14,159, forward strand.
CACGCACACGGCAAGCATTGTAAAATTTGTGGAAAAGTGTTGCCAATTCTTGCGCATAGCGGGTCATACCGGCCGGGTCTTGCTCTTTTGCACAGGTAACGACCTGTGCCGCATACCCCGCAATATGACGGATAAGATCCCGTTCCTCCGGTTCAGTTAATCGGCATAAAACGGCGGTATTGGTCGGCAAGAGCGTTACGTTATCCTCAGCCAATGTGCGGAAAATAGAACACAGCCGTGCATGCGCATACTGTACATAATATACCGGGTTGGAGGAGGATTGCTCGATTGCCAATCCCAAATCAAAATCCATCTGAGTGGAGGCTTCTCGCAGATTGAAGAAGAAGCGCGCCGCATCCACCGGCACCTCATCCAATAAATCCGCCAACTGAATGGCTTTACCCGATCGTTTGGACATGCGCACAACTTCGCCATCCCGCATCAATCGCACCAACTGCATCAGCACGACCTGTAATTTATCTCCGGATAAACCGATCGCATCCATAGCGCCTTTCATACGTGCCACGTGTCCGTGGTGATCAGCACCCCACACATCGATACAGGTATCAAATCCACGCATAAATTTATTTCGATGGTAAGCAATATCAGCTGCAAAATAGGTGGGGTTGCCGTTTGCACGAACCAACACCTCGTCCTTGATCCCTTCCTCAACGCCCTCACGGTTGGTGTGCTTCTTCCCTTGATATTTCTCGCCGAACTCGCCCGCTTTATACCACAAAGCACCGTCTTTTTCATAGGTCAAGCCACGTTCTGTCAACAGATCGATCACCTCACGCACCTCGCCGTTGTTATGCAAGGTGGATTCGGTAAACCACCGATCGTATACGATACGGTATTTGGCCATATCCTGTTTCATTTTTTCAATATTAAGAGGCAACGCATAGGCAACCAAAGCTGCTCTTCTTTCTTGTTCGTCGGCTGTCACATACGCATCTCCATGTAACTTTGCAAAAGCTTTTGCGTGATCACGGATATCCTCCCCATGGTAGGCATCCTCCGGCATCGGCACAGCTTCTTCGCCACGATACAGTTGCAAATACCGCACCTCTAACGACAACCCGAACTTGTCGATCTGGTTGCCGGCATCGTTGATGTAGAATTCACGCCACACTTCATATCCGGCGGCATCCAAAACCGCCGCCAAACAGTCACCCAATGCGCCGCCACGGGCATTACCCATATGCATGGGACCGGTAGGATTGGCAGATACGAATTCCACCATTATTTTTTTGCCGGCACCGTAATCACTGCGGCCATAGGCTTCCCCTTGCTCAATCACCTGTGCTACGATATCGGCATAATACTCCGCCGATAAAAAGAAGTTTAAAAATCCGGGGCCGGCGATCTCCACTCTCTCCAAGTAGGTGCCGTCTAACGACAGCTTGTCCACAATACACTCCGCAATTTGGCGAGGCGCCTTGTGGAAAGTACGTGCCGAAACCATGGCAATATTTGTTGCAAAATCACCATGGGTACGATCGGCCGGTATCTCTATCGCAAACGACGGCAACGATTCCTCGGGTAATTCGCCGGTAGCTACCGCTACTGCAACCGCCTGCTCTATCGCTTTGCGTAACTGTTGTTGTGCTTTTTCCATAATGGTTAACATGGTATTACTTCCCTCATTTGAATTTCGATTTCCTGCGCCGTCACGGCGTGGTTCATATCCAATGTATAACGTGCTGTCAATTGGCCGGCACCTTCCTGAAAATCAAAGGCAACGTAGCTGGCAATTGTATATAAAATCAGTCGTCCGTACGGGGTATCATAACGGCATATATGCCGTTTATTTTTTTCTAATATCATTTGTGAGGTGGTTTCGCCTCGTCGCTCAATTAGGAGCTTTGTACCACGCACCGTTATCGTAACGTCAGCACCGGCAACCCCCTCTTGCGGCGGCTCCTGATAACACAGCTTTTTGCCGTCGGATGTCATCTCCAACACCCCGGTCGTTGTAAAAGCGGTTTCGGTACGCTCATCATCCACCGTTTGCGCAGAACAAAAGGAAATGGTTACGTTCACTTATCCCAATCCTCCATGTCTACGTGCTCTACCGTTTCGTTTACCGTACGTCCTAAAAACATTTCGGCTACACGGGTAAAACTGTGGGGACGGTCACTCACAAAAAACCGACATCCGCCATCCACAAACGGCTCAGCGAGCAATGCATGACTTTCCAGAGCATTAACACAGGAAGCAGCCGTAACAGCACCTGAGTTGATGAGCGTGACCCCCGGCCCCATTACATTCGAAATGATAGGCGCCAGTAACGGGAAATGGGTGCAACCCAAAATCAACGTATCCACCTGTTGTGCGATCATCGGTTCCAAATACCTCTGCACCACCGCAATCGTCGCAGCATTATCCGCCTCGATCCATCCGCTTTCTACCAACGTCACCAAAATCGGACAAGCCTGTGAAAAAACCTGTGCAGACGGCATTTCTTGACGAATGGCACGCTCAAACGAACCCGAACGCACCGTCAACGAAGTACCAAGCACGCCAATCCGACCGATTTTGGTGGCGTGTAGCGCCGCTTTTGCGGTCGGTTGCACCACCCCCATGGCGGGAACAGGCAACGTATCCAAAACATCCGCCGCTACCGAGCTCACCGTTCCGCACGCTGCAATGATGTATTTCACACCTTGCGCAAGCAGCAATCGACAATCCTGCGCTGCAAAACGCTCAATCATGGCAGGGCTGCGAGAACCGTAGGGAACGCGCCCGGTATCCCCGAAATACACGATCTGTTCGTGCGGTAATAGCGCCGTAAGCTCTCGCACCACTGTCAAGCCGCCCAGCCCGGAATCAAATACACCAATCGGTCTGTTATCCATCCAGCGTCCCCTCCTTTTCTCTAATATCTATACTACTTTACCATAATCTATGCGGAAATACAACCACAAAACAAAAGAAAAGCATCGCTTTATCAAAACGATGCTTTTCTTCTTAATAATTATCTCTGATATTGAATGGCAATGGCACACATTTGGTCCCATTTTCTCTCGATGTCCCGTGCCAGTTGGATTTGCGTCCGAGCACGTACTAAATTATGGTCGTCATACCGAATTTTAAAATATGTATCGCCGTTTAAATAATCCGCTAAAAACCGTGAGGCCAACTCCAACGTCATGATCTTGACGCTGTGAGGAAGCAACGCCAACTCCTGTTTGGTCATCGAGGGACCCATCGTTTCCAAGAAACCTTTGGTAAACTGTTCATACAGGTTCAGATCAAGGGATACTTTGGACAGATCCGGTTCATCCTCTAATGCCGTTGAAGCGCCATACCGTACCGCATCACCAAAATCGTACAAAGCAGTACCCGGCATAATGGTGTCCAAGTCGATGACACAAACTCCTCGATTGGTCTCGGTATCAAACAAAATATTGTTAATCTTCGTATCGTTGTGTGTAACTCGCCACGGGATTTCTCCCGCATCCAGCTTTTGCTGCAACACGCCACATTCCGCTTCACGGTCAAGTAAAAACTGAATGTCGGCTTCTACCGTACGGCGACGGCCGGCAAGGTCTTGCTCAACAGCTCGACGGAAGTCCGCCATTCGAACCGGTGTGTTATGAAAATTCGGAATCGTTTCATAAAGAGTTTGAGCCGGGAAATCCGACAACCTCTTTTGAAACTCACCGAACGAATGTCCCGCCTCGTAAAACAAAACCGGCTTTTCCATAATATCATACGCCACCGTATCGTTCACATACTCATATACCCGCCAAAAATGCTGGGTATCGGTGGTGTAATAATAGGGTTTACCGTCCTCGCCAACCAAGAACGATAACACACGCCGTTCATACGAACCTTCGGTTTCGATGAGTTTGGCTTTAATGTGTTCCGTTACCGCCAAAATGTTGTGCATAACCTCCTCCGGCTTTTTAAACACGAAGGTGTTAATGCGTTGAAAAACGTACTCTTTTTGGTCATTATTTTTCTGTACAGCTACTAAAAAGGTGCGATTAATATTTCCGGAATGTATTTCTTCCACATGAGCAATCAACCCGGTAATGCCGAAATGTTCTGCAATGGGCTGGAAATCCATGTCATCCCTCTTTCCAACTGTAGTTCTCTTTATAGTGTACCATAATTGACAAAAAAGTCAACAGGGTTGTCCTTTTTTGAACAAATTACTCTTTATATCCCAAGGTACCGTTCGCCGCAGCGGTCAAATATGCGTTGATAAAACCGTCAAGATCACCATCCATAACGGCGCCGATATTCCCCATTTCAAAACCGGTCCGATGATCTTTGGCAAGGGTGTACGGCATAAACACGTACGACCGAATCTGATTGCCCCAAGCGATCTGTGCTTGATTGCCTTTGATATCCTCGATACGGTCTAAATGCTCCTGTTCTTTGATTTTCACCAGTTTTGCTTTGAGCATTCCCATTGCCGTGTCACGGTTTTGGAACTGACTGCGTTCGGTTTGGCACGCTACCACGATACCGGTGGGAATATGCGTCAGACGTACAGCCGATGAAGTTTTATTAATATGCTGACCGCCGGCACCACTGGAACGAAACACATCCATTTTAATATCTTCGGGACGGATCTCAACCTCCACGCTGTTATCCAATTCCGGCACAACTTCCAGTGCCGAAAAAGAGGTATGACGACGTCCCGCAGCATCAAACGGCGAAACCCGTACTAACCGATGCACACCCGCTTCTCCTTTGAGGTACCCGTAAGCATTCTCGCCGTTGACCTGAATACTGGCACTTTTTAAACCGGCTTCGTCGCCGTCTTGATAGTCTAACAGTTTGTACGTAAACCCACGCTTTTCCGCCCAGTGCGTATACATACGATATAACATTTCCGCCCAATCCTGCGCCTCTGTTCCGCCGGAACCGGCATGAAAGGTTAAAATGGCATTGTGCGAATCGTATTCACCGGTCAATAATGTCGCCAACCGTTGCGCTTCGATTTCCGCTTCCACGTGCTCCACACCGGCTGTGCATTCGTCGAGCAGCGACAGGTCACCCTCTTCATCGGCAAGTTCGATCAAGGTCAATGTATCGTGATACTCGGTGACCATCTGCTCATATCGTTCGATGGCATCCTTCAAATTTGCCGCTCGTTGCGTAACTTGCTGCGCTTTTTCCATATCATCCCAAAATCCGGGTGCAGCAGCCCGCATATCCAGCTCTTCAAGCTCATTTTTCATTGCCGCAAGGCCGATTGCCTCAGACAACTTTGTAATCTCATCCAAATGTCCTTCCAAGCGAAGACGCAGTTCTTCAAATTGCAGCATACTGAAAATCCTTTCTGTGGGTCAAGCCTTGTCATCCTATTATATGCTATGAAACAGCGGTTGTAAAGATTTTTTTAAAAAAGGGTTGACGGACCTTGATTTCATTGTTATAATTATACAGCGTTTTTATGCGCTTTGCGTAAAACGTATATCCTTGCCCCTTTCACAGTAAGGGGGCCATAGACCAAGAGGAGGTGCAATTATGCCCACAGTAAAAGGTTCTTATGAAGCCGTCTTCATTTTCTCTTTGAATTTAGGAGAAGAAGGCGTCCCCGCTATGGTTGAGAAATTCAAGACCTTGATCGCGGAAAATTCGGAGATTGGCGAAATCGACGAATGGGGTAAACGCCGTTTGGCCTACCCGATCGACGATGAAACCGAGGGTTACTACGTGTTGTACAATTTTGTCAGCGGCCCTGAGTTTCCGGCAGAACTGGAACGTATCAGCAAGATCACCGATGGTGTTCTGCGTTCCATGGTTGTCCGCAAGGATAAGTAAGGAGGCTGTCACATGAATTCTGTATGCCTGTTAGGTCGTCTCACGGCGACTCCGGAGCAAAAATCGACCACCAACGGTGTGTCCGTGACTAGTTTTTCTGTTGCTGTTGATCGTGCTTATCAACCGAAAGGCGCTGAGCGTCAGACCGATTTTATCAATTGTGTCGCTTGGCGTAACACCGCAGAGTTTATCTGCCGCTATTTCCAAAAAGGACAGCGCATTGCGTTGCAGGGTTCCTTGCAGAGCCGTTCTTACACCGATAAGAATGGCAACAATCGCACTGTGTTTGAAGTGGTGGTTGACAATGCGTTCTTTGCCGAATCGAAAAACGGCGGTGCTGCGGCCCCCCGTACCGATTCCCAGATTCCTACTTACAACGAAGCAGCGCCGGCTTTTTCGACTGCCGATGCCGGTGATTTCGAAGAGATCGTCACCGACGATGACCTGCCGTTCTGAGGAATCCCCAAAGTCTTGAATTAAAGGAGGAAATTTCCATGTCTGATAAAATGGAAAGGACGGAAAAAATGGACCGTCCCCGTGGTGGCATGCGTAGAGGCCGTCGTAAGGTCTGCGCATTCTGTGTCGACCGTGTGGAAAGCATCGACTATAAAGATGTTGCCCGTCTGCGTCGGTATGTGTCCGAGCGTGCGAAGATTCTGCCCCGCCGTGTGACCGGCACCTGTGCCCGTCATCAAAGAGAGCTGACCATCGCCATTAAACGTGCTCGCCAGATTGCCCTCATGCCGTTCGTAAGCGATTGATCGTACAACAAAAATGCCTTTGTTCTTTGAGAACAAAGGCATTTTTTTATTTCCCTAATTCTTTTGTACGGTTAAAAGCCGCCTCTACGGCATCCATAACCACGCCACGGAAAGCACCATCCTCCAAAGCGTGCACACCTTCAATCGTACTACCGCCGGGACTGCATACCGCATCTTTGAGTGCCGCCGGATGGCAGCCGCTGACTACGGACATTTTTCCGGCACCGCAAACCGTTTGCGAAGCGAGTAACAATGCTGTATCCCGTGGCAATCCGCATTGTACTCCCGCATCCGCTAAGGCTTCGATAAACAAATACACGAAAGCCGGACCGCAACCGGAAAGCGCACTGCCGGCATCGATCAACTGCTCCGGCAGCCTCTCAAACCGTCCCGCCGCTGATAAAACCTGCGTAAACTCGTCTAACTCCGCTTGGGTTACCAGCTCATTTGACGTGTATAAAATCATTCCCTCACCAATCGCAGCCGGTGTGTTCGGCATGATTCGAATGATCGGGATCTCTTGTCCAAACGCACCGTTTAATCGCTCGGTGGTAACACCGGCGAGCATACTCACGAAAATAACACGTTCACGTCGCTGTGCAAGCAAAGGTCGAATTTCACAAGCAACCGCCTCTAATACCTGCGGCTTTACAGCGAGAAAAATATAGCGGCTTTTTGTAACCACATCTGTCACATCTGTGGCAACACAGTGACAAGCTTCCGCCACTTGTTTTGCCCTGTCTGTGTTTTTATCGGCTACCAACACCGCAGACGGTTCTACACTCTTACAAACCGCAGCCGCCAATGCGCCACCCATGTTACCGGCACCGATAAACCCAATTCCTTGCTGTGCCATTTTTATCACCTCACCTGTCCGTTTCCACGAACAATATACTTATACGTCGTCAATTCACGCAGTCCCATCGGTCCTCTGGCGTGTAGTTTTTGGGTTGAAATGCCAATCTCGCAACCAAGCCCAAACTCTCCGCCATCCGTAAACCTTGTAGACGCATTGACATATACAGCGGCACTATCCACCGCTGCCGTAAATTTTGCAGCACTCTCGTTATTTTCCGTAATAATTGCCTCGCTATGCCCCGTCGAGTGGGCGGCAATATGCGCAATGGCATCTTCCACCGAATCCACAACACCGACCGCCAAAACATACGCTAAAAACTCGGTATCAAAATCCTGTGCGCCGGCAGGTGTTCCTTCAATAATCTCTGCCGCACGGCTATCCACACGAAGCTCTACGGGTTGCTCACGATTCGTAAGGCGCTCATGTAACAGCGGTAAAAACGTCGCCGCAATATCCTTGTGAACCAAGCACACTTCCGCTGCGTTGCACACCGAAGGACGACTGGTTTTGGCGTTTTCAACAATCGCAACAGCCTTTTCTAAATCGGCATCCGCATCGACATAAATGTGACAAATACCGGTTCCGGTCTCAATACACGGTACCAACGCATTTTCTACGCATGCACGGATCAATCCGGCACCGCCACGAGGAATCAATAAATCGACCAGTCCAACCGCTTTCATCAGTTCGCCGGCACTCGCACGAGTGGTATCTTGCACCAACTGTATCATATTGGTATCGATACCCACTCGACGCATCCCGTCATGTAACGCATCCACAATGGCTTGCGAAGAACGAAAGGCTTCTTTTCCGCCCCTCAGTACACATACGTTGCCACTCTTGAAGGCTAAGACAGCCGCATCCGACGTTACGTTAGGACGGCTTTCGTAAATCATCGCTGTAACGCCCATCGGCACACTGACCTTTTCAATCACCAAACCGTTTTCACGGTCAATTTTCTCCAAGACACGTCCGACCGGATCGGGCAAAGCGGCAACCTGGCGAACACCCTCCGCCATATCGGCGATCCGTTTGGCGGTCAGCGACAGCCGATCCAACATCACGGCCGACAGGGTTTTCCTTGACGCTTCCACGTCCAATGCGTTTGCTTTCAAAATGCGGTCCGTATGCTCCACCAACGCATCTGCCATCGCATATAGCGCCGTATTTTTTTGTTCGGTAGTCAAAAGCACTGCTTTGGAGCAAGCTTGCTTCGCAGAACGTAATATCTCTTGCGTTGTCATACTTGTTGCTTCCTTCCGCTAAACCGTGTGCCGATTGCTTCCCCGGCAACAATCCCATACAGCTTCTCCGGTTCTTTTCCATTGGCTATGACCATATCTATACCGGCATCGGTGGCAATCTGTGCCGCATGTAACTTGGTTGCCATGCCACCGGTACCGAGAGCGGAACCGGCACCACCTGCCAGCTTCAATATATCCGCATCCAAACCCTCGACCAACGGAATCAGTCGTGCATCCGGATGTGTATGGGGATCGGCATCATACAACCCATCAATATCCGATAACAAAACCAACAGATCGGCGCCCGCATTCACCGCTACAATGGCGCCTAAGGTATCGTTATCCCCAATAGCGATCTGTTCGGTAGCCACCGTATCGTTTTCATTGATGACCGGCAACGCTTTTAACTCCAACAACCGAAACAACGTTTGATGAAAATTGCCACGACGCTTTTCGTCGTTGAGATCATCACCCGTCAGCAAAATTTGTGCAACGGTATGATGGTATTCCGCAAATAGTTTATCATATATGTACATTAACTCGCATTGTCCCACCGCAGCCGCAGCTTGTTTGGTCGCCATATCGGTCGGTCGGGATGACAACCCCAGCTTTCCGACACCCATGCCGATTGCACCGGACGATACCAAAATAACCTCATGTCCGGCATTTTTTAAATCACTCATCACCTTACACAGCTGCTCCACACGACGGATATTGATATGTCCCGTTGCATGGGCCAGTGTGGAAGTACCAACTTTAATCACAACCCGCATGAACTCACCCCTGATACATCTGTGCTTGAATGGAATCGATCAGCAACGCAACGTCTTTAAACACCTTGTCCGCCGTTGCATCCGCTTTCATGGTTGACAAGATGGTCAGAACGTACGGATTGGGACTGTAAACAATCGCCGCATCGTGGTAGGCTCGGCCCGCCGCATATCCCAAATCCTGTTGACCATATTTGTGAGCAAGCGTATACGTCTTCCCTAACGCATCAGCCAGCATTCCATCAACCGTCGTGGTAGTCAACCATTCTTTCAACAATTTTTGACGTTCGTCGGTTCCCTCGATGTAGTTCGCAATATCCTCAAAATACAAGCCGGCATCCCGAGCAGACAAATATCCGAAACGAGGCTTTGAAAATTGCAACACTAAGTTGCGGTCAGCATTGGCTCGAACCCCCAGCCCCTTTGCGTATGCATTGAAACCGTTAAATCCGAACTCTTTATTCAGCACGTAATACGCCGTATTGTCACTATACCGAACGGCATATTCCATCAATTCCTTTACCGTAAACTCGGTCCCTTCGGGATACTTATCAATATAGCTGTACCCCTGCTTGTTGGAACTTTTGAGTTTTTTAGTCAGATCTGCACCGGATTCCAACAAATGCTTCACATACGGCGCCTTGATCACGCTGGCGGTTTGATAAATTTCATCCGCCCGGAACTCGATACTGTACCCGGTCTTTAAATCCTTATAATATACAGAAATTTCATTTTTATGGTCCCGACATACAGCAGACAAACGGGATAAAAGTTCCGGATCAAACGCTTTTCCGTCCGGAGCGTTGGTCAACAAGCCGGAGCTCGCCTGCGCTTTCTGCGTGGTGGTCGGTGTACGTGTCGTCGTGGTCGTCGGTACAGTCGTGGTCGTGGTGGCCGTTGTATCGGTATCCCCCTTATCCGTTCCGCCGCAAGCCGTACACACCAGTGCTATACATAACAACAGCCCAACAAATCGCCCACTGTTTTTTCTCATTCCAAGCGCCGCCTTTCTAAACTTTCAACAACCCATCCACGTGTTTCACGCCTCTTTTTTCGGTCAACCTGTCGACATCCAACCGAAAAAATTGTCTTTTTTTGAAAAAAGTGAAAAAAATATAAAAAAACCTGCCATTTTTCAAATAGGCATTGACAATGGCAGCGAAATCCTGTATTATAGTATACTGCACTATCATAGGGAAGTATGCGAATACCAGGTACAGTGTACCACAAGCGGAGAGGAAATGCAAGATTTTTTTCAAAAATTCTGCCGCCTCCCAATTTGCATACTTGACACCGAATTGTCGCCTTTTTGGGCGGCGAGGCAAACTATAAAACAGGAGTGATGGAAGCCGATGGTTAATATCAAACCGGTCCAACTTGGCAAGACAACCCGTATGAGCTTTTCGAAGATCAATGAAGTGTTGGATATGCCGAATCTTATCGAGATTCAAAAGAACTCGTACCAGTGGTTTCTGGAAGAAGGTCTGAAAGACGTCTTTAACGACACCACCACCATCACCGATTACGCCGGCAATCTTTCGTTGGAGTTTTTGGACTACCGACTGGATGAGACACCGAAATATACCGTGGAGGAGTGCAAGGAACGTGACGTTACCTATGCTGCTCCCTTGCGTGTGCGCGCACGTCTTATCAATAAAGAAACCGGAGAAATCAAGGAATCTGAAGTATTCATGGGTGATTTCCCTCTCATGACCGAGAGCGGAACCTTTGTCATCAACGGTGCAGAACGTGTTATTGTATCGCAGTTGGTACGTTCTCCCGGCGTTTACTACGGCATGACCTATGACAGCACCGGCAAAAAACTGTTCACTTCGACCGTCATCCCCAATCGTGGTGCTTGGTTGGAGTATGAGACAGACTCTTCCGATGTGTTTTACGTGCGTATCGATAAGAATCGCAAACTGCCCGTCACTGTCTTTGCGCGTGCATTGGGCTTGGGATCGGATGCCGAGTTGTTGGATTTCTTCGGTGAGGATGCACGTATTCTCGCCACTATGGAGAAAGATATTACCAAAAATACCGAGGAAGCGTTACTGGAGGTATACCGTAAGCTTCGTCCGGGTGAACCGTTAACATTGGAGAACTCGCAACAGCATTTGGAAAACTTGTTCTTCGATCCTCGGCGGTATGACCTGTCTCGTGTAGGCCGTTATAAATACAATAAGAAGCTTGGCATTTCCAATCGTTTGTCTGGATGCCGTTTGAGCCGCCCCATCGTAAACCCGGTAACCGGTGAAGTGATGGCAGAGACCGGTGAAGTCATCCGTCGAGACCGTGCAATGGAAATTGAAAATGCCGGTGTTTGCGTCGCTTACGTCACCGTTGACGAACACGGCGAACAACATGAGGTTAAAATCATCTCCAACGGCATGGTCGACCTGTCCTTATTTGTCAGCGAGACGGTATACGAAACCGTCAAGAAAACGCTCAACGAGCGTGTCCGCTTCTCTGTATTGCAAGAAATTCTGGACAGCGCTGATAACGATGAAGCATTGACCGAGGCTTTGCTCGCTCGTGCAGCCGAATTAATTCCCAACCACATTATCGTGGACGATATTTTAGCCTCTATCAACTATGTTAACTGCTTGGGCCATGATATCGGTACCACAGATGATATTGACCATTTAGGTAACCGTCGTGTGCGTTCGGTCGGCGAACTGTTGCAGAACCAGTTCCGCATCGGCTTCTCCCGCATGGAGCGTGTGATTCGTGAGCGTATGAGCCTGCAAGCACAGGATCTGGATACCATCACCCCGCAAGCACTTATCAATATTCGTCCGGTCGTGGCGGCGATCAAGGAGTTCTTCGGCTCCTCCCCGCTGTCCCAGTTCATGGATCAGAACAACCCCCTCGCCGAACTGACACACAAACGTCGTCTGTCTGCGCTCGGCCCCGGCGGTTTGTCCCGTGATCGTGCCGGATTTGAAGTGCGTGACGTTCATTACAGCCATTATGGCCGTATGTGCCCGATTGAAACGCCGGAAGGTCCCAACATCGGTTTGATCTCGTATTTGGCCACTTTCGCTCGTATCAACGAATACGGCTTTGTTGAAGCGCCGTTCCGCCGTGTGGACAAAGAAACCGGCATCGTCACCAATGAAGTAGTGTATATGCCTGCGGATATGGAAGACGATTACATCGTTGCCCAGGCGAACGAGCCGTTGGATGAACAAGGCCGTTTCGTTCGCAACCGTGTAAACGCTCGTCTGCGCAGCGAATTTGTGGAAATTGAAAGCGACAAAATCGACTACATGGACGTTTCGCCCAAAATGGTCGTTTCGGTTGCTACCGCCATGATCCCGTTCTTGGAAAACGACGACGCCAACCGTGCATTGATGGGTTCCAACATGCAACGTCAGGCTGTGCCGCTTCTCAAAACGGAATCGCCCATTGTCGGTACCGGTATGGAATATAAAGCCGGTGTCGACTCCGGTGTTTGTGTACTGGCAAAAGCCGCCGGTACCGTCACCGACGTATCCGCTGACCGTGTATTGGTTCAGCGTGATGACAACGGTTCTATTGACACCTATCAACTGGTCAAATTCTCTCGTTCCAACCAGGGTACATGTATCAACCAACGCCCTGTGGTGGAACCGGGTCAGCATTTGAATGAACAAGACGTCATTGCCGACGGTCCCGCTACCTGTAACGGTGAGATCGCACTTGGTAAGAATGCGCTCATCGGCTTTATGACGTGGGAAGGCTACAACTACGAAGACGCTGTTCTCATTAATGAAAAGGTCGTGCGTGAGGACGTCTTTACCTCCATTCACGTGGAAGAATACGAAATCGAATCCCGCGACACCAAGCTTGGGCCGGAAGAGATCACCCGTGACATCCCGAACGTGGGCGACGATGCCTTAAAAGATCTGGATGAGCGTGGCATCATCCGTATCGGCGCCGAAGTTCGTTCCGGTGACATTTTGGTTGGTAAGGTTACCCCGAAGGGCGAAACCGAGCTGACTGCGGAAGAACGCTTACTGCGTGCTATCTTTGGTGAAAAAGCACGTGAAGTCCGTGATACCTCCTTGCGTGTGCCGCACGGTGAATACGGTATCATTGTAGACGTTAAGGTGTTCACCCGTGAAAACTGTGACGAGCTCAGCCCCGGCGTCAACATGGTCGTGCGTTGCTACATTGCACAGAAACGCAAGATCAGCGTTGGTGATAAGATGGCGGGCCGTCACGGTAACAAAGGTGTTGTTTCCCGCATTCTCCCCAGCGAGGATATGCCGTTCCTGCCGGATGGCACACCGCTGGATATCGTGCTCAACCCGCTCGGTGTTCCGTCTCGTATGAACATCGGTCAGGTATTGGAAGTACACCTTGGCTACGCTGCTGCTGCACTTGGCTTCAAGGTGATGACACCGGTCTTTGACGGTGCGCACGAAGGCGATATCTGTGAGCTTTTGGAACAAGCCGGCAAAAATCCGAACGGTAAAACCATCCTGTACGATGGCCGTACCGGTGAACAATTTGACAATCCGGTTACCGTCGGTTATATGTACTATCTCAAACTGCATCACCTGGTTGATGATAAGATCCATGCCCGTTCCACCGGTCCGTACTCGCTGGTCACGCAGCAACCGCTCGGCGGTAAAGCCCAATTCGGCGGCCAGCGTTTCGGTGAAATGGAAGTGTGGGCGCTGGAAGCTTACGGCGCAGCCTATACTTTGCAAGAAATTTTGACGGTTAAGTCCGATGACGTCGTAGGCCGTGTCAAGACCTATGAAGCCATTGTCAAAGGTCAAAACATTCCGCAATCCGGTGTTCCGGAATCCTTCAAGGTGTTGGTCAAAGAACTGCAATCGCTCGGCTTAGACATCAAAGTATTAGACGAGGATCAGCAGGAAATCGACCTGAAACAAACCTTTGAAGATGATGACGATGCTTTGAACATGGGTGTTGCCGACCCGGATTATAAGCCGGAGGAAGGCGATATACCGGACGGAGACCCGACGGAAGAGGATATCGTAGATGAGGACACATTCAGCACCGTGGCTGTTGAAAACGAATTTGACGGTTTTGACGTGCTTGGCTGGGATGAATTTAAAGAAGGGGGCAAATAATCATGGCTGAATTCAACGTTTTTGATTCGATTAAAATCGGTCTTGCTTCCCCCGACCAAATCCGTAGCTGGTCCTACGGTGAGGTAAAAAAACCCGAAACCATTAACTATCGCACCTTAAAGCCGGAACGTGACGGCTTGTTCTGCGAGCGTATTTTCGGGCCTACTAAGGATTGGGAATGCCATTGCGGCAAATATAAACGTATCCGCTTTAAGGGAAAAATCTGTGACCGCTGCGGTGTTGAAGTAACCCGTGCAAAGGTACGTCGTGAGCGTATGGGACATATCGAACTTGCGGCACCCGTATCGCACATTTGGTACTTTAAGGGTATCCCCTCCCGCATTGGTCTGTTGCTGGACGTTTCTCCTCGTTTGTTAGAGCAGGTTTTATACTTTGCTTCGTACATCGTAGTAGAACCCGGTCCTACCCCCTTGCAAGCAAAACAGGTATTAAGTGAAAAAGATTACCGTGATATGCGGGAGAAGTATGAAGACGAATTTGATGCCGGTATGGGCGCCGAATACGTCAAGAAACTGCTTGCCGCTATCGACTTGGAAGCACTGTCCAACGAACTCAAAGAAGAGCTCAGCGGTGCAGCCGGGCAAAAACGTGCCCGCTTGCTGAAACGGTTAGAGGTCGTTGAATCCTTCCGTTTGTCGGGCAACCGTCCTGAATGGATGATCTTGGACGTTATCCCGGTCATTCCGCCGGATATCCGTCCGATGGTTCAATTAGACGGCGGCCGTTTTGCCACCTCTGACTTGAACGACCTTTACCGCCGTGTCATCAACCGTAACAATCGTTTAAAACGGTTGTTGGAGTTGGGCGCACCCGATATCATCGTGCGCAATGAAAAACGCATGTTGCAAGAAGCAGTGGATGCACTCATTGATAATGGCCGTCGTGGTCGTCCGGTCACCGGTCCGAACAATCGCTCACTCAAATCTCTGTCGGATATGCTCAAAGGTAAACAAGGTCGTTTCCGTCAGAACCTGCTCGGTAAACGTGTTGACTACTCGGGCCGTTCGGTTATCGTTGTCGGTCCGGAACTCAAAATGTATCAATGCGGTCTGCCGAAAGAGATGGCGCTTGAACTGTTTAAACCGTTTGTTATGAAACGTTTGGTAGAAACCGGTGCTGCCGGCAATATCAAAACGGCTCGTAAAATGGTAGACCGTGTTCGTCCCGAAGTCTGGGATGCTTTGGAAATCGTTATCAAAGACCATCCGGTCATGCTCAACCGTGCTCCAACACTTCACCGCTTGGGTATCCAAGCATTTGAACCGGTATTGGTTGAGGGCCGTGCGATTAAACTGCACCCGTTGGTATGTACCGCCTTTAACGCCGACTTCGACGGTGACCAAATGGCTGTTCACGTACCGCTGTCCGCAGAAGCACAAGCAGAAGCCCGCTTCCTCATGTTAGCAGCCGGCAACCTGTTAAAACCGTCTGATGGACGTCCGGTTGCGGTTCCCACCCAGGATATGGTTCTTGGTTCCTATTACCTGACCATCGAAAAACCGGGTGAACTCGGCGAAGGTAAGGTTTTCCGTGACGAAAACGAAGCTTTGATGGCATATGCGGATAAAGCTGTCGGTCTGCACGCAAAGATCCGTGTGCGCCGTACGCTGACCATCGATGGTGTTGCACAGTCCCGCTTAGTAGAAACAACGGTTGGCCGTATCATCTTTAACCAGCCCATCCCGCAAGACCTCGGTTTGACAGAGCGTAAAACAACCGACGATATGTTCCTCTACGAGGTCAACTACAAGGTCGGTAAAAAGCAGCTCTCTCAAATCATTGAGAAATGTATCAAAGTACACGGCCCTGCCCGTACTTCGGAAGTACTGGACGCTATTAAAGCCCAAGGTTACAAATACTCCACCCGTGGCGCTTTAACTGTCGCTGTTGTGGATGCCTCGATCCCGCCGGAGAAAAAGCAACTCATCGCCGATGCTGAAAAAACGGTGGATCAAGTCACCGATCTGTATAATCAGGGTCTCCTTTCGGATGAAGAACGGTATCAGATGGTTATCAAAACCTGGAACGATACCACCGATAAGGTTACCAAAGCCCTGAATAACAACATGGATCCGTTTAACCCCATCTTTATGATGTCGGATTCCGGCGCTCGTGGTTCTATCAGCCAGATCCGTCAGCTCGCCGGTATGCGTGGTTTGATTGCTAACACCTCGGGTCGTACCATCGAAGTTCCGATTCGTGCCAACTATCGTGAAGGCCTGAATATTTTGGAATACTTTATCTCGTCCCGTGGTGCTCGTAAGGGCTTGGCAGATACGGCTTTGCGTACTGCTGACTCCGGTTATCTGACCCGCCGTCTGGTGGACGTTTCGCAGGAAGTTATCATTCGTGAAGAAGACTGCGGCACGCACGAGGGTATCGAAGTCTACGATATCAAAGACGGAAAAGAAATGATCGAGCCGTTGACCGAGCGTTTGGTCGGTCGTTTCCTCGCCGACGACTTTGTAGATGAAAAGACCGGCGAAGTGATCATCAGCCGTAACCATATGATGACCGACGCTGACGCTAAAATGCTGGTCAATGACTACGGTGTTGAACGTATTAAAATTCGTTCGGTACTCACCTGCCAAGCCAAACACGGTGTGTGTGCGAAGTGCTACGGCTCTAACTTGGCTACGGTTGATCCCGTTACTGTGGGCGAAGCCGTTGGTATCATTGCCGCCCAATCCATCGGTGAACCGGGTACTCAGCTGACCATGCGTACGTTCCACACCGGTGGTGTTGCCTCTGCTGAGGATATTACACAGGGTCTTCCCCGTGTTGAGGAATTATTTGAGGGCCGTAAACCGAAATCGCTGGCTATTATCTCCGAGATCGACGGTGTTGTCCGTTTGGGAGAAGAAAAGAAAAAGCGTGTGGTATACGTTACTTCGGAAGATCCCGAGAACCCCGACGAGCGCAGCTTCCCCATTTCGTTTGGTTCCCGTATCCGTGTGAAAGACGGCGACCGTGTCAAGAAAGGTGATCGTCTGACCGAAGGTTCCATCAACCCGCACGATGTTTTGGCTATCAGCGGCGCCGAGGCGGTGCAGAACTACCTCATCCAAGAGGTACAACGTACGTATCGTATGCAAGGTGTTGATATCAACGATAAACACGTTGAAGTCATTGTCCGTCAAATGATGCGCAAGGTCAAGGTAGACGATGCAGGCGATACCTATCTGCTGGCAGGTGCTACCATCGACCGTAGCCAATTTGATGCGGAAAATGCCGATGTTCGCCGCCGTATCGCCGCCGGTGAAATCCATCTGAAAGAAGCAACCTGTTCGCCGGTATTGCTTGGTATTACCAAAGCTTCGCTGGCAACCGATTCCTTCTTATCTGCCGCTTCCTTCCAGGAAACCACTCGTGTGTTGACCGATGCTGCTATTAAAGGTAAGGTTGATCCGTTGCTTGGCCTGAAAGAGAACGTTATCATCGGTAAGTTAATTCCTGCCGGTACCGGCATGCCGGTTTATAACAAGGTTGACGTTGTGAACACCCATGCTTCCAGCGATGACCCTTATGTCACCGCCCTGCGTAGTATGTTGGAAGAAAGCGATGCCACCGAATCGGCTGAACTTGTCCAAGAATAATCACACTCCTTAAAAAAGCAGCGGATGTGCTTTATAAAGCACATCCGCTGCCTTGATTTTGTCTGTATATATACTTTTGCATTCTTGTAACACAAAGGGTTAATAGCTAGCCAACATCAATTAATTTACAATCGAAAATACCTGAAAACTTTTGATAACTTCTCCTTTTTCATGGACCCCCTCAGGGCTTTGCTTGCATACGGAATACGGTATTGCTCTGCATGCTTTTACCAACCGTTCTCACCACCTCACGAGTGGCTTAGAAAGCGCTTTATTGGGCGATGAAAGACAAAGGGTATATCTCTACCTTTATTAAAGAGTATACATCATTAAAACGCCCTTTGCACATGTTTTGTGCA